>NZ_CP041151.1:1876717-2189504 GCF_006494715.1 Shewanella sp. SNU WT4
AATTGCTGAGCCCGGACAAAGCGCGGCTCCGCATCAACATCGTCTCGCCGCCGGTATCGATTTAGGCACCACCAACTCACTGGTTGCTGCTGTTAGAAGTGGCCAGGTTAATACTCTCGCTGATAGCCAAGGGCGCCATGCGTTACCTTCGATAGTGCGTTATTGCGAGCACTATGTTGAAACGGGTTATCGCGCTGCTAATGCTTCTGCTAAAGATCCACAAAACACCATAGTCTCAGTTAAACGCTTTATGGGACGCAGCCTTGCTGATGTGCTGAGTAAAGACAATCATCACGCCTATCAGTTTACTGCCAGCGATAATGGCCTGCCTTTATTCAATACAGTGCAAGGGCCGGTTAACCCCATTCAAGTCTCCGCCGAAATCTTAAAGCCGTTAGTGGCTAGAGCCGAAGAAACCTTGGGCGGTAAGCTTGAAGGCGTAGTGATCACTGTGCCGGCTTATTTTGATGATGCTCAGCGCCAAGGCACTAAAGATGCCGCTAATTTATTAGGGCTTAAAGTCTTACGTCTGTTAAATGAGCCTACGGCTGCCGCTATTGCTTATGGTTTAGATTCCGGCCAAGAAGGCGTGATCGCGGTTTATGATTTAGGCGGTGGCACCTTTGATATTTCGGTGTTGCGCTTACATAAAGGCGTATTTGAGGTCATGGCTACAGGTGGCGATTCTGCCTTAGGTGGCGATGATTTTGACGAGTTACTGGTGCAACACTTAGTGACCGAATGGCAATTAGCGCAAACTAATCATCAAGTGAATCGCCAATTGCTGATTGAAGCGCGCCGCATTAAAGAAGCCTTGAGTGATGCCCCCACTGTTGCTGCCAAGCTTGATATTGATGGTCAATCTTACGAGCTTACTATCACACGTGAACTATTTAACCAGCTGATTGAGCCATTAGTTAAAAAGACTATTGCTGCTTGTCGCCGCGCGCTGCGCGATGCTGAAATTAGTCAAGATGAAGTGCTGCAAACCATTATGGTGGGTGGCTCTACCCGCGTACCTTTCGTGCGTGAGCGCGTGGCTGAATTTTTTGGTAAATTGCCATTAACTAGCATAGATCCAGACAGAGTCGTGGCCTTAGGCGCCGGTATTCAAGCCGATATTTTGGTAGGTAATAAGCCTGAATCTGAACTGCTGCTATTAGATGTGTTACCTCTGTCGCTTGGCATAGAAACCATGGGCGGCTTAGTGGAAAAGGTGATTACTCGCAATACCACTATTCCGGTGGCGCGCGCGCAAGAATTTACCACCTTTAAAGATGGTCAATCGGCCATGGCCTTTCATGTCGTCCAAGGCGAGCGTGAATTAGTGCAAGATTGCCGTTCATTAGCGCGTTTTACCTTGCAAGGTATTCCGGCGTTAGCGGCGGGCGCGGCGCACATTCGCGTGACTTTCCAAGTGGATGCCGATGGTTTGCTCAGTGTTACCGCCATGGAGAAATCTTCTGGCGTGCAGTCTAGCATTCAGGTTAAGCCATCGTTTGGTTTAAGCGAAAATGAAATTAGCACTATGCTAAAAGATTCGTTAAATCATGCGAAAGCTGACATTGAACTGCGGATGTTAACTGAGCAGAAAGTAGAAGCGGCGCGCGTGATTGAATCTTTAACCTCGGCGTTAAGAAAAGATGCAGATTTACTGGATGCTAGCGAGCATGCCATGATTGAATCTGCCATGCAGGCGCTCGTGATAGCCGCTGACGGTAGTGATGTTAAAGCCATTACTACTGCCATCGAAGCGGTAGATGCCCAGACCCAAGAGTTTGCTGCGCGTCGTATGGATAACTCGATTAAGACGGCTTTAACTGGCCAATCTGTTGATAATATATAGGTACAAGCTATGCCACAGTTAGTTTTTCTTCCTCATGAAGAATTGTGTCCGCAAGGTGCGGTAGTTGAAGCAGAAGTCGGTGAGTCGATTCTGGATGTTGCCCTGCGCAATGGCATTTTGATTGAGCATGCCTGCGAGAAATCCTGTGCATGCACCACTTGTCATGTGATAGTGCGCGAAGGCTTTGATGAATTAGAGCCAAGCGATGAACTGGAAGATGATATGTTAGATAAAGCTTGGGGCTTAGAGCCTGAAAGCCGTCTTTCGTGTCAGGCTAAAGTGGTTGATTGCGATATGATTATTGATATCCCTAAATATACCATTAACATGGTTAGCGAAGGTTAATCTGCCTTCACTCTATAATCCTCGTTTCGGCGGGGTTTTTTTTTACCCGTAAGTTCTGAGTTGTGAGCACCCATCAATTAGATTATCAGTCAAGACTAATTCAGTCTTATCTCAAGTTTGAGCGGTTGCGCGTGTTAGGTAATCGCTCTTGGTGAGCTTTGTCACGAATTCGTTGTTATAAAGATAGGATTCAATACGTTAATCTCGTATAATTCGCGCAAATTGATAATCCCTACTGAAAGGAATACATAATAATGGCGATCGAACGCACTTTTTCAATTATCAAGCCTGATGCCGTAGCCAACAACCATATTGGTGCTATCTACAGCCGTTTTGAATCAGCGGGTCTTAAAATTGTTGCTTCAAAAATGGTGCACTTAACTAAGGAGCAAGCTGAAGGTTTTTACGCTGAACATAGCGCACGTCCATTCTTTGGCGCCTTAGTGGCCTTTATGACCTCAGGCCCAATCATGGTGCAAGCCTTAGAAGGCGAAAATGCCGTGTTAGCTAACCGTGAAATCATGGGCGCAACCAATCCTGCTGATGCCGCCCGTGGCACTATCCGTAGCGATTTTGCTAGCAGTATTGATGAAAACGCTGTTCATGGTTCTGATGCATTAGGTTCTGCCGAGCGCGAAATTGCTTACTTCTTCAGTGTTGATGAGTTGTGCCCTCGCACTCGTTAATATTTGATTGCAAAGTGATTATTTTAGTCGTTAATGATAAAGGAGCTTAGGCTCCTTTTTTGTGGCTGTAATGTGATCACTGTCAAGTTTATTGAAAAAAACGAGCAGTGACTGAAACTTTTATTGTTATCAGCTTGTTTCGATCCCACTGATTGCGTGTTATTTGTCACTCAAGTTAATCGCCTGATTTTTAACCGCTTTATTTCCAGTTTCATTATTTTCTAAATCTCCTGAAATTCAAAATCGCCTAAAACCAACATTTTAGCAACAAATGGTTGTGTTGATGTTGTTTTTGTTGCGAGTTAGTTTGTTTTTGGGGTGGTTACTCTTGTTTTGTAACCATGATAACAACAATGAATGAAAGGATGAGGCATATGACAATGCAAACTGCAGTGGCTAACGCTGTTGGTATCAGCCTGTTTGCTATGGGGGTTAGCTCTATTCCCGCATTTGCGACAGAAACCAACGAAGTTGAACGGATTGAAGTCACAGGCTCACGAATTGTTAGGGAAGGCGCGATAGCTCCAACACCTGTGACTGTGATTACTGGTAAAGAGCTGCTCAATACGGGTGCAGTTAACATTGCCGATGCACTGAATGAATTACCGCAACTGGCGGACACATATTCACTCGGTAATTCAGGTACTTCCATTGGTACTGCGGGTCTGAATCGTTTAGATTTACGCGGTATGGGTTCGAATCGAACCTTGGTACTGGTGGATGGTAAGCGCCATGTGGCGGCTGTTCCTGGCTCTGCGGCTATGGATATTAATACTATTCCTACCGCTTGGGTTGAAAGCGTTGAGATTATTACCGGCGGTGCATCGGCGATTTATGGTGCCGATGCCGTGACTGGCGTGGTTAACTTTAAGCTCAAAAAGAGTATTGAAGGCTTTAACGCTAATGTCAGCAGTGGTTGGGCTGAAGACAGCGGTTATAACAATCAGCGCGCATCACTTAGTTACGGTAGTAACTTTGATAATGACCGTGGTAATGCCGCTATTTCGGTGGAATACGCGCAGCAAGCGCGCCTCGATATGATGGAACGCGATCAGACCGCAGTCTCTTGGGCAAGGTTTGCCGATAAATCTGGCAATACTGTCAATGAGTTTTTACCTAATGCTGGTCATTATCGGATCAGTAATGGCGGCACTACCAACATAGGCGGCAAATATTACACCTTTGACCCAGATGGCAGTGTGCGTGAAGTTGACCGTGGCGATAAATTTGATGGCGCCTATTGCGCTGGTGATTGCGACTACATCAATTTACGCCAGTGGGAAGAACTACAACCGGAATTTGATCGCACCACAGTGAACTTCAAAGTGAATTACGATCTTACCGATTCGCTCAACGGTTACTTGGAAGCTAAGTATTCGCAAACTAATGCGACCACGGCAGGTCAGCCAGCCTTCTTTTTCTTTAACCCTAAAACCACCATTGAAAGAGATAATGCTTTCATCAGCAATGAACTTGGCGCCTTGATGGATACTGCAGGCCTTGACAGTATCATGGTTAACCGGTTTATGAGTGATTTGGGGCCGCGCACCGAAGAAGATGAACGCACCACCCAGCGTTATGTGATGGGTATTCAAGGTGAAGTATTTAGCGGTTGGGACATGGACTCTTATGTGGTTTATGGCCAAACCAAGCATGACAGAACTAACCTTAACAACCTGATCTACGATAACTTTAACTATGCCATCGATGCCATTAAAGACCCCACTACTGGTCAAATTGTGTGCCGTGACTTAGAAGCTAGAGCCAATGGCTGCGTGCCCGCAAATATCTTTGGTCATGGTAATTTAAGTGATGAAGCGCGTGATTATATCAGTACTACTACTCGCGGTAGCTCTACTATCAAGCAGTTTGTGACTGGTGCATCCATCGCTAACTCGAGTTTATTTGAGTTACCCGCGGGTTATGTCGGGGTTGCGACAGGGGTTGAATATCGCCGCGAAGAAAGTACTTCCGATGAAGACCCATTTGCCGCCGCAGGCAATACCTTCTTCAATGCTTTGCAAAGTGAAGGTGGTAAATTTAACGTTAAAGAAATTTTTGCTGAAGTCTCTATTCCACTGCTCGCCGATTTGCCGTTAATCGAACAGCTGAATATGGATGCGGCGGTGCGTTATGCTGATTATTCATCTGTGGGTGATGCTACCAGTTGGAAGCTTGGGCTTGATTGGGCGCTATATAGTGATTTGCGAGTGCGCTCGACCATTGCTACCGCGATGCGGGCACCTAATATTGGTGAGCTTTATTCCGCGCAGTCGCAGAACTTCTTTAGGGTGAACGATAGCTGTAAAGCCAGTGAAATGACCAGTTTAACTCCAGAGCAGCGCGCTATTCGCAGTGCTAATTGTGCAGCCCTTGGTGTACCCACTGGCTTTGATGATCCCTATGATGATAAGACCCTCGAAGGGTTATCTGGCGGTAATGAAAACTTAAAGCCTGAAGAGTCTAAGTCATTTACCGCAGGCTTTGTGTTTGAGCCAAGCTATGTCGAAAACTTAGTCTTTATGGTGGATTATTGGCAGATTGAAATTACCGATGCTATTAGCTCAATTAGCGCGCAAGATATTATAGATAAGTGCGTGGATTCAGCGACGGGAGTCGATAATCAATATTGCAGCTTGATCACCCGCGATAAGAATAATCATCAAATCACAAACATTTTACAGGTAGTGCAAAATATAGCCAAGTCAGAAACCTCTGGGGTGGATTTCCAGTTAGGATATGATTTCCCATTGGCAGGCGGTGACTTTAAAACCAACTTACTGGCGACTTATTTAATCGAGAGTAAGAGTTATCCATTCCAAGATAATGTCAGCGAATATGAAGAATATGCTGGCGTAATTGGCGATGCTAAATGGCAAGGGCAACTTAGGTTTGCCTACAATATAGATGCGTTAACCTTAAATTGGAAAACGACTTATATCGATAGGGTAAGTTTATATACCGACCAATTTAGCGCTAATTACGATAAGCCTTATTCCAATATTATGGAATATGGTTCATACGCGACCACAGATATTTTTGGTTCTTATGAGTTGAATAATGGCTTATCTATTGGTTTAGGTGTTGATAATTTATTCGATAGAGATTTGCCGATTATGGCTACTGGTAACGGCAGTGGCCAAGGCGGCTACGATAATATAGGTAGGTTCTATTATTTAACGCTAGATTATGCCATCTAATGTTTAAACGATAAAAAAGCCCTCAACTGAGTAATGCCGATCAGTTAAGACAGATCGCTTGACGATCTCACTGAAAGGATCAAAATCCGATGACCCCATGTCATCGGATTTTTTTATGCAACTTTCAGAAGCTTTGGCGCGTACTCATATCAATCGCCATACCGAATTCACCTGTCTGGCCGATGTGCTTGAGCCAGATTTAATTCAGTCGTGCCTTGATTCACATGGTGTTGCCAGTTTACGGCGACGTAAGTTACCTATGGATGCCATGATTTGGGCGGTGATTGGTATGGCTCTGTTCAGAGGCGAGTCCGTCCGCTCTCTCATCAATAAGCTTGATATCGTCTTACCTCAAGAGGTGGATTACGTGGCTCGCAGCGCTGTCACGCAAGCGCGCAAGCGCCTGGGCTCTGACGTTGTTCAGGATGTGTTTAAGCGAAGCGCCAAGACTTGGCATGAGAGAGCAGAGCATCCTCATTGGTGTGGACTCAACCTCTACGGTGTCGATGGTGTCGTGTGGCGAACACCTGATAGTGAGCAAAACAACCAGGCCTTTGCCAAAACCGCCAATGCTGCTGGTGATGCTGCCTATCCTCAAATTCGTATGGTTTGCATGATGGAATTAAGCAGTCACTTGGTATTGAACAGCGCCTTTGATTCTGTTGCTGTCAGTGAAATGAATTTAGCCGCCGAACTGATATCCAGCATACCCAATAACAGCCTGACGCTGTTTGACAGAGGCTTCTATTCGTTGGGGCTTTTGCACGCCTGGCAACAGGCTCAACCTAACAGCCACTGGCTGCTGCCGTTGAAGAAAGGGACACAATATGAAGTGGTACGCTCTTTAGGAAAACACGACCAACTGGTGCAGTTAACCACCACACCTCAAGCCAGAAAGAAGTGGCCTATGCTGCCTGACAATATTGAAGCTCGCTTACTGACGAAGACGGTAAAAGGTAAGTTGGTTTCAATTTTGACCTCATTAACTGACCCCTTGCGTTATCCGGGGGCCGAGATAGTGGATTTATATGCCCATCGATGGGAGATAGAAGTGGGCTATCGGGAGATGAAGCAGCATCTGCTGGAGAGTCGCTTTACGTTACGCAGTCAATTGCCAGAGCTGGTTATCCAAGAATTGTGGGGGGTACTGTTGGCCTATAACCTCATCAGATACAAGATGGTGTTGATGGCTAAAAGCTTACCGTCGTTACATCCGAACCAATTGAGCTTTAGAGATGCGTCGAGTTATATCATTTTAAAACTGACTCAGCTGTCATCTCAAACGCGAGGGAATGTCCCGAGAGATGTCTTGGACATAGTGCGTAATGCGAGACAGTTCAAGCTTGATGGGAAACGGGATAGGGCCTATCCACGTGCGTTAAAAATGAGTAAAAACAAGTATCCCATTAAGCCTAAGAAAAATGCCGTTCACACTAAGTGAACGGCATTACTCAACTGAGGGCTTTTTTTTGCATAAAAGTTAGCGTTAGTGAGATGTTATTGAATATTTTACGTTTGCAAGTCTCTATTGGCTCTGGTTTATAGCACTTTTTTGGTTGTCGACCAGAATGTGCCAATCCTTGATGTTGATAAATGACTCGTTAACATGTGAATGGCCATAAAGCTTAATTTATTGTCAGTTTACTCAGTCATTAATCCCTTATAGTTGCGAGTTAAATGATATTTGCGGTGTGATATTCATCACGGATTTGACAATTTCGTGCCGTTCGATTTTTTGTTGTTAAATGTTAATTGTTATGCGCTTGTGTTAATTGGTATTTGCTAATCAAGCCTGCTACTACTGGTTGTTCCTTATGCTAATAATAATTAGTCAATTCATTTATCTCATCAAATTTAACCAAGCTTAAAAAAGTGACTATTTTAGTTAACAATATTTAATGTTGACCTGTTGCTTGTTATTGATAAGTATTTTTATCGGAAGGCATGGTTATTAAAATAATAAGTTTCGGTAAATCCTCCTACTGCCGAATGTTGAGGGAATGAAAATATGTCAACGCAAACAGCTGTATCTAAGGCAGTACGTCTTAGTTTGTTTGCTTTAGTTTCATCATCTGTGGCCAATATCGCCCAGGCTGAAACTGAGCAAAATGAAAATAATCTTGAACGCATTGAAGTCACTGGTTCACGCATTCAACGTACTGATATGGAAACCTCATCACCTGTGACCGTGATCAGCAAGGCTGAAATTGATGCTTCAGGTGTGGCGACTGTGTCTGATTTTGTACGTAATTTATCACAGAACAGTTTTGGTTCATTTCGTGATGCGTCAGGATTTGGTGCCGGTCAATCATCGCAATCAACTGTGAGTATGCGTGGTCTTGGCCCGCAGCGTACCTTGCTGTTGATTGATGGTCGCCGCATGGGGTCATCGGTGGCATTTGGCGGTGGTACTCAAAATCTTAACGTTGTGCCTATGGCTGCGGTGGAACGCATTGAAGTACTGCGTGATGGTGCTTCTGCGGTTTATGGCTCTGATGCTGTAGCAGGCGTAATTAACATTATCACCAAAAAAGAATACCAAGGCGTGGAAGTGGATGCTGAACAAGGCATTACTGAGCACGGCGGTGCGGAAAACAGTAACCTACGTATGACCTTTGGTGTGTCAGGTGACAAAACCAATATGGTCGCTTCAGTAGAATACTTTAATCGCTCTCCCTTGTATGACAGAGACAGAGATTTTAGTAGTCACTTAGATAGTTCTTGGGGCTGGCCTGGCACAGGTTCTTACACTGATGGTAGTAAGCCGAAAGTTGATAAGGAAGGAAAACCAGTACTTGATGCAAATGGTAAGCCTGTGTATGAAACGGTTTCCTTTGCTGATGCGCGCTGTGATGGCTCAGAAAATTCAAGCTTAATCACAGATAATAAAGGCAATAAAATTTGCGCATACAACGCCGCGCAAGACTCTGCCACTATGGCTGCGCAAGAACGTTTCTCGACTTTCTTTAAAGTGGATCATGAGCTCACCGCTGACATCAACTGGACTAACCGTCTGATGATGACTCGGGTGTGGACTGAAGGTCAGTATGCCGGCGCGCCAAACAGTAATAACCCAGTACTTAAACATACGAGTGAAAACTCAGACATCTATCTGGCAACGGTTGATAAATATGGCAGCCAATGGTTAAAGGATGAAGTGGCTGCTGGTCGCTATGTTGATATCGCGCTTAAAATGCGAACCACGCCGCTTGGGCCAAGGATCACTAAGGTTCAAGACTCAGATATTAACTTCTTAACCGCACTCGATGGTTATTCAGATGTGTTAGGCGGCATGACTTGGGGTTTGGGCGCGCAGTGGATCCGATCCGATGTAAGTTCTGTGCAATCAGGCGCGGCTAACGCCACTGTTATTCAAGAGTTATTAGATAACGGTAAGCTTGATTACTTTGCCGCGGGTAGCGGTTATGTTGAAGGTCATAATGAAGAGGCGATTCAGGCCGCAGGCCATACCGCGTTATTTAACGGCCGGGTGCAAACCTATGGTGTCGATGGCGGCTTTAGCATAGATCTGTTTGATATTCCCAATGGCACCATTCCATTAGCCTTAGGCTTTGAGTGGAACCGTACCGAATATGAAAAAATTTATGACTTAGCATCTAACCAAGGCAATATTGTCGGCAGCTCAGGTGGCGACATTATCACAGGTAAGAGTCGTGAAGTATGGTCATTATCGGCAGAAACCATTATTCCGGTATTGGATAATTTAGACGTGGAATTGTCGGCTCGTTTTGATGACTACAGCGATTTTGGTAGTACTTTCAATCCGAAAGCTGGTATTAGCTATCGCCCATTTGACTCGTTATTACTGCGCGCCTCTTATGGCACAGGCTTTAGAGCGCCAACCTTTGATGATTTGTACACAGGTCAGTCGGAAACCTTCCTATGGGCTTCAGATTGGGCATCATGCGCAGGCTCTTCAACCTGTGATAAGAAGCAATACAAGGCATTTTATCAGGGCAACGAAGACTTAGAGCCTGAAGAGTCAACCTCTTTGTCTATGGGAATGGTGTGGAATATCACTGATGAGTTAGATGTTGAACTCTCTTATTATGATATCCAAATAGATAATGTTATCAGCACCTTGTCATCACAAGATGTATTTAACTTAGAGCGCGATGGCTATGATGTTTCAGGAATGCTGTTCCGCGAGAATAATGGCGACGTTAACCATCTCTTATTGCAAAAACTGAATTTGGGTGAGTTAAAAACCCGCGGCATTGATTTCAACGTCCGTTACTTATTGCCAACCCAAGTGGGTGACTTTAACTTTGGCGCTGAGACCAATTATGTCTTGAGCTGGGAAGCTAAGGATGGCCCAAATTCGCCAATGGAAGATATCGTGGGTGAAACAGATCAACCGCAATTTAGGATAAATCTTAGCTCTACCTGGTCACATAATGAGTGGGAAGCATCTTTGTTTGCCCGTTATACCGCAGAGCAAGAAGATGCTGAATATGGCAAGACGGACGGTCAATGGATAGTCGATACGCAAGTAGGTTACTATTTACCATGGAATGCTAAAGTCAATCTTGGTATTCGTAATTTACTTGATGAAGAGCCGCCATTTAATTATGAAGTTGGTTTCCCTTATTACAGCACTAGCTTATATGACCCCATAGGGCGTGAATATTATCTGCGTTACAACCAGAAGTTTTAATATTCATATCATGTAAAGTAAGCGTATAAAAAAAGACCAGTCAATAGCTTAATGCCGATCAGTTAAGACAGATCGCTTGACGATCTCACTGAAAGGATCAAAATCCGATGACCCCATGTCATCGGATTTTTTTATGCAACTTTCAGAAGCTTTGGCGCGTACTCATATCAATCGCCATACCGAATTCACCTGTCTGGCCGATGTGCTTGAGCCAGATTTAATTCAGTCGTGCCTTGATTCACATGGTGTTGCCAGTTTACGGCGACGTAAGTTACCTATGGATGCCATGATTTGGGCGGTGATTGGTATGGCTCTGTTCAGAGGCGAGTCCGTCCGCTCTCTCATCAATAAGCTTGATATCGTCTTACCTCAAGAGGTGGATTACGTGGCTCGCAGCGCTGTCACGCAAGCGCGCAAGCGCCTGGGCTCTGACGTTGTTCAGGATGTGTTTAAGCGAAGCGCCAAGACTTGGCATGAGAGAGCAGAGCATCCTCATTGGTGTGGACTCAACCTCTACGGTGTCGATGGTGTCGTGTGGCGAACACCTGATAGTGAGCAAAACAACCAGGCCTTTGCCAAAACCGCCAATGCTGCTGGTGATGCTGCCTATCCTCAAATTCGTATGGTTTGCATGATGGAATTAAGCAGTCACTTGGTATTGAACAGCGCCTTTGATTCTGTTGCTGTCAGTGAAATGAATTTAGCCGCCGAACTGATATCCAGCATACCCAATAACAGCCTGACGCTGTTTGACAGAGGCTTCTATTCGTTGGGGCTTTTGCACGCCTGGCAACAGGCTCAACCTAACAGCCACTGGCTGCTGCCGTTGAAGAAAGGGACACAATATGAAGTGGTACGCTCTTTAGGAAAACACGACCAACTGGTGCAGTTAACCACCACACCTCAAGCCAGAAAGAAGTGGCCTATGCTGCCTGACAATATTGAAGCTCGCTTACTGACGAAGACGGTAAAAGGTAAGTTGGTTTCAATTTTGACCTCATTAACTGACCCCTTGCGTTATCCGGGGGCCGAGATAGTGGATTTATATGCCCATCGATGGGAGATAGAAGTGGGCTATCGGGAGATGAAGCAGCATCTGCTGGAGAGTCGCTTTACGTTACGCAGTCAATTGCCAGAGCTGGTTATCCAAGAATTGTGGGGGGTACTGTTGGCCTATAACCTCATCAGATACAAGATGGTGTTGATGGCTAAAAGCTTACCGTCGTTACATCCGAACCAATTGAGCTTTAGAGATGCGTCGAGTTATATCATTTTAAAACTGACTCAGCTGTCATCTCAAACGCGAGGGAATGTCCCGAGAGATGTCTTGGACATAGTGCGTAATGCGAGACAGTTCAAGCTTGATGGGAAACGGGATAGGGCCTATCCACGTGCGTTAAAAATGAGTAAAAACAAGTATCCCATTAAGCCTAAGAAAAATGCCGTTCACACTAAGTGAACGGCATTAAGTCAATAGCTGGTCTTAATTAGATGGTCCGCCTCACCCCTAAGCTAAGCTTAGGGTTAGGCAAACAAAGAGGCGAACCATCATGTCTACTATTAAAGTAATTGGGATCGATTTAGGCAAATCTTCTTTTCATCTTGTTGCTCATGACTATAGCGGTCGAGAGCAATTTCGAAAGCATTTATCTCGCGCAAAACTTATTGAGTTTTTAGCTCAAACACCCGCAACAATCATAGCCATGGAGTCATGTGGTGGCTCACATTGGCTCGCTCGAAAGTGCCAGTCTTTTGGGCACGAAGTTAAACTCATTCCTCCGCAGTACGTTAAACCTTACGTTAAAACTAATAAAAATGATTACATCGATGCTGATGCAATAGCGGAAGCATCAACACGCCCATCGATGCGCTTTGTTGGTGTTAAAACTGAAACTGCTCAGGTTATCTCAGTGATCCAACGTATTCGTTCTAGTTACGTAAAAGAGCGTACCGCGTGCATGTCCCGTATTGGAGCTATCTTGCTTGAATTTGGTATGAGCTTCCCTAAAGGGCATAGCAAGATGAAGAGCCTATTTCAATGGCTTGCTTATAGTAAAGAATCTATTCCTCAGATGTTAATGCAGGAGTTGATTGAGCATCACGAATACTATTTACAGCTTAATGAGCGTATTGCAGGTCAAGATAACAAGCTGAAACAGCTTGTCGAGCAAAATGAAGATGCTCAACTGCTTAAATCTATCCCAGGTGTGGGAAATTTAACCGCGAGTCAGTGTTTAGCGGATATCTCCGATGTGGGTCACTTTAAAAATGGACGACAGTTAGCCGCCTGGATAGGGCTTGTCCCACATCAATACTCAACTGGCGGCAAAACCACGCTTTTGGGGATAAGTAAGCGCGGCAACAAAGCGTTGAGGACGTTATTCATCCATGGTGCACGGTCGATTTTATCAAGGCCAGAGGTTGCAGTCGCTGTTTTTGGTGAATGGATTTTGGAGTTAAGAGCCAGAAAGCCATTTAACGTAGCGGTTGTCGCTTTGGCGAATAAGTTAGTGCGGATAGCGTGGTCAGTGTTATCGACCAAGCAAGCATTTGAAGTAAGAGTTTAAGCCGAGTTTGCAGATGATAAAAAAGATGGCAGAACGGTCAGACCACTAGATTGAAGACCTGACATAAAAAACAGCAACGCAGTATGCTTTGGGCTTTTTGAGGACAATCTAGCGCGGAACTCATCGTGGAGCGGGTGGTAGCACCTAATGAAGACTCCGAATACATTAGCGCAAACCAACCTCGTTATCGAAAATATCATTTGCAATAACGAGACGGACCATACATTTTTTATGCGTTAATGCGGCAAGTTAATGCCGCTGAATAACAAATGTTACTTAAGTGCGGGGTGAATTAATTGTAGCATATGTTGCGCAAGTGTAAATAATGTAAAATATGTTAAATCAATAAAAATATGTAACTGCTTGATTTTTAGTGTTTTGTGTTTTTAGTCTTACTTTTTTTGTTAATTAAAATTCGCCATGTAAAAAAACATGATAAATATCACAAAACATGATTGACTGCGCTCAAATTGTTTAACATTATTCACTCAGCAATTTAATTGTCATACACATAAATATAAAAACAAAGCAGCATTTGACTTGTTCTGGTCAAATATTGGAGGGATATATGGTAGCAATGAATTTAACGGCTAAAGCAGTACGCCGCTCATTATTAGTGTTAGCGTCAACGAGCACAGTGTTTACTGGCGTGAGTTATGCTGCAACTGCAACCGATGCTGAAAAAGTAGAACGCATTGAAGTGACTGGCTCTCGTATTCAACGTGCCGATATGGAAACCGCAAGTCCAGTCACAACCATTGATGCAGCAACGATTAAAGCTAGTGGTGCAACATCTATTGATGAAGTTTTACAAAAAATGACCGCCACTGGCGGAGCTATGACTAATCCTGGTGTTAATAATGGCTCTAACGGTAATGCTAGCATCAACCTCAGAGGCTTAGGTTCACAGCGAACCTTAGTGTTAGTCAATAGTCGCCGTATGGTTAACTCAGGTACAGGTGCTGCTTCAACAGTTGATTTGAATACCATTCCTGTCTCTATGATTAAACGCGTTGAAGTACTTAAAGATGGCGCATCAGCTATCTATGGTTCCGATGCCGTTGCCGGTGTCGTCAATATCATTTTGGTTGATGATTTTGAAGGTTTCGAAATGAACCTGCAAAACGGCATTTCAGGCCAAGGTGATGCCGAGGAAATGAGCTTTGATATTACGTTAGGCGCAAACTTTGACCGTGGAAATGTGGTCATGGGCATGCAATATATGGATCGCGGTAGTGCTTCTATGTCCGACCGTGGATTTTCTGAGTGTCCAATATTAGAGCGAAATGCTGCTGGCGGTGGTAGAGAAACCTTTTGTGGTGGTAGTGCTTATAGTGCTTATGGTCATATTTGGGGACCAGATGGACGCGATGAACTGCAAGGCGGTGCTGATGGCAGTTGGCATGAGTTTGCTGATGCCGACCGTTACAATTATTCAAGTACCAGTTACCTATATACCCCTATGCAGCGCTTAAATCTAACTGCTTTAGCTAACTATCAACTGACGGACGACACTAAGTTATTTGCTGAAGGCATGTTTACTAAACGTTGGTCATCGCAACAAATGGCACCTCAGCCAATTTGGACAGATACCTTTGAATATAAAGAAGCTATGGGTAATAGCCTATTAGCTCATGGGTACAAGTATGGCGATTCACTTGATTATGGTCGCCGCATGACGGATATCGGTAACCGTGAATTTAGCCAGGTTGTTGATACTGCAAGGGTTGTATTAGGTCTTGATGGTGAACTGAATAATGGCTGGAATTGGGATGCTTCGGTTAACTATGGTCGAAATGACTCAGTCGATCGCTTAGCCAATCTGGTTAATATGGGTAGCATTAATGAAGGTATTGAAAACGGCACCTTTAATCCATTGGATCAAAACTCTTGGAGTAGGGAGAGTCTAGGTGGAAGTATCTATACAGAGCTTAACTCTGGTGGTAGCGAGATGTTTATTGTCTCGGCTAACATTGATGGCGAGCTCATGGAGCTACCAGCGGGTTATTTAGGCTTTGCGGCAGGTATTGAGCACCGAAAAGAAAGTGCGTGGTTTATTCCAGACTCTTTAACCTCACAAGGTTTGGCTAACGATCCTAAGGTGGAGCCTACTAGTGGTGAATACGATGTGAATGAAGCCTATCTTGAGTTAGCTATTCCGTTGTTAAGTGATTTACCATTTGCTCAGCAAGTTGATTTAAGTGCAGCGGTTCGTGCTTTTGAATACAGTACCTTTGGTATGGATAGCACTTGGAAGTTAGGATTAACCTGGCGCTTAGTGGATGACTTGATGTTACGTGGCGTGGCTTCTACAGCCTTCAGAGCCCCCTCTGTTGATGAACTTTATGGTGGTGAATCTCCATCCTTCGACAAAGTGGAGCATCCCGTTGGTCAAGAGCAAGCGGAGGTAACGCGTGGTGGTAATCCGAATCTGACACCAGAAGAGGCCGATATCCTGACTGCTGGTTTTGTATATTCACCCGGTTGGTTTGATGGTTTTTCTATGACCGCCGATTATTACAATATTAAAGTGACTAACTCTATTGCCTTAGTTGATTCACAATATATTGTTGATCAGTGTATGGATGCTCAAGGTAACCCAATTAATGGTGCAACCGCATTATGTAAGTCGGCAGATATTAAGATGGGACCTGGAAATCGGATTATTTTCAATAACCAGTTACAAAACATTGGTGCAGAAAATACCTCAGGTGTGGATATTAACTTAGCCTATACCTTCGAAGCTTTAGGCTTAGATTGGCGCACAGGCTTAGACACCACAATTTTACTCGAAAACGAGTCGATTATTCTGGATCAAGCAATTGACTACGCGGGTTTTATTACTGCTGGTAACGGCGGTTTTGCTAAATATAAGAGTAACTTTAGTTTAGGCGTCCAATCTGACGAATGGACTGCAAATTATGAAGCACGCTATATCGATGGCATGGACAGTTATGCGTGTGTTGCTGATGCCACTAAATGTGTTGCGCCTACTACAGGTTCTGTGATGTACCATGATATTTCGGCAAGTTACTTCTTACCACATGGTTGGAAAGTATCAGGTGGCGTGAACAACTTGTTTGATAAGGCACCACCTTATTACACGGGTAACAATGATTCAAATACCGATCCATATACCTATGATACTTTAGGTCGTTATTTTTACCTGCAAGTTAGTCTAAAAATGTAATTTTAATGATTCACTAAAAAAGCGCCTACGGGCGCTTTTTTTATGGCTAAGCTAATTCATCAAACATACGCATAAAGTGAATACAGTGAAACACTCGATTATTGCTGCAAGCTGAGCTCGGCTTTTGCCGCCTGTAGACTGGCGACAATCGGGGCGGTTTCTTTATGAGAGCGTAACTGCCTAAATAACGTATCGGCCTGTGGATATTGGCGATTCAAATACGAAAACCACTGCTTAATTCGAGATGGATAATAACAACTCTTACGACCATTAAGCTCACGTTCTGAATACGCCAGCATCAAATCTAAGGTTTGCTCCCAGGTAAATGGGGTATCACCATTTTTAATACAGGCGGCTAAATTGGGGAGCGAAATGGCGCCGCGTCCAATCATCACGCTTTCACACCCAGTAATGGCTTGGCAGCGCTTGGCATCATCGGCAGACCAAATTTCGCCATTGGCTATCACAGGAATTGCTAAGGCTTGGCGCAAATCAGTAATGTATTCCCAATAAGCAGGCGGCTTATAGCCATCCACTTTACTGCGGGCATGTACCGCAAGCTCATTGGCGCCAGCTTCCGCAATGGCTAATGCATTTTCCATGTATAAACTGCGATCGTTAAACCCCAAACGGATTTTTGCTGTCACCATATGCTCTGGAGGCACAGCATCGCGCATGGCTTTAACAATGGCATAGAGCTGCTCAGGATATTGCAGTAATACCGCGCCGCCATTGCTTTTATTGACCATTTTCGCCGGACAGCCAAAGTTGATATCGACGCCATGGGAGCCAAGCTCTACCGCTTTTACTGCATTTTCAGCAACATACTCAGGATGCTGCCCTAATAACTGCACTCGAACTGGGGTGCCAGATGGGGTGAAACCATCATTTTTAAGCTCAGGGCAGAGCCGATAAAAAACCTTATCCGGTAAAATTTGGTCTGTGACACGAATAAACTCTGTCACCATTAAATCAAAGGGATTAATGCTGGAAAGTATGTCGCGCATGAGTGCGTCTACTACACCTTCCATAGGTGCCAGAATAACTCGTGTTTTCATAAATGTCTGCGAATGATAACGATGGGCGCGCATTTTACCTCAAGGGAAATCATTGGCATAGCCTTGCTTTATTTTGTAACTATGCGATAACAACTGTGGCGGTAACTCGGCGAAATTCGCGACAATTGATTAACGGTCGAAATTTTTTTTAGCCGCTGTGGGTCTACTAGCTAAGTTCATAGCAAACAGTGCTAATGAATGCCTTTCATCAATTACGAGGGAAATTTTATGAATTCAGTTAACAAGACAGCCGTAGCCGTGGCCTTAGGTGCAGTGATTATGTCTGGCGCAGTGAGCCACACTGTAGAAGCGCAAGCCTTGTTTGGTTTCGAGCAAATGGAAGCGGGTTATCAGTTAGTGGGTGAAGAAGGTAAATGCGGTGAAGGCAAATGCGGCGAAGGTAAAAAAGCTAAAGAAGGCAAATGCGGAGAAGGTAAAGCCGCTGGCATGAAATCTGGCGAAGGTAAGTGCGGAGAGGGCAAATGTGGCGAAGCTAAAGCGGCCGCAATGAAGGCGAGTGAGGCTACTAGTGCCGGCGATAAAAAAGCCAAAGAAGGTAAATGTGGTGAAGGTAAGTGCGGCGGTGACAAAAAAGCGAAAGAAGGCAGCTGCGGCAGCAATCGTTAATCCACAAAACTGAGCCTCTTTTATTGCGTTAAAGAGGCTCAAAAAAAGCAATGTAGCCAGTTAAAACGGCCCGGACAAACTGTCTTGGTTCGATTAATAAGTGATAAGGATAATTGATGACATCAGCATGCGCAGGATTAGGCTTAAGGCGGGAGATGCTAACTGAGTTTTGCCTGTCATTACCCAGCGCCATCGATTTCCTTGAGGTAGCACCAGAAAACTGGATGACGCTCGGGGGCAAATTTGGCAAGCAGTTTCGAGCGCTCACTGAACGTCATCGTTTTTTTTGCCACGGTTTATCTTTATCCGTCGGCGGACCTAGCCCTGTTGATATTGAATTTGTTAAAGGGGTGAAGGCGTTTTTAGACCTGCATAACATCGAGTGTTATTCCGAGCACTTAAGTTACTGTAGCGGAGCGGGTCATCTTTATGACTTAATGCCAATTCCATTTACCAGTGAAGCGGTAACTCATGTGGCGCAGCGGGTGAAGCTTATTGAAGATGTGTTGGAGCGGCCCTTAATCTTAGAAAATGTGTCTTTTTACGCAGCACCAGGCGCGCAAATGACTGAGCAAGAGTTTGTATGCCAGGTGTTAGAAGAGGCCGACTGCGGTTTACTGTTGGATGTTAATAACATCTATGTGAATGCCACTAATCATGGCTATAACGCGCAAGCATTTTTGGCGGCTATGCCCACCTCACGCATTCGCTACTTACATGTGGCAGGCCATTATCGGCAAGATGCAGATCTCATTATTGATACCCATGGCGCCGATATTAATGCGCCCGTATGGCAATTATTGGCGCAGTGTTATGCCATACATGGCGTATTTCCGACCTTGTTAGAGCGCGATTTTAATTTACCTGCCACATGTGAATTAGTGGCGGAAATTGAACATATCAAATTTTTACAGCAACAAGCCTTGAGTCACAGAAGGTCAGCGTAATGGCATTTAAACACATTCAGCAAACCTTTATTGATTATATAAAAAATCCGCTGGAGCCTTTGCCTGTGGGCACTGATGCGCGCCACATGCAGGTATACCGCGATTTGTTTTATAACAATATTTATGGCTTTGTTTCCAATGCTTTTCCGGTATTAAAAAGCTTATATGGCCCGAATGATTGGGGCAGGGTAGTGGATAAGTTCTTTCAAACCCATGACTGCCAAAGCCCCATATTTGTAGATATCGCCGGTGAATTTATGCATTTTTTGCAACAGCAAGATGCCAAATATTTACGTTTTCCGTTTGAATTAGAACTTGCCCATTATGAGTGGCAAGAATTAGTGGTTGCAGTCGCTAGCAATGAAGATAGTCAAAATGTATTGCAGGCTGATGAATTAGCTCAGTATCCCATGATGCTCGCAGGCTTTACTGCGGTGGTGAGTTATCAATATCCAGTGCACAAAATTAGCCCAGATTTTTTACCCCAAGCGGTGTCAACGCCTGCCCATAATTTTTGCATTTATCGCGATATTGATGACGAAGTGCAGTTTTTGCAACTGACGCCGTTAGCGGCGCAGGCCTTATTTTTATTAAAACAACATAGCTATGATTTGCGCGAGTTGTCCGCAGCAATCACTGCTCTTTATCCCAATATAGCGAGTGATATCATCTATTCAGGCTTAACGGCGTTATTAACCCCTATCGCTGCTATGGGGATTTTGCGTAAAACTCATGCAGTTAACTAAATATCTGCAACAATGTGATTGTGGTCACGCTTTATTTGTACGCATAATAATGGGGTCTACAACAGAGGATGTTAACAATGCAATCGGAATTCAAAGATCCATTTAACGCGCTTTATCTGCTGGTGTTTGTATTATTGCTATTACTGCCTACCTTGCCTGCGACCTTGTCTTGGCTTAAAGTGGCCGGCATTATTCCTTATTATTAATCCTAACTATATTAGGTTGGCCAGATACCGCTCTGGCCTGTGCTGGACGACTCATGATTTTTAAGCGTGGATTATTGCTTTTTATCGGCTTGCTAAGCTTAGTTCTTGGTTTTGCTGGTGTATTTTTACCTGTATTGCCCACAGTTCCCTTTATTCTGTTATCAGCCTATTGCTTTGCTCGCTCGAATCAAAGATTGCACGATTGGTTGCACCGTCACCCATGGTTTGCTGATGGTCTGCAAAATTGGGAGCAACATAAAGCCATGCGTCCAAACTTAAAGCGTAAGGCGATAATGATGAGTGCTTTAAGTTTTATGATCAGCATTTACTTTGTTCCTTTGCTATGGGTTAAAGTTCTTTTAATATGTTGTTTTTGTTCGCTAATGTTATTCATTTGGCGTATCCCGACCTTAAGTGAATCTATAGATGTATAAATTTGTTTACACTTAATCACGTGCGTTACCGCACGTTCTGTGACGTTCGTCATGAAATTTGACGGCAACTAGCTTAAAATCCGCGTCATCGAGAATACAAGGTGTAACTATGACATTTAGAATACTTGTCGTCGATGACAATAGGATCAGTCGCGAAACTCTACAAACGTTATTAATGCACTCAGGTTGTCAAGTGGATTGTGTGGACAATGCTATTCAGGCCTTATCGAAAGTCGGCCATGTCCAATATGATTTAGTGATTACTGGATTTTTTATGCCAGTCATTGATGGCCCTCATTTGACCGGTTTGTTGAAAACCCGCCATGATTTAGCGCATATCCCCGTCATTATGCTAAGTACCCGCAGTACAAGTGATGTCGCCGCGGCTATGGATATGAACTTGTTGTCGTTGTTTTTACGCAAACCGTTAAATTGTGACGCTAAGCGGCTATTACTCGAACACATCAGCACACTCATAGTTGCAACGAGTGGCAAAGCGGCATAAGCTTGTGCCGGATAGTAAAGCAGTCCACCATAGTGTGGACTTTTTTGTTGTATAGACCGGTGTAACCGGCAGACTAAGTAAGCGAATATGGCAATGAATTCAGAAAGCCTGGCGATGATAAAGCAAAGCATTAAAACAATTCCAGATTATCCAAAAGCTGGGATCATGTTCCGTGACGTCACCAGTTTATTGGAAGACCCAAAGGCCTATAAGGCGACTATAGCTATTATGGTTGAAGCTTATAAAGACATGGGTTTTACCAAGATAGTAGGTACTGAAGCCCGCGGGTTTTTGTTTGGTGCTCCGTTAGCGCTTGAACTTAATGTTGGCTTTGTGCCAGTGCGTAAACCAGGCAAGTTACCTCGCGCAACTATCGCCGAAAGTTACGAATTAGAATACGGTCATGACACTTTAGAAATTCATCAAGATGCGATTGTTGCAGGTGATAAAGTGTTAGTGGTTGATGATTTATTAGCAACCGGCGGTACCATAGAAGCCACAGTTAAACTGATCCGTCGTTTAGGTGGTGAAGTGACTGAAGCTGCTTTTGTGATCTCATTACCTGAACTCGGTGGTGAAGCGCGTTTAACAGCGCTGGGTTTGAATATTCTCAAACTGTGTGAATTTGACGGCGAATAACCAAGCAAACTTTTTCATCCGATATTGGCACCATATATAAGCTTGAGCTTTAGATAATATGGTGCCAATATCGTTCGCAATAAAGCGGAGCTTGCTCCCAACTCATATTATTTGGGGAGTCTCATGTCCTATCAGGTGTTAGCCAGAAAATGGCGCCCTGCCACCTTCGAGCAAATGGTTGGTCAGTCGCACGCATTACAAGCCCTGACAAATGCTTTGCAGCAACAACGTCTTCATCATGCTTACCTATTTACTGGCACCCGCGGTGTTGGCAAAACCAGTTTAGCGCGTCTGTTTGCTAAAGGGTTAAATTGCGAAACTGGGATCACAGCCACTCCTTGTGGACAATGCAGCAGTTGTATCGAAATCGCCCAAGGGCGCTTTGTTGACTTAATTGAAGTTGATGCTGCGTCACGCACTAAAGTCGATGACACTCGCGAACTCCTCGAAAACGTGCAATATCGCCCAAGTCGCGGCCGCTTTAAGGTCTACTTAATCGATGAAGTGCATATGCTGTCGCGCAGCAGTTTCAATGCCTTATTAAAAACTCTCGAAGAGCCGCCTGAGCACGTTAAATTTTTATTAGCAACGACAGATCCACAGAAATTACCTGTGACTGTATTATCGCGCTGCCTGCAATTTAACCTTAAAAGTCTGGGGTTAGATGATATTCTCGGGCAATTACAGCATGTATTAACGGCTGAAAGTATTCCGTTTGATGATGGCGCGCTGCGCCTTATCGCCAAATCTGCCAACGGCAGTATGCGTGATGCCTTAAGCCTTACCGATCAGGCCATAGCTTATGGCGCTGGCCATGTTGAACAAGCGCAAGTGCAAGCTATGCTTGGCACATTAGATGCGCAGCATATTCAAGCTATGCTGGCCGCGCTGATTGCAGGTGATTCAGTCACTTTATTAACCTTAGCCGCCGAAGCATTAAGTTATGGCGGTGACGCCGGTGAAATACTGCGCAGCCTGTTAGAGCAACTGCACCAAATAGCCTTGTGTCAATTTGCGCCTGCGTGCGCGCAGTTAAGTTTAACGGGTGAAGATTTATTGCCATTTACTGAGTTACTTAGCCCAGAGCAAGTGCAACTCTACTATCAAATGTTGCTGCAAGGCCGTAAAGATTTACCTTTCGCGCCGGACCCGCGCTCAGGGCTAGAAATGGCATTACTGCGCGCCATGATGTTTGAGCCTGAGCCCGACCCAAGTGGTGGACAGGCAATTGCAAGCTCATCCGCCGCGCCTGCAAATAAAACACCAGGCGCTGGTAAGCGAGCGTTTAGTCAATTATCGCAGCAATTGCATCAAGCACTGGTAAAGCCCGCAGCAACCGCTCATTCAACTAGCGCGTCGTCAACTGTATCAGTCGCTACTCAAGCCGCAGCAGCAATAACAGCGCCGAGTGTAAGCTTGGTAGCTGTTGAGCCTGTTGTAGCCTCAGTTGTGCCTTCAACTCCTGCGGAGGCGCAGTTGCAAGTTTCTGCGCAAGTAAATACACAAGCAAACGTACCGGCGCCATTAGATGTGAGTCATCAGGCTATTGGTTATGACCAAAATCATGACCAGAACCATAAACTGCATGATGAATTAAATGGTGATGCAGCATTATTGGCGGAACAAGCGTTACTCATTAGCCAAGCCCAATCCCATGGTTATCAAATTGACGCTGGTGGTCATCAATCGGGTGCGGCGCAGCAAGCGTATTGTGACGCTGCGCCTTCACAAGATGAACCAGCATTACCAGAAATGGGCAATGATGGACTCGATGGTTATGCCTTAGATCACTCATCTTTCAATGGCTATGGCAATGACGCCAGTCAGTTTGATGATTATCAAGCGAGTTTCACTGAACCTGCTGCTGATAACGCGCTCGAAAGTTATGGCCAAAGTGTTGAGCTAGTAGTATCGCAGCCAACAGCACAATTAACTGAGCCGAGCGCAGGCTTTAACCCATTAGATGACATTTTGGATCAAGTGCTTAAATCGCAAGCAGAATTGTTATCAACGATTGCCCCGCAGACCACGGACTCTGAGCCGCACACTAGTGCTTTGGCTAGGGTAGGTGATATAAAAAACTCTGAAGGTAAGTCGGCGTTAACATCGGGGCTGTTAGCTGGTCGCAACAAAGCGGCTTTGCAAATCCCTGACGCTGGCAGTGTTAGTGATGACGAGGCGGTTCAAGCGGCAAATACCAATGCGCCAGCTATTGCAAGCCCAATGGCGAACACTGTTACCAATACCATTACCAACAGTGCGGCAACTACGGCTCGTGTACTCACGCCCCAAGAAGTTGAGGCTAACCGTCCGCCATGGGAAGACGCGCCAGTAACAGCTAATGAAACTGCCGCGAGTGCTCCATCTCAGGTTCACTTAGCCAGTGCTAATACTGTTGTCGCATCTTCAGCAACCGTGGCAACGACTCCTGCGCCTAAGGTGGCACCGAATACCACTCAGTTAAGCTCTACATTTGCGCCGACCGGCGATGCTTTAGATTTGCATTGGTATAAGCAGATGTCGAATATTCAGGTGGGCGGGCGTGTGCGGCAATTGGCGGTCAATTCAATTTGCCAGCAGTGGTCTGAAGATAGAGTGATTTTGCTCCTTAAACCGGATCAAAAGCATTTAGCTGCGGCGAATGCCATCGAGCAACTAAGAGATGCATTAGCACCTATACTGGCAGCTGGCCTTGAATTAGTGATAGATGTGGGTCTTGATATTGGGCATGAAACTCCCAGAGAATTAAGGCATCGCTTTCATCGGCAGTTATTAGGCCAAGCGCGAGATGCGCTATTAAGTGATGAGCAAGTGCAATGGATGCAGACCATGTTAGCGGCAAGCTTAGATGAAGATTCTCTGAGTTATCCTGGCGAATTATTGACAGCGGTCGCGCAGCAAATTCCATCTTTAAGCGCTCCAGTGGCAAAAGCATGACAAAAGTCACTAACTCAGTTTGCCAAATAGAACGTTTTCAGTAAGATTAACCCCTAGGTGGGATAATCCCATTTTTTGATAACAAGAGATAAGTATTATGTTTGGAAAAGGCGGCATGGGTAACCTGATGAAACAGGCCCAAATGATGCAAGACAAAATGGCGAAGATGCAAGAAGAAATCGCCCGTATGGAAATTACTGGTGAAGCCGGTGCTGGTTTAGTTAAAGTCACTATGACGGGCTCGCACAATGTTCGTAAAGTGGACATAGATCCAAGCCTGCTTGAAGACGACAAAGAAATGTTAGAAGATTTAATTGCAGCAGCTTGTAATGATGCCGCTCGCCGTATCGAAGAAAATCAAAAGTCTAAAATGGCTGATGTCACTGGCGGTATGCAATTACCACCAGGCATGAAACTGCCATTCTAAGCTGCTAATGAAATTCAGTCCTCTGGTTGATGAATTAGTGCAAGCCTTGAAGTGTTTGCCTGGCGTTGGGCCAAAATCGGCTCAACGTATGGCCTTTTCTTTGCTTGAGCGTAATCGCAATGTAGGTATTGCCTTGGCTGATACATTGGCTGCGGCAATGCGTGATGTTGGCCATTGTCGTCAATGCCGCAATTTTACCGAGCAACCAACCTGCCCGATTTGCGCGAGTCTAAAGCGCGGCCACGCCGAATTAGTGTGCGTGGTGGAAACGCCTGCCGATGTGCTTGCCATTGAAGCGGGTGGTCATTTCTCTGGCCGCTATTTTGTATTGCTGGGGCATTTATCCCCCCTTGATGGCATTGGTCCGCAAGAGCTAGGTTTGGCCCTGCTTGAAGAGCAATTAGCTGCGGGTGGGGTGAGCGAATTAATTTTGGCGACCAATCCGACCGTGGAAGGGGATGCGACCGCTCATTACATTGCCGATATTGCCAGACGCTATAACGTGATGATTTCCCGTATTGCCCATGGTGTCCCCGTTGGTGGTGAGCTTGAGTATGTTGATAGTACGACTTTAGCCTTGTCTTTCACCGGCCGCTTACCTTTGTAAGCTTGCAATGGACGTAACTGAATGAAAAAAGACCCAATGATGGGTCTTTTTTGTTTTTTACCCTTGAAATAATGTCAGCTAACCCCATTTAGTTGGTATCGAATTTGTATTTGTGTAAAACAAGGGAAATTTTCATGTCTAAACAAGAAACACTAGGTTTTCAAACAGAAGTTAAGCAACTTTTGAAATTGATGATCCACTCTTTGTATTCCAATAAAGAAATTTTTCTGCGTGAATTGATCTCAAACGCTGCAGATGCCGCCGATAAATTACGTTATTTGGCGCTGACCAATGACACGCTTTATGAAGGCAATGGTGAACTGCGAGTGCGTGTCAGCACAAATAAAGAGCTGGGCACTGTGACCATTGAAGACAATGGCATCGGCATGAACCGCGACAGCGTGATTGAGCACTTAGGTACTATTGCTAAATCAGGGACTTCTGAGTTCTTTAGCCACTTATCAGGTGATGCTGCCAAAGATTCACAACTGATTGGTCAATTTGGTGTGGGCTTTTATTCAGCCTTTATCGTTGCCGATAAAGTGACAGTCACTAGCCGCGCGGCCGGCGACAGCAAAGATAAAGGCGTGCAGTGGCAGTCTTGTGGTGAAGGTGATTTCACCGTTGAAGATATCGAAAAAGCGGAACGTGGCACTAAAATCGTACTGCATTTACGTGATGATGATAAAGAATTTGCTGATGACTATCGTCTGCGTTCTATCATCACTAAGTATTCTGATCATATCTCTATCCCAGTTGAAATGTGGGAAGAGGGCACTGCTGAACGTGAAGAAGACGGTGAAACCATTCCAGCCGTTGCTGGTGCTTGGAAAGTTATGAACAAGGCATCAGCACTGTGGCTGCGTAGCAAGTCAGAAGTGACGGATGAAGAATACCAAGAGTTCTACAAGTACTTATCCCATGACTTTAGCGATGCGTTAACTTGGGCGCATAACAAGGTTGAGGGTAATCAAGAATACACTAGCTTGTTATACATACCAGCCAAAGCGCCATGGGATATGTGGAACCGCGATCGTAAGCACGGCTTAAAATTGTTTGTGCAGCGTGTGTTCATCATGGATGACGCTGAGCAATTTATGCCATCTTATCTGCGCTTCGTGCAAGGCTTACTGGATTCTAACGATTTACCGCTTAACGTTTCCCGTGAAATTCTGCAAGACAGCAAGGTTACCCGTAATTTACGTAATGCGTTAACTAAGCGCGTTCTGAGCCTGCTTGAAAAGTTAGCTAAAGATGATAGCGATAAGTATCAGCAGTTCTGGAGCGAATTTGGTCAGGTGCTAAAAGAAGGCCCGGCGGAAGATTTTGCTAACCGTGAAAAAGTCGCTGGCTTATTACGTTTTGCATCGACCCATAACGATAGTGCCGCGCAAACAGTGTCTTTAGATGACTATATTGCCCGTATGAAAGATGGCCAAAAGCACATTTATTACATAGTGGCTGATAGCTACGCTGCTGCGGCGAATAGCCCACACTTAGAATTGCTGCGTAAAAAAGGCATTGAAGTTTTATTAATGTCTGAACGTATCGACGAGTGGTTGGTTAATCATCTGCATGATTATAAAGAAAAATCACTGCACAGTGTTAGCCAAGGTGACTTAGATTTAGGCGAACTTGAAGATGCTGAAGAAAAGCAAGCCCAAGAGCAGTTAGCTGAAAACAGCAAAGACTTGATTGAGCGCGTAAAAGCCGCCTTAGGTCAGCAAGTTAAAGACGTTAAAGTCACCACGCGTTTGACCGATACACCGGCGTGCGTTGTGGCTGGTGAAGGCGAAATGTCATCGCAAATGATTAAGTTGATGCAAGCTGCCGGTCAAGCCGTGCCAGAATCTAAGCCAACCTTTGAGATTAACCCTAACCATCCATTGGTGGCGCGTTTAATCACTATGCAAGATGAACAAGCCTTTAGCGATTGGAGTGAGTTGTTACTGCAACAAGCTCTGTTATCTGAAAAAGGTTCGCTGGCCGATCCATCCAGCTTTATCAAGCTGATGAATCAAATGTTACTGCGTCAAGATTAATACCAGTAGGGCCACCATAGGTGGCCCTGTTTGTCTGAGGAATGTATATGAATGGCATAATTGATTTAACTAAAGAGAACATTCAGCAAGTCGTTGATGCCTCAATGCAACAGTTAGTAGTGTTAGCTTTTTGGTCACCGTCTGAGCCTGCAAGTTTGGCTGTGTTAGAACAACTGGCACAAGAACAAGCGCGCGGTTTTTTACTGGCCAAAGTAAACTGCGACACTGAAATGGAGATCGCGGGCTATTTTCGTATACAAGCCTTACCTACCTTGATGTTATTGCAACAAGGTCAGCCGATAGATGCGCTAATGGCACCTATGTCGGGCGAAATGATAAGCGCTGTACTCGACAAACACGTTAAGCCGTTATGGCAACATCAATTGGCGCAAGCCATGGCTATGTTGCAAGCCGATGACGCCAGCTTATTGCCACAAGCGCAAATGTTACTAAAAAGCGCGCAAGCAGCCCATCCTTGCGATGAAATTAGTTTGGCCTTGGCTGATGTGTACTTGCAGTTGCAAGACGCGAGCGCGGCGCAAACGTTATTAGCGACTGTCGGTCTAGCCGGGCAAGATGGCTATTATGCCAATTTAATGGCCAAGCTTAATTTGGCTAAAGAGTCAGCCGACAGCCCAGAGATTCGTTCATTAGAAGCGGCATTTGAGCAGACGCCTGATGATATCATCGTGCGCCAAGCGTTAGCTAAGGCCTATCATCAAGTGCATCGTGATGAAGAAGCGTTAGCGCTGTTATTTGAACAGCTGCGCCGTGACCTCAATGTTGGTGATGGTAGCTTGAAAAAAACCTTTATGGAAATCATTACCGCTTTAGGGCAAGGCAGTTCGATTGCCAATCAATATCGCCGAAAGCTTTATAGCTTGTTGTATTAGTGCTGACTCATCCTAAGGTCTAATGAAAATTCCTTCTATCCTGTGCTCATATATGCGAAGATCACGGACTTTAACAATTAGTGCAAAAGAGGACTCTTGAATGCGCATTATCCTATTGGGCGCCCCAGGTGCCGGTAAAGGTACTCAGGCTCAATTTATTATGGAGCATTTTGGTATTCCACAAATCTCCACCGGTGATATGCTGCGTGCCGCGGTTAAAGCGGGTACTCCGCTTGGTCTGGAAGCTAAAAAAGTAATGGACGCAGGTCAACTGGTTTCTGATGATCTAATTATCGGTCTAGTGAAAGAGCGCATTACTGCTGATGATTGTGTTAAAGGCTTCCTGTTAGATGGTTTCCCACGCACTATTCCACAAGCCAATGCCATGGTTGATAATGGTATTGCGGTTGATCACGTCATTGAAATTGATGTGCCAGACGAAGAAATCGTTAAGCGTATGTCTGGCCGTCGTGTACACCCAGGTTCTGGTCGTACTTACCATGTGGTATTTAATCCACCAAAAGAAACGGGTAAAGATGACGTGACGGGTGAAGAATTAGTTATTCGTCCAGATGATGAAGAAACCACAGTACGCAAGCGTTTAGATATTTACCATGAGCAAACTAAGCCTTTGGTTGATTTCTATGGTGCTATGGCTGCTGCCGGTGAGACTCAATACCGTAAATTTGATGGTACCCAAACTGTTGCCGCAGTGAGCGAGCAAATGGTTGCTGCGCTGAAGTAAATATCGGCGCTAGAATAAAAAGCCTGCCTAAGTGCAGGCTTTTTTGTATTTGAATTAAGCTCAGCACTGGTGCATCGACTAATTTATGCTAAAATCTGCCGCCATTAGCAACCCGTTGGTTGTATGGGGACAGGTTAGTCTGTCTATAAGGCGTGCACGGAAGCCAGTAATTAGAGAACCCAGAATGAAGTTTCCCGGTCAGCGTAAATCTAAGCATTATTTTCCCGTTAAAACCCGAGACCTTTTACTCGCGCAACTGACGCAACAGCCAGAACCTTTTTCCGCTTATATCACAGGTATAGATCAGACCTTAGTGGATATTGAAGCCAAAGTAGAAGATGAATTGCTTGAACGCTATCAGCTGCCTAAGGGAAATTCGACCTTAATTAATGATGAGCAAGCGCACCAACTGTATCATGAGCTTAAATCACTGCAATTGATCAGTGATGAATTTGCGGGTGGCACTATTGGTAATACAGTTCATAACTATTCTATTTTGGCCGATGATCGCTCAGTGCTGTTTGGTGTAATGAGCCAGAACATTGAAGTGGGCAGCTATGCTTACCGTTATTTATGCCATACCTCATCCAAAGTTGACTTAAATTACTTGCAGCCAGTTGATGGCCCTATTGGTCGTTGTTTCACGTTAATCTCTGATTGCGGCGAACGCACTTTTGCTATCAGCAAAGGCTCGATGGATAAGTTAACGCCAGAGTTTATTGATTGCGATGTTATTCAAGGCGCGAGCGCTTTAGTGTTAACTGCCTATTTAATGCGTGCTAGCGATGGCGATGGCATTACTGATGCGGCGATGAAAGCCATTGAATATGCCAAAGCTGCCGATGTTCCTGTGGTATTAACTTTAGGTACGCGCTTCTTAATTGCTGAAGATCCTAAGTGGTGGCAAGAGTTTATTGCTGAGCATGTGACTGTGCTTGCGATGAATGAAGACGAAGGTGAAGCGCTGACTGGTTTTAGCGATCCTTTGCTTGCGTGTGAAAGTGCCTTAGATTGGTGTGACATGATTTTACTCACTGCTGGCCCAATAGGTTTATATACCGCAGGTTACACTGAAGAAAGCCAAAAGCGCGAGACTCAGCACACCTTATTGCCAGGCGCGATTCCTGAATTCAATCGCTATGAATTCTCACGTCCTATGATGAAAGAAGATTGTGTAACGCCGCTTAAGGTGTATGCCCATATTTCGCCATACATGGGTGGCCCTGAGCGTATTCGCAACACTAATGGTGCGGGCGATGGCGCGTTATCTGCCTTGCTGCATGACTTATCAGCGAATGATTTTCATAAAACCAATGTGCCAGGTTCGAGTAAGCACAAGCGTGAAGGCTTATGTTATTCATCTTTCTCGCAAATTTGTAAGTACGCTAACCGCGTTGCTTATGAAGTGTTAGCCCAGCATAGCCCACGTTTATCTCGCGGCTTACCTGAGCGTGAAGACAGCTTAGAAGAATCATACTGGGGCAGATAATTTAGTTATCTTCGCCAATAAAAAAAGCGCCTTTAGGCGCTTTTTTTGTTACTAGATAACTACTGAGAATTGGGTGATTACTTAAAAATAGTTATTTAACATTAACGGCTTAAAGATAATTACAACGGGCGATGAACTTGCTCGTCAAAACTTAATGCCACTTTTCCTGCTTGTGAGTCATTGTAAATATCAAGATTTAGCTCGCCTTCAGACTTAGCAACAATCACAGCTGCAACTGAGTCACCAGTCACATTGACCGCGGTGCGTACCATATCCAGCAATCGGTCAACACCGATAATCAAGGCAATACCTTCAACAGGTAAACCCACTTGATTAAGGACCATAGCTAGCATAATCAAACCTACCCCAGGCACGCCAGCAGTACCAATGGAGGCTAAGGTTGCAGTAATTACCACCATAAAGTAATCGGTAATGGTCAGTTCAATACCAAACACTTGAGCAATAAATACGGTCGCAACCCCTTGCATTATCGCTGTACCATCCATGTTAATAGTGGCGCCTAAGGGCAAGACGAAGGACGAAATTTTGTTATCAACTCCGAGCCTGTGCTCGGTGGCCTCCATCGTGATAGGCAAGGTAGCGTTCGAGCTGGCGGTACTAAATGCAAATAACTGCACATCACGCATTTTACGAATGAACAGCAGCGGGTTTAGTCCTGAAAACAATTTAAGCAGTACGGGATAAACCACTAAGCCGTGGAATAACAGCATGACTAATACCACTAAAAAGTATTTGATAACGCTGCCAAAGGTATCCAAGCCTAAGGTTAATGCCAGTTTCGCCATTAATGCCGCAACACCATAAGGCGCTAATTGCATCACTAAGGTGACGACGCGCATGATCACTTCATTTAAGTCATCAAATAATTGAGCGACACGTTTACCACGCTCACCTATGTGGGCAATTGCAAAACCAAAAATAACAGCAAATATAATGATTTGCAGCATATTGCCTTGGGTCATGGCCTCTATTGGGTTGGTCGGGATAATATTTATGATGACTTCAGATAAGCTCGGCGCTTCTTTCGCGACGTACTGTAAATTTTCAGTACTAGTTAATGATGCATTGCCTGGCTGAATGACGACGGCAGCCATGATGGCAAAACTCAAGGCAATAACGGTAGTAAATAAATAAAAACCTATGGTCTTACTACCTAAGCGTCCAAGTTTGGAGGGTTCGCTTAACGAGCAAGTACCACACACCAGTGAGATAAAGACTAAAGGAACGACCAGCATTTTTAAGCTAGAGATGAAAATGGTGCCTATGACATGTAAAAAACCATCAGTGATATATTCTTTAACAATCTCATTAGCAGGGAACATATTACGTAGCAGTAGGCCAAAAATGATGCCTATGGCCATGCCCAGTAATATTTTTGCGGTTAATCCTAGCGGTTTGCTCTTTGTTTTATTCATGGGTGATTCCGTTTAAATATTGTGATTATTGTTTTAAACGAGAGAGAGACTAACAAGAATATGCCACTAAGAGAATAACTAAAGTGGGTTATATTGTTGTGATTTCTCGATATTTTTATATTATTATGAATGATGTGTTGCGCATTGTTAGCTCGGTTACGTGTTGATGCTGCGTAATAACCCATGGAATTGACGGATAATACGGGGAGTCTGACAATGATGTCAGCGTTAAGGATGTTTACCGCCCTCATTTTGGCGGTGTTTTTGGCAGGATGTAGTGGCGGCGGTGGTCTCAGTGATACTGGCACCAATCCTGATCCCACGCCGAGCAAGCTAATTAATGTTTCGATCAATACCACGACTATTTCCGCCGAAAATCCAGCTCAGATTTCAGCCAAAGTCACGGATAGTTCAAATACACCGCAGTTCAATCAATTGGTCACTTTTGTACTTAATGACCCTAAGCTTGGCACCTTAGTCCCTGCCATTGGTACAGCGGTAACCGGAGCTGATGGTATCGCGACAGTTTCCTTGTATACCGGTAGTACAGCAGGCGCTGGTAGAATCACTGCGAGTCTTAGCAGTAGTGAAAGTGCGGACGTAGCCTTTACCATGGTTGGTGATGGCGGTGATGTCACTGGCGGCGCTCAAGTCGTATTATCTCTGACTAATCAACAAGGCGAGCCTATAAGCACTATTAATAATTTAATCCCGGGGAGGATTAAGGCTAAAGTATCTGGGGTTAACAAACCTGTGATAGTGACCTTTACAACGACTAAAGGTGAATTGCCGATTGATACCGCTGTGACTAATGCTGCAGGTGAAGCCATTGTTGATATTTATGCGGGAACTAGCTTAGGCGCAGCGGAGGTGTTTGGCACATTATCAAGTGGCGAAAAAGCCGCTGTTATCGTGGTGATTGGTGAAACTGATTTAGATATGGGCAGTGGAAGTCCATTTGTTGATGGCAAAGCTGCCGTTAGTAGTCCTATCCTTTCAGCGGGGGGAACGGCTTCGGTTGAGGTTGTTATTCAAGATAAAAATGGCGTCCGGTATAATCAACCCATAGATGTTATTTTTACGTCAACCTGTAGTCGAGCATCAACTCCATCTGCAATCTTAAGTTCACCAGTGCAAGCGGTGAATGGCATTGCTACTAGTACTTATTTAGCGAAAGGCTGCGATGGTAATGACACTATTAATGTCACTGCTAATGCGGGTGGGCTTAACTTATCGGCCTCTGGCGCGATAAATGTGTTAAAGGCAGATGTTGGCAGCATAGTATTCGTCTCAGCCACCCCTAAAAATATTGGTATTTTAGGCACAGGTGGTGATGAATCTTCTGTTGTTGTATTTAAAGTTCTTGATACTACTGGCAGTGTAGTCAGTAACCAGAGCGTGAATTTCAGCCTCAATACCGACGTTGGGGGGATAAAAGCCAGTCCTGTCACTGCAACCACTAATGGACAAGGCTTAGTGCAAACCGTTATAAACTCAGGCACTGTGGCCACTAGTGTGCGAGTAACTGCTAATGTTGTTGGTTCGAGTCCATTAATTTCAAGTCAGTCCAGTGAACTTGTAGTATCAACTGGTATTCCAGATCAAGACAGTTTTTCACTCTCAGCATCAACCTTAAATCCTGAAGGCTGGGATATAGATGGTACCGAAGTTACCGTGACAGCTCGTCTTGCTGATGCATTTAATAACCCAGTTAAAGATGGTACTGCAGTAACATTTACCACAGAGGGCGGTGCAGTCGACCCATCATGTACCACGCTTAATGGCAAATGTACTGTTACTTGGCGCAGTCAGCAGGCGCGCCCTGATGGTAAGAAACTACCTGTTTTAGGCGTTAACCCTCGCACTGATAACTTTATGGGGCAAGCCTATGGCGGCCGAGCAACCATAATAGCTACAGCTATTGGTGAGGAGTCTTTCCCTGATACCAATGGTAATGGTCGGTTTGATGCCGCTGAAATGCCAACCTTTTTAACTGGGGTAGATGTTAGTGGTAATAGCTACGATCTAAATGAGGCTTTTGTTGATCACAATGAAGATGGTGTTTTTAATCCCCAACAAACAGGTGGTGATTCTCTAGGCGGTAAGAATGAAGAGTTGATTGATTTTGATAGTGATGGGGTATTTGATCTTGCCGATAAGCTTTATAACGGCGTGCTTTGCTCTGAACCTACGCATTCTGGTTGCGCTGATGGCGTATCTAACTCTAAATCAATTAACGTTCGAGCTAGCTTAGTATTAGTCATGTCGGGTAGCACGGCATACGGCTCAACCCCAATAATTAATGATGGCGGCGCGGTTGATGATGGTGATGGCGTGCTTGATATTAATGGTAAAAGCAGCGGCACTGTCAGTATAGTGATTAGTGACTTACATAATCAGCAGATGCCTTCTGGCTCAGTGGTGAGTTTTAAAGCCACTGCTGGGTCTGTGGTGAGTACCAGTAGTTATACTTGGCCATCATCAAATCATAATGGTGGTAGTGCCTATGGGGTGGTGATTAAGGGTGAGGATAAACCAAATTCCGGCACATTAATCATAGAAGTAACATCGCCCTCTGGATTAGTAACGCCTGTGGCTAATATTCCTATTAATATTTATTAATGACTTGTTGGTGATGAAAAATGGCGCTAATGCGCCATTTTTATTTAGATTAACTTAACCTTGAAATGAGTAAATACTGCCTAAGTTCATGATTTGTGTGAGCTCATCAAGGGCGGTACATGACTCTTGATAAAGGCTGATGTCAGCAAGGTCGGCGGCGCTTATCCTGTCGCGATAGTGTTTATTCACCCACTGCGTGAGTTGTTGATACAAAGCATCATTTAAAATGACATGCGGATTAACCGCGGCGAGCTCTGCTTGGCTAAGGGCTACGCGCAGGCGTAAACAGGCGGGTCCTCCGCCATTTTGCATGCTTTGTTTAACATCAAAATATTTAACTTGGGTGATTGGGCTGCCGCGCTCGGGAAGGCTTTGTAAGTATTGATAAACTTGCGGGTGTTCTTGGCAATCACTGGGGGCGATTAATATCATGCTGTCATCATTTACACTGACTAATTGAGTGTTAAATAAGTAGCTTTTCACCGCAGCATCTATGCTCACATCATCCGTGCTGACTTCTACCAGATGCAAATTCCCATGCATTTTTTGCTGCAATTGCGCTAACTGCTTTTGACTATCGACAAAAGCTTGTTGGTGATAAAAAAGTACATTTTTATTACCAACGGCAATCACATCATTATGAAACACGCCTTGGTCAATAACCGCTGGATTTTGCTGAATAAAATGAACACTGTTGTGCTCAAGCTGATGCAATCTGGCAATGGCTTGACTGGCTTCAAGGGTTTGCCTTGCAGGATAGCGCCTGGGCGCTGGGGCACTTGGATTACTGGCTTCACGGCCATAGACAAATAACTCAACGCCTTGTCTGCCATAGTCACTGCACAAACGGGTATGATTAGCCGCGCCTTCATCCCCAAAAAATGGATGTTCAGGTAAATGGGGGTGATGGGCGAAGTGGTTGTCGTTGGCAAATATCGCCTTGAGTGTCTTAGTTGTTTGCGTAGGCTCAATGCTGCGATGCAGCTTATCGACTAAGTTTGCTGCGGTAAAATGCACTTTGCCATCGGCGCAATCAGTGCTTGGAGACACAGTAGCAGCATTGGCGGTCCACATACATGACGCACTACTAAAACTATTGAGTAGATGCGGCGCTAACTTAGCGGCTTGGGTTAATACGTTAGCATCACTACCCGTGAAACCTACTCGGCGCAAACTGGATAAGTCTGGACGCGCTTGTGGCGGTAATATTCCTTGAGTTAATCCCATGTCAGCTAATGCTTTTGCCTTAGTTAATCCTTGTAATGCTGCGGCTTTGGGATTCGATGGCGCCGCTGCATTATGTTGTGATGCCACATTTCCAAACGACAAGCCGGCATAGTTGTGGGTCGGTCCTACTAGTCCATCAAAATTAGCTTCCAGATAACTCATGAATCATCCTCGTACTCATCGACTTACGTTTAGGGAAATAACCTATATGAATTGGATAACACTTGTATTTAGCTTGAGTGGTTAGTGTTGCTTATCTGTAAAGTCATGAAGTATACGTGAGCGGTTAGCGCACACAAGGGGCAGAGGATTTGCTTATGTGGGCATCCATGACCTAAAGTGCATAAGTATTTTCATTAGATGGTAAAAACTGAAAGAATAGTTTTTAATATCGCAAGATTATTTTTTACAAAAAGCCATAAATTGTATAAAAATTGACTCGCTGGCGCACATAATCGAGGGATTCACTTGAAACTCGTAGGACAACCCTCTATATATGGAGCCATTTCCACCTTCCAGAGACCATTGGCGCGAATCATACTATGGGTAAATCGCTAGTTATTGTCGAATCACCGGCTAAAGCCAAGACCATTAATAAGTATCTTGGTAAAGAATTTATTGTTAAATCGAGCGTAGGTCATATTAGAGATCTACCTACATCTTCCTCGGTGTCTGATGGCAATGGCGTTACTAAAACCGCTGCTGAAGTTCGTAAAATGTCTCCTGATGAAAAGGCGGAGTATAAGCGTGCAAAGGACAAATATAATCTAGTAGCACGCATGGGGGTTGATCCTGAACATGGCTGGAAAGCCAACTATCAGATCTTACCCGGCAAAGAAAAAGTCGTTAAAGAGTTACAAGCCTTGGCCGATTCCGCAGATAAAATCTATCTCGCAACGGATTTGGACCGCGAAGGGGAAGCTATTGCCTGGCATTTACAAGAAATCATCGGCGGTAATCCTGAGCGGTATCAGCGTGTAGTCTTTAACGAAATTACTCAAACAGCTATTCAAGAAGCTTTTAGCAAACCAGGTCAACTCGACACTAACATGGTCAATGCTCAGCAGGCGCGCCGTTTTCTCGATCGCGTTGTGGGCTTTATGGTATCGCCGTTATTGTGGAAGAAAGTCGCGCGCGGCTTATCGGCTGGCCGAGTGCAATCTGTGGCTGTGCGTTTAGTGGTTGAACGTGAAAGCGAAATTAAAGCCTTTGTGCCTGAAGAATTTTGGGACGTGCATGCGGATTTAAAGACGCCATCACAGCAAGATATCACCATGCAGGTCCTGCGTTTTAAAGGTGAAGCCTTTAATCCGGTGACACAAGCTGAAGCGCAAGCTGCTGTTGATGCTTTATCAAATCAGACATTTACTCTTATAGATCGCGAAAATAAAGCGACTCAAAGTAAGCCAACGGCGCCTTTTATAACTTCAACATTGCAACAAGCGGCAAGCACGCGTTTGGGCTTTGGGGTTAAAAAGACCATGATGATGGCCCAGCGTTTGTATGAAGCTGGATATATTACTTATATGAGAACTGACTCGACAAATATCAGTCAGGAAGCCTTAGACGCTGTCAGAGGCCTGATCTCTAAAGAATTTGGTGCTAAGTACCTGCCAGAAGCTCCACTGCGCTACGGTAGCAAAGAGGGCGCTCAGGAAGCTCACGAAGCTATCCGTCCATCGGATGTTGCCGTTGAAGCAGCGTTCTTAAAAGACATGGAACGCGATGCCCAGCGTTTATACGAGTTAATTTGGCGTCAGTTTGTGGCGTGTCAGATGACACCTGCTAAATATGACTCTACTCGCTTAACCGTTAAAGCCGGTGAGTTTGAGCTCAAAGCGTCAGGTCGAATTTTAAAATTTGACGGTTGGACACATGTACAACCAGCGCTGAAGAAGAAAAACGAAGAAGAAAAACTACTGCCTGAAATTGGGATTGGTGAAGCACTGGGCTTAACGTCGCTGCTGCCAAAACAACATTTTACCAAGCCGCCAGCCCGTTTTAGTGAAGCTTCTTTGGTTAAAGAATTAGAAAAGCGTGGCATTGGTAGACCATCGACTTATGCGACCATTATTTCTACCATTCAAGACCGAGGTTATGTCAAAGTTGACAACCGTCGTTTCTATGCTGAAAAAATGGGTGAAATCGTCAGTGACAGATTAGTTCATAGCTTTAAAGAACTGATGAGTTACGATTTTACTGCCGGAATGGAACAGACCTTAGATAACGTCGCTAAAGGTGAGCGTGATTGGACCCAAGTACTCGATGGTTTCTATCATGATTTCGTTGGGCAGTTAACCACGGCTGAAAACGAGCCTGAAGAAGGCGGCATGTTAACCAATGACATGGTGCTGACCGATATTCCTTGTCCAACGTGCGATCGTCCTATGGGCATACGTACCGGTACTACTGGTGTGTTCCTCGGCTGTAGTGGCTATGCATTACCGCCAAAGGAAAGATGCAAAACCACTATGAATCTGACATCGGGTGATGAGGCTATTACCTCTATCAGCGAAGATGCCGAGACTGACGCTCTGCGTGCCAAGCATAGATGTCATTTATGTGGCACGGCCATGGACTCTTATTTGATTGATGAAACTCGTAAGCTGCATGTGTGTGGTAACAACCCTACATGTCTTGGTTATGAAGTGGAAATGGGTCAGTTTAAGATCAAAGGTTATGAAGGACCTCTGATTGAGTGCGATCGCTGTGGTAGCGATATGGAACTTAAAAATGGTCGTTTTGGTAAGTATTTCGGCTGTACTAATAGCGAATGTAAAAATACCCGTAAACTGCTGAAAAGTGGTGAGGCTGCGCCGCCAAAAGAAGATCCTATTTATCTTCCAGAGCTTAAGTGCACTAAGTCTGATGCGCACTTTGTACTGCGTGATGGCGCTGCAGGTATCTTCTTAGCCGCTAGCACTTTTCCTAAGTCACGTGAAACTCGCGCGCCGTTAGTGGAAGAGTTAGTGAAATATCGCGAATTGTTGTGGCCAAAATACTTGTATTTAGCCGATGCACCAGTAACCGATGACGAAGGTAATAAAGCACAAGTTAAGTTTAGCCGTAAGACCAAAGAGCAATATGTCGCCACAGAAGTGGAAGGCAAAGCCACAGGTTGGACCGCTAAATACTTAGATGGCAAATGGGTGATTGAAAATACCCGTAAGAAGAAAGCCAAAGAAAGTTAATTAACTTTGCCAACATAAGCTTACTTAATTAAATCCAGTGCTGAGCACTGGATTTTTTTATGCAGATTTTTTCAGTCTCAGAGACTTATGCTGATGTTTAACTTCTTTAATGCATCAGTCTTTTCATACAATAGACTGTTCATACATTAGTCTTTAGGTGTGTCATCGCTTTGAGTGGATAATGGCATGTAAACATTGCTGGAATTAGGCTTGTGTTTACTATTATCCATCAGGTTGTTGAACATGGCGTAAAACATAGGATATGGGCATAAAAAAACCGCCAATACAGCGGTGTTTTAGCGGTTGACCAGGTTTACCATTTCTTTTTCGGTTGAAACAGCATGTCTAATTCATCCCCTGGTTTTTGTGCTTGATTGGCATTGGGTTGTTCGGTTTGCTGCGCCCCGGTCATTTCTTCTAAAAGATCTTTTGCCTCATCAGATTTTTTTAAGACAAAAGGATCGGTAGGGTTGTGTTGTTTAAGGGCATTTAAGGTGGCAATGGCTTTAGTGACTAACTGTTTAGCTGAACCGTACTGCTTAATGGCGCAAGCGCTTTTCGCGCGATTGAGCATTGCATCAACGTTAATTCGCAGTTGTAAACTATCAATCCGTTTTTCTTCCTGGCTAAAAATTTCAGGGACGACTTTGCCTTTAGTATTTTCATTGCGCAGTATTGCTTTTAATTTTTTTAAGGATTGAACCAATAACAAAATTTGTTTGTCATTGTCTGGCAAGCGAAAACTCTCAATCGAAGGCGTGTTGTCGGCGTTCTTTCTTAATTGCTCGAGCATGTTGTTTACATCAACTAAACGCTTTTCTAGCTGGCTTGATATCGGGGGAATTGCTGAAGTTAACGCACTTTGCAGTGCATCTTTAATGCGTTCATGCAAAATGATAATAATTTGGTTGGAGCATGGTAATATCGCTGAATTGGCGAGAACAGCTTCCGTTTCATCAAGAATCGCTTTTTGGCGATTAAACTCATTTCTACGGTCACCCTCAACGCGCGCTTTTTGTTGCTGTATTATGTTAATCCCAATGACTACTAATACTAGGGCACCGATGAGGACTAAGACCACAGTAATTATCATAGATAATCCATTAAGTTAGACATGGGAACAATGCTACATGAAATCAAATAGCTAGCATAGTTATCTTAGACTAGCTTTGAGTCTGTGTCGTTATTGGTCATTAAATCAGGTTTTTTATTCCACTTTGGTTTGGTAATCTGCACCATTAAAACTAATAATTATACGTATACAGTCAGGAAGGACTTCCGCAGGCTTTATGCGGAGTATTTAGTGCTTAGGAAATTAGCATGAAATTACAACAGCTTAGATATATAGTTGAAGTTGTTAATCATAATCTTAATGTCTCTGCGACGGCAGAATCTCTGTATACCTCTCAGCCAGGTGTTAGTAAACAAGTCAGAATGCTTGAAGATGAACTCGGTGTACAAATCTTTGAGCGCAGTGGTAAACACCTTACTCACGTGACTGAAGTCGGTAGCCAAGTCATAGCTATTGCCACTGAAATTTTAAGCCGAGTCGATAGCATCAAGCGTGTGGCTAATGAGTTTACTTATCCTGACCGCGGTGAATTGCGGATTGCTACCACTGAAACCCAGGCTCGATATGCGCTCCCTCCTGTGATAAAACCTTTTATGGCAAAGTATCCTAAGGTTAATTTGCATATGCATCAGGGCACTCCGGCACAAATTAGCGATAAGGTTGCTCGCGGTGAAGTGGATTTTGCTATCGCCACCGAAGCTATGCATTTTTACAGCGATTTAATTATGCTGCCTTGTTACCACTGGAATCGCAGCATAGTTGTCTTGCCAGATCATCCGTTAGCTAAGGTTGAGCAGATTAGTCTTGAAGATTTAGCGGATTACCCATTAATTACTTATGTGTTTGGATTTGATCCCGCATCCCCAATCGATGCCGCGTTCAATCGTGCCAATCTTGAACCTAGGGTCGCCTTTACTGCAACTAGCGCCGATGTACTAAAAACTTATGTACGCTTAGGTTTAGGGGTCGGGGTGATTGCCACTATGGCGCTTGATAGTAAGCTTGATAGCGATCTTATCGTGCGCGATGCTAGTCATTTATTTGCGGCCAGTACGACTAAAATTGGTTTTAGGCGTGGCAGCTTTTTACGCAGTTATATGTATGAATTTATTGAAGAGTTTGCGCCGCACCTTAGTCGCGATGTAGTTGAAGAAGCCATCATGCTCAAAGATCAAGACTTGATTGAGAGCATGCTGGCGACTATTGAGTTACCTGTGCGCTAAGCCGTTATCTGCTTGTTTAGCATTCAACAATATTGACCGCCAGACCTCCTTTGGCGGTTTCTTTGTATTTACTGCCCATGTCTCGGCCTGTATCCATCATGGTTTTGATAACTTTATCTAAGCTGACCTTATGATTGCCATCACCGCGAAGCGCCATTCTTGAGGCGTTAATTGCTTTTACAGCGCCCATGGCATTGCGCTCAATACAAGGAACTTGCACTAAACCACCAACAGGGTCGCAGGTGAGGCCAAGGTTATGCTCCATACCAATTTCAGCGGCATTTTCAACGTGTTCAACCGTGCCGCCCATAATGGCTGTTAATGCTCCTGCGGCCATAGAGCAAGCAACCCCAACTTCACCCTGACAACCCACTTCAGCGCCTGAAATGGAGGCATTCTTTTTATATAAAATGCCGATGGCAGCTGCCGTTAACAGGAAGCGATTACAAATATCTTGGTCGACTTCTTGCACAAACATGTCGTAATAACACAGTACGGCAGGGATAATGCCGGCAGCACCATTGGTTGGGGCCGTGACCACTCTATCGCCTGCGGCATTTTGCTCATTGACTGATAATGCAAATAAATCCACCCAATCCATTGCCGTTAATGGGTCAACATTATTGCGACCTTCGGCTTTAAGGCGACGGTATAACGAAGGAGCGCGGCGGCGCAGTTTAAGGCCTCCTGGTAATAAGCCTTCCTTAGAATATCCTTTATTGACGCATTCTTTCATGGTCTGCCAAATTGCCCATATTTTTTGGCTAATGGCTTCTTCTGTGCGGATACTAAGTTCGTTTTTCATCATTAAGGATGAAATGCTTAAGCCATTGTCATTACACATTTTAATGAGTTCATTGGCGCTGTTAAAATCAAATGGCGCAGAGCCCAGTGGTGTTGCTGGTGAGGCATTCACGGCCAAAATTTCGTCTTGATCTAAAATAAAGCCGCCACCCACGGAATAATAGGTGCGCTCGGCAATACATTGACCTTGCTGGTAAGCGTAAAGTGTCATGGCATTGGCATGAGCCGGTAAGCTTTTGCGTCTGTGGTAAGTGATACCATCTTCGCGGGTAAAGCGCACAATATGGCCACCGCTTAACGTTAACTGTTGTTCTTGCTCGACTAAAGCGAGTGTCGCATCGATATTGTCTGTATCGACTTTATCTGGCTCCTCTCCCAGTAAACCTAAAATAACGGCTTTACCTGTCCCATGACCTTTACCGGTTTGACCTAAAGAGCCAAAGAGTTCACAGCGCAATTCATCGACTGGAGTCAGGATACCTTGGGCTTGTAAACCATCAATAAATAGTTTGGCAGCTTTCATTGGGCCAACAGTGTGAGAACTTGATGGGCCTATGCCGATTTTAAACATATCAAAAACACTGATCATACTCATACCTTGATGTATCCAAATTTGAAGGATTATAGCTGGAATGTCGCCAAGCCGTTAATGTCTCAAGTATCCCATAGTCAAGACGCTATTATTTCATGATATTTTCTTATCTAAATGTGACGGCATGACAAATTTTATTGGTTAATGGCAGCATACTCGCTCCCCAGAACATTCGCTTTTGTGGCAGACTAAGGCATTACTCTTTGATGATGGACATACGATGAGCTATTTAATGATGGATCTGGCGGGGTTAACCTTAGACCCGCAAGAAGCAAGTCAATTGCAACACCCAGCCGTTGGCGGGTTAATTCTTTTTAGTCGTAATTATCAAAATCGTAGCCAACTAGCACAACTCATTGCCAGTGTTAGGCAATGCCGACCCGATCTCTTGATTGCCGTTGACCATGAAGGTGGCCGCGTACAACGTTTTCGTGAGGGCTTTACCTCAATTCCGGCCATGGGTGATTTGTTACCTTTGGCAAAAGATATGGCAGAAGCGTGTGACTGGGCGCGTGAGCTGGGCTTTTTGATGGCAATAGAATTATTGTCGCTAGATATTGATTTAAGTTTTGCGCCGATACTGGATTTAAATGGCATTAGTGCCGTGATTGGTAAACGCAGTTTTAGCTCAGAGCCGCTGGAAGTCGCCAGTTTAGCGCAGGCCTTTATTGAGGGCATGAATAGTGCGGGTATGGCCGCAGTAGGTAAGCATTTCCCTGGGCATGGCAGCGTAGCGCCGGATTCTCATATCGCTATGCCGGTGGATGACCGTAGTTTGCAACAAATTGAAGCCCTTGATCTTATCCCATTTGTTAAGCTGATAGACGCCGGTCAATTGCAAGGCTTAATGCCTGCCCATGTGATTTATCCGCAGGTGGATGAACATCCTGCAGGTTTTTCAACGGTATGGCTGCAAGAGATTTTAAAACAGCGTCTGCAGTTTAACGGCGTTATTTTTTCTGATGATTTAGGCATGAAGGGCGCCAGTGTCGCGGGGAATTATCGCGCACGGGTGAAGGCGGCATTACTGGCGGGTTGTGATATGGCGTTATTGTGTAATGACCCCGAAGGCGTTGCCAGCGTGCTTGCTGATGATTTTGTGTGGCCACCACTGCCTATTGCTTCGAAAGTCTCTCAATTACTGGCGAACAAGCCGCAAGTTGCCATTGCGCTGCAACAAGAAACACGGTGGCTAGAAGCGGCTGCGTTAGCCAAACGCATTAGTGCTCAACTTTCATAGTCAATAATTTACTGAGAGCTCAATTTTCAACGTTGTTAATTTGAATCGTATTTAACATTATGCATAGGAGGCGTGATGATTTTTTATCTCCATGGTTTTGATGCCACAAGTCCTGGTAATCACGAGAAGATGCGCCAGTTACAATTTATTGATAGCGATGTGCGGTTACTGAGTTATTCCACCATGCACCCAAAGCATGATATGCAGCAAATACTCAATCAAGTTGCTCGCCAATCTACTCCTGCTGAGGTACAAAAGCCGTTATTTATTGGTGTAGGTTTAGGTGGCTATTGGGCTGAACGGATTGCGTTTCTAACGGGGGGGTATAGCGTACTCATCAATCCCAATTTATGGCCTGAAACCACAATGCAAGGCAAAATTGATAGGGCAGAAGAGTATCAAGACATAGCCACTAAATGCGTGACGCAATTTAGAGAGAAAAACCAAGGCAATGCCTTGGTCATTCTGTCGAGGCAAGATCAATTGTTAGACGTAAACGCCATTGATGACTGTTTGAATGCTTATTATCAAGTTCACTTTGATGAGCAGCAGTCGCATAAGTTCTCGCAATTAAGCCCTTGGTTAGCGACGATTAAACAGTTTTACGCCGCTAAGCTATTAGTCAGCCCTGTGATTTAACGCTTTAGTCCGTAAGTTATAATCCAAGGCCATCATGCGAATGCTGAATAACTGTCAGCGTTCGCTGTTTACTTTTTGTCACCTAAGTTGTCATCAGTGTCATGGCGCTGACAATCACTCAGTAATTGCTGGAAGAATGCGGCGCCTTTGCGCTCGCAAAAGGCAATATTACGCTCAGGAATCGATTCAGGCTCAAGGTAACTGGCTAATGCCTTTTCTAAACTGGCTTCACGAATAATGTGTAGAGTTGGGTAGGGCGCTCGATTGGTATAATTAGCGGCCGCATTAGCATCGTCACCATCAAAGCAATAGTCGGGATGAAAACTGGCCAGTTGATAAACACCTTCATAGCCATTATCCATTAAGGCATCGTTAGCTACATCCACCAAATCTAAGTAGTGATGAAAATCTTCAAATCCACGCGGTAGGATAAATAATGAGGTTTCAAGTGCTTGATGTTCATCTAAGTATTGGCATTCATCGATTAACTGTTTTAATACGGCCTTAAACTTAGTGTCTTCAACCACGCGATAACGCATGGCATTACGTTCCACTTCTTTACGGGCGAACGGACAAATATTGTATTTCATGATAACTCGCTTAACCCAGTTATCTGTGTGAGTAATAATATCGTTCAGTTCGTGCATAGCAGTCTCTTGTTGGCTAGGTATATGTTCGCAGTAAGTGACTTATCATCACTCAATAGTGAATGGTACTTTGAAAATAAAACGTCCACCTAAATGATGTTAGGTGGACGCCATGCTGCAATGAAGTCATTGCTACTTTTTATTGCTTAAGCTTCTTGATTAGCATGCGCTTTTGATAAGAAATAATCCGCAGCACGTTTAACCAATTCAATGCCGGTCGATTCACATGGCGGCAGATCAGCATCTGATAACGCGATTGGCTCAACGCGCTCGCCCCATTTTAGCAATAATGCCGCTGAGGTTAAGCCCGCACCAAAGGCGCAAGATAAAATAGTATCGCCAGCCTTAATGCGGCCTTGTTCCAGTGCATCACAAATAGCAATGGGGATGGTGGCAGCAGAGGTATTGCCATAATTTGCGATATTGACAAAAGCTTTGCTCTTATCAATCTTCATGCGGCTCACTAAAGTATCAATAATGCGCTCGTTAGCTTGGTGAGGTATGACTAAATCTATGTCATCTTTATCTATGCCGGTTTTCTCAAGCACTTTTTTGCTGAGATTGCCCATGCCACTAATGGCACGTTTAAAGATTTCTTGGCCATTAAACTGAATATAAAAATCCAGTGAACTTGGATCGAATCTATCCATAGCCGTACCAAAACCAGCGCTTAAGATTTCGCGGCAACTTGGGTCGTTATTTAGCTCGTAAGCTAACACGCCTTCTTTATTATCCGTGGCTTCAAGTACGACAGCGCCGGCACCATCACCAAATAACACCGCAGTATCACGGCGTGACCAATCAAGATAATAACTTAAGCGCTCAGCACCGATTACCATTACGCGTTGGCATTGACCACTTTGAATTTGAGCATTGGCTAGACCCATGCCGTATAAAAAGCCACTACAGGCGGCATTGATGTCGAACGCAGCGCAGCTGGCACCAAGATTAGCTTGTACCGTTGAGGCAATGTTAGGGATGAGCGTATCTGGGCTCGCGGTTGCGAGGATGATCATATCAATTTGGCTAGCTTCAAGACCTGCGGCCGCTAATGCGCGCGCCGCGGCCACCGATGCGAGCTCAGAGGTGTTGACATGGCTAATATGACGCTGAGAAATCCCTGTGCGTGGGCGAATCCATTCATCAGAGGTTTCGATAAAAGTTGCGAGGTCATCATTAGTTAATACTGCAGGAGGCAAGCATTTGCCCCAGCCGGTGATAGTTGCGTACTGCATGGTTTACTCTCTTGTCGTGGGCCCTAAGCCCTGACCAATAAAACTAGGATTCGACCTTGGATGGTGTTGAATACTCAGCGATTAGCTAGTGTGTAAACTCATCATTCAGGCTAGACCGTGGGTAAGAAAATAGCCTAAGTGACACCTGTTCAAAGCTAGGTATCAATAATGATGCTTTAACCACGCATCTGCTTTATTGGTGTTGGTTTCTACATAATGCGAGCGAGTCGCAATGTTCATGTTCAGCTTGCTAAGCACCGCCAGCTAACACGCTGAATCTGATATCTCGCGTTCACCATGGGTATTCTATCCATGAACAACATCTAAGGTGTGAGGGCGGTTGGCAGCTTGAGATTCACCAGTCAATTTGCAAGAGTAACTTACCCTATATCGCAAAACTAGCTTCACAGTTAAACGCGGCGGTAAGTATATCCAGCACTTTCTCCGCATAAATTAGCCGTCATCTTGAATGTTTGAGCTAGCTTTGGCAAGTCATTCAGCTTCAATTAATCTTGTTTATGCTGGCGCTAATGAAAGAATCAAATTGAATTTCAGTCGGTTGCAAAGGTTACTCTAGTGCGTCAGCGGCAATCCACTGGGTGAGAGATGGCTATTGTTGGTGGCTAATTTTCGTTCTCATAAGCAGGGTGGGCGAAAATGTACTAACGTTTATGTTAACTAAGGGCTATTAACCACAAGGTTTTGCCGCCGATCGATGAATAGTAATCTCGTCACTAAATAAAGAAATACAAGTTAGGTGTGGACTTGAGTTTTTTAGTTCCTTTGTTAAATATACGTTTTGCTAGTTTTTGGCGGGGTTGATGTGTGAGGTCATATCTAAGTGGCTAGATAGTTGATCTGCAATGTGTTTAATGACAATAAAGTGGTGAACATGCAAAATTTACGTGAAATCATTCCTCTCCCAAAGGCTAATTGGCATCATAGTGGTGTATGGCTCGGTATACCTCCCCCGATAGAGTTGCAACATAAATTTATTTTTATTGATCGCCTTAGCGGCTTAGTTGAAATCGATTTGACCGATGCGTTTTTTGTCGTCGCTTGTGATGCTCATGAGCAAGACGAGATACTGACTGCGCTGAGAAAAAATCAAAATACGGCGTTAAGTTTGATATTAGTCATTGCGCCAAGTCCGTTATCACCTTATCTAGCCAATGGTACATTTGATATGGATACCCTCACTAAGGTGGAGGAGTATTTCCATAAAAAGAGTCTAGTTAACTTATATTATGAAAATAATCGTGAGTTTACATTGCTAACCTATTTGTGGCTGCACTCAGGTAATGATTTATCTCCCATAAAAGATCCTAAAAATGCCAGTGTTTATTACTATCCCTTGTTTGATGCTTGGGGCATTAATATTATCGATAGCTTTGCTTTGCTGGCACAGTTGCAGAGTAAAGGGTGGCTAGAGTCGACACGATTAGAGAGTCGTATTCGCTGCTGTCCAAGTTGCCAATCAGCTCGATTGAATTACATTGATGTTTGCCCGCGCTGCTTTGGCATTGAAATTAATCTTCGTGCGAGTTTGCATTGTTTTAATTGTGGTCACATTGGCGAGCAGAGTTCATTTCGAGAATCAGGCATGCTTGCTTGTCCTAATTGCTTAACGCAACTACGCCATATAGGTGTGGATTATGACCGGCCGATTGAAACTCATTCTTGTCATCATTGTCAGCATTTATTTGTGGATGCCAAAGTTCAGGCTCAATGCTTGGAGTGTGGCACTACCAGTGAATTGTCTGATCTCATAGTTCGCAACGTTCGTCACTACCATTTAACGCAAACCGGTCGGCTATTAGTGATCCAAGGCGCCTTAGATCAATTATTTGCAGATAATAGTTCAAACATTATGGATACCAATCAATTTTATTGGTTGGTGAAATGGCAGAACGATCTTGCTAAGCGTCATAACCTCGAGCACGCCATTATTTCAATGAAATTGCTCAATCTTCAAGAAATAGTGAGCTCTAAAGTGAGCTTTGATCAATTGCAAGAGTTTCAGCAACGCTTGTCATCTGTGGTGCGTGGTACCGATGCGTGCAGCCAATTTACCGAAGAAGGTTTATTGCTATTTTTACCTTTTATCAGTCCAGATGAGATACAACATGTATTTCAAAAACTCACCGATTTGATAGCTATTTTTCCAGAAGAATTCAAATTTAGTTTTTGTGAAATCCATTTGCCGGCGGAGATAGGAGCAGATGTCAAAAGTTGGCTGGTGGATAATTTAGCCTCATTGGAACGTTAATCTATGAGCGAAATTACGACACTTATCTATTTAGTGCTCGATCTAGCTCATAGCTTAGGTCAAAGTATGACAGTGATCTTTTGGTTCATGCCACTGATGATCATGTACGAATTGCCACTATTAATTTTAGTCGTAACTGGGATTTTGCGTTTTTATTATCAGCAGCATAGCACCACTCAAGTCACTAGTTTATACACACCTAAGGTGTCCTGCATTATTACCTGCTATGGCGAAAAAGCAGCAGTTGTCACAACTATCGCATCATTTGCCGAGCAAGTTTATGACGGTGAAATGGAAATTATCGCCGTTGTTGATGGCGCTGTAAGTAATGCTGAAACTTACGAATTTGCTAAAACCGCAGCAGTTAAATATTCGACTAATAATCGCCATATAGTCGTGTTACCTAAATGGCAACGCGGCGGGCGAGTATCGGCATTAAATGCTGGGCTGAGTGTGGCAACTGGCGAGATAATCTTTAATGCCGATGCCGATACGTCATTTGATAATGATAGTGTGGCGCAAATAGTCAGTTATTTTATTGACCCTAACGTGCCTGCAGTGGGAGGAGCATTAAGAGTCCGTAACGTCAACGCGTCATTTTTAACGCGTATGCAGTCAATTGAATACCTAATTTCTATGCAAGGCGGTAAAACTGGCTTGGCTCAATGGAATTTACTCAATAATATCTCAGGTGCCTTTGGGGCATTTAGGCGCGATCTATTAATACAAATCGGCGGTTGGGATACTCATACGGCAGAAGACTTAGACTTAACGGTACGTATCAAGCAATATTTTAGTAGGCATCCGCAGTGGCGCATTCCGTTTGCGACCTTTGCTGTGGGACACACTGATGCACCTCACACATTAAAAGATTTAATTTTGCAGCGAATGCGTTGGGATGGCGATTTGTTTTTTCTCTATTTTAGAAAGCATTGGCCAGCGTTTACCCCTAAGTTATTAGGTTTTGGCACCTTCATATACACCTTACTTTATGGCTACCTGCAGAATGTGTTAATGCCAATTATTATTGCCATTTACTCAGTTGCTATTTTCGTCGCTTTTCCTTTTGTGTTTTCTTCAGCGGTAGCGGTTGGCATCTACTTCGTTTATTTAGCGATATTATTCTATATCTTCATCATAGTGTTCCTGGCAATTTCCGAGCGTCCTAAAGAAGATATCAAGCTTATTCCTTGGCTAGTATTTTATCCAATTTACGCATTGTTCATGCGTTTTGTATGTTTATTTGCCTTGCTAAATGAATGGTTGAGGCGCTCGCATGAAGAAAGCTCCATGGCTCCTTGGTGGGTATTAAAACGAGGTCGAAAATTTTAATGAAAGTTATCTATCCAGCTACATCTAAAATGGATCAACCTACGCTTGAACAAGGCATAAAAATCAATTATGCCCAATCTAAACGTGGTGGCTATCAAGGCCGTTGGTATTTATTGATTCTGGTTGTCATTTCACCTGTGTTGGTGGTGTCTTGGTTTTTAGCTCGCCCTTACATATTTATCCTAGCCCCTGGGGTGTTAACAACCGAACCCTTAGCTATGCGTGCGCCTGAATTTGCAGTGGTTGGCCAGGTATTGGGAACCATTGGCCAAACCATAACTAAAGGTCAGGTACTCATTCAATTAGATAACCCAACCTTGGATGCTCGGATTGATGAAATTATTGGCCAGCAGCGGCAATTGAATGTGCCGCTAACAGCAGAGCAGCAAGCAATCATTAATCAATCCCAGCAAAGGATCAAAGTGGCTGAACTTGGGCTTTCAAAACAACAGTCATTATTAGTGGATTTTAAACAGTACCAAACTCAGGGATTGGTGCCTTTGGCTGATATGGCTGTTATCATCCAGGCTCACACTGCCGCCAGTATGGCGTTTGAGCAAGCCAAAGCCGACTACCTCAATGTTATATATCAACAAAAAATAGAACAAGAATCCGGAACTATAGCGCAGCTCAAACTTGCGTTAGCGCGAGAACTGAGCGAGTTGACCAGTAAACGTCAACAACTGGCGATTATGGCGCCTTTTTCTGGGCGAATTAGTGATATTCAAGTGCAGGCTGGCGAGTATGTTAATAGTGACCTCCCTCTGCTGTGGTTATCAAGTAATGACCAGCCGGTTATTCAGGCATACTTAGACCCTAAGTATTTAGACTTTGTTGGCATAGGACAAAAGGCATCGGTTAAGTTACCTAATGGCGATATTTTTGATGCTGAAATACGTGAACCAACTAAGTTAGTTGGCCGTTTGCCTAAACAATTGATGGGGCCATTTGATGGTGAAAAACCCGTCTTGAAAGTAACGTTAACGCCTCTCATTGAGTTAGCCATAGATATAGAAGGCATACCAGTAGAAGTTACATTCGATCACGACTGGCAGTGGTAACGTCCTAATTTTGAGTGAATCAGCCGTTTTGGTGAGTTTATTCTCAGGTTTAGCGAGCACTTTGCAAGTTCCTGCCGCCAGTATCGAATGAAGGCGATGCAATTTCACAGTAACAGTGGAATAATACAAGGGTTAATAATAGCGATTGGAGCTTGTACTGTGAGTCGAGCCATTTTTTTAGACCGTGATGGCGTGATAAATAAAGATCACGGTTATGTACACCAAGTTGACGATTTTGAATACATTGATGGTGTGTTTGAAGCATGTGCAGCCTTAAAGCAAATGGGATATAAGTTAGTTGTCGTGACTAATCAGTCTGGAATTGCTCGCGGCATGTATTCAGAAGATGAATTTCACAATCTCACCGAGTGGATGGACTGGAATTTTGCTGATAAAGGTGTGGAGTTAGACGGTATCTACTATTGTCCGCATCATAATGAACATGGCATAGGTGCTTATAAGGTCGATTGTGATTGCCGTAAACCTAAGCCTGGTATGATCAATGATGCTGCTAAGTTTCTAAAACTTGATGTTACTCAATCTGTCATGGTGGGTGATAAAGCAGATGATATGCTAGCCGCAAAGGCTGCTGGGGTAACGATTAGAATATTAGTGCGCACTGGTAAACAAGTGCCGGAGCATTCAGAAGCAACGATAGTGCTAGATAGTATTGCCGATATACCTAATTATTTGCGTTCATTAACCGCAAATTAACTGAAAAAGCTTTGGTTTTGATCTAAAAAACATCGTTCGGGCTAAAAGTTGTTCGAACGAATGGTTTTTTGTGTTTTTTACCTAAAAAGGTCTTGCGCTAATTTCTATCTTCCCTATAATTCGCAACCACTGACACGATGAATGAATCGCAAGTCAGCGAGCTGATGCTCAGTCACCTAGTGACATGTTCTTTAACAATTTATCAGACAATCTATGTGGACATTCACAGTAGTTGCTAAATCGACAACGATTTAAAACGTCTCGCAAGAGACATCAACGAAGATGTCCGCATAACATGCAAATTTGATGATTTATCATCGAATCGACAGAATTCATTGAGCAGGACTTTCGGGTCCGAACAAAACTTTAATTGAAGAGTTTGATCATGGCTCAGATTGAACGCTGGCGGCAGGCCTAACACATGCAAGTCGAGCGGCAGCGGGAAGTAACTTGTTACTTTGCCGGCGAGCGGCGGACGGGTGAGTAATGCCTGGGAATTTGCCCATTGGTGGGGGATAACAGTTGGAAACGACTGCTAATACCGCATACGCCCTACGGGGGAAAGCAGGGGAGCCTTCGGGTCCTTGCGCTGATGGATAAGCCCAGGTGGGATTAGCTAGTAGGTGAGGTAAAGGCTCACCTAGGCGACGATCCCTAGCTGTTCTGAGAGGATGATCAGCCACACTGGGACTGAGACACGGCCCAGACTCCTACGGGAGGCAGCAGTGGGGAATATTGCACAATGGGGGAAACCCTGATGCAGCCATGCCGCGTGTGTGAAGAAGGCCTTCGGGTTGTAAAGCACTTTCAGTAGGGAGGAAAGGTTGACGGTTAATACCCGTTAGCTGTGACGTTACCTACAGAAGAAGGACCGGCTAACTCCGTGCCAGCAGCCGCGGTAATACGGAGGGTCCGAGCGTTAATCGGAATTACTGGGCGTAAAGCGTGCGCAGGCGGTTTGTTAAGCGAGATGTGAAAGCCCCGGGCTCAACCTGGGAATTGCATTTTGAACTGGCAAACTAGAGTCTTGTAGAGGGGGGTAGAATTTCAGGTGTAGCGGTGAAATGCGTAGAGATCTGAAGGAATACCGGTGGCGAAGGCGGCCCCCTGGACAAAGACTGACGCTCATGCACGAAAGCGTGGGGAGCAAACAGGATTAGATACCCTGGTAGTCCACGCCGTAAACGATGTCTACTCGGAGTTTGGTGTCTTGAACACTGGGCTCTCAAGCTAACGCATTAAGTAGACCGCCTGGGGAGTACGGCCGCAAGGTTAAAACTCAAATGAATTGACGGGGGCCCGCACAAGCGGTGGAGCATGTGGTTTAATTCGATGCAACGCGAAGAACCTTACCTACTCTTGACATCCAGAGAATTCGCTAGAGATAGCTTAGTGCCTTCGGGAACTCTGAGACAGGTGCTGCATGGCTGTCGTCAGCTCGTGTTGTGAAATGTTGGGTTAAGTCCCGCAACGAGCGCAACCCTTATCCTTATTTGCCAGCACGTAATGGTGGGAACTCTAGGGAGACTGCCGGTGATAAACCGGAGGAAGGTGGGGACGACGTCAAGTCATCATGGCCCTTACGAGTAGGGCTACACACGTGCTACAATGGTCGGTACAGAGGGTTGCAAAGCCGCGAGGTGGAGCTAATCTCACAAAGCCGATCGTAGTCCGGATTGGAGTCTGCAACTCGACTCCATGAAGTCGGAATCGCTAGTAATCGTGGATCAGAATGCCACGGTGAATACGTTCCCGGGCCTTGTACACACCGCCCGTCACACCATGGGAGTGGGCTGCACCAGAAGTAGATAGCTTAACCCTTCGGGGAGGGCGTTTACCACGGTGTGGTTCATGACTGGGGTGAAGTCGTAACAAGGTAGCCCTAGGGGAACCTGGGGCTGGATCACCTCCTTACCTATGCGATTTACGGTTACTGTTGAGTGTTCACATAGATTGTCTGATAGAAGATAGAGAATATTGCGAGACCAAAGCATGGGTCTGTAGCTCAGCTGGTTAGAGCGCACCCCTGATAAGGGTGAGGTCGGTGGTTCAAGTCCACTCTGACCCACCAAATTGTTTTGTTATCAAACCGATTTGGCGGATGTTTTAGGTTTCAATATGTTTTCGACTGCTGCAATGGGGCTATAGCTCAGCTGGGAGAGCGCCTGCCTTGCACGCAGGAGGTCTGCGGTTCGATCCCGCATAGCTCCACCATTTCTCTGATTAGAAATGGACACCATTGCAGATTTTGGAATAGAAATGCCAAAGATAATGTAAAATTTATCTTTGGCTTTTTTAAGCCTAATTTCAACCAAGTCGTTGAAATATGTTCTTTAAAAATTTGGAAAGCTGATAGTAGAACTTAGTGCGCAAGCATTAGGTGATACAAAATTGAGTTCTCAAAATACTTTAATCAAGTGTTTTGGATATTCTTTAACTTCAGAAATGAAGTAAATCAAGGCGTTCTTTTGCGAAAGCAAGAGACAGTAAAAACCAGCTAGTTGCAATACGCTCAAGTGAAACTCATTTGGGTTGTATGGTTAAGTGACTAAGCGTATACGGTGGATGCCTTGGCAGTCAGAGGCGATGAAGGACGTAGTAACTTGCGAAAAGCGTTGGCGAGCTAGTAACAAGCATTTGAGCTAACGATGTCCGAATGGGGAAACCCGGCCACATAAGTGGTCATCATGCAGTGAATACATAGCTGTATGAGGCGAACCTGGGGAACTGAAACATCTAAGTACCCAGAGGAAAAGAAATCAACCGAGATTCCCTAAGTAGCGGCGAGCGAACGGGGATTAGCCCTTAAGTCTAGGGGGTGTTAGTGGAATGGTCTGGAAAGTCCAACGGTACAGGGTGATAGTCCCGTACATGAAAACTAACCTTAGATGAAAACGAGTAAGGCGGCACACGTGATATGTTGTCTGAACATGGGGGACCATCCTCCAAGGCTAAATACTCCTGACTGACCGATAGTGAACCAGTACCGTGAGGGAAAGGCGAAAAGAACCCCTGTGAGGGGAGTGAAATAGAACCTGAAACCGTATACGTACAAGCAGTGGGAGCGGTTCTTGAGACCGTGACTGCGTACCTTTTGTATAATGGGTCAGCGACTTACATTTAGTAGCGAGGTTAAGCGAATAGCGGAGCCGTAGGGAAACCGAGTGTTAACTGCGCGTTTAGTTGCTAGGTGTAGACCCGAAACCCGGTGATCTAGCCATGGGCAGGTTGAAGGTTGAGTAACATCAACTGGAGGACCGAACCGACTAATGTTGAAAAATTAGCGGATGACTTGTGGCTGGGGGTGAAAGGCCAATCAAACCGGGAGATATCTGGTTCTCCTCGAAAGCTATTTAGGTAGCGCCTCGCACGAATACCATTGGGGGTAGAGCACTGTTAAGGCTAGGGGTCATCCCGACTTACCAACCCTTTGCAAACTCCGAATACCAATGAGTACTATGCGGGAGACAGACAGCGGGTGCTAACGTCCGTTGTCAAAAGGGAAACAACCCAGACCGTCAGCTAAGGTCCCAAAGTACTAGCTAAGTGGGAAACGATGTGGGAAGGCTTAGACAGCTAGGATGTTGGCTTAGAAGCAGCCATCATTTAAAGAAAGCGTAATAGCTCACTAGTCGAGTCGGCCTGCGCGGAAGATGTAACGGGGCTAAGCTAGTCACCGAAGCTACGGGTGCATTTCATTAGAGATGCGCGGTAGAGGAGCGTTCTGTAAGCCGTTGAAGGTGAAGGGGTAACCCACGCTGGAGGTATCAGAAGTGCGAATGCTGACATGAGTAACGATAAAGGGGGTGAAAAACCCCCTCGCCGGAAGACCAAGGGTTCCTGTCCAACGTTAATCGGGGCAGGGTGAGTCGACCCCTAAGGCGAGGCCGAAAGGCGTAGTCGATGGGAAACGGGTTAATATTCCCGTACTTGTGCTAACTGCGATGGAGAGACGGAGAAGGCTAGGCTAGCGCGGCGTTGGTAGTCCGCGTTTAAGGTGGTAGGCGGTATTCTTAGGCAAATCCGGGAATACATACGCTGAGAGCTGATGACGAGGTCCTACGGGACTGAAGTAGTTGATGCCATGCTTCCAGGAAAATCTTCTAAGCTTCAGGTTAGCAGGAATCGTACCCCAAACCGACACAGGTGGTCGGGTAGAGAATACCAAGGCGCTTGAGAGAACTCGGCTGAAGGAACTAGGCAAAATGGTACCGTAACTTCGGGAGAAGGTACGCTCCTGCCGGTGATGAGACTTGCTCTCTAAGCTAGCGGGAGTCGCAGATACCAGGTGGCTGCAACTGTTTATCAAAAACACAGCACTGTGCAAAATCGCAAGATGAAGTATACGGTGTGACGCCTGCCCGGTGCCGGAAGGTTAATTGATTGGGTTATCTTCGGAGAAGCTCATGATCGAAGCCCCGGTAAACGGCGGCCGTAACTATAACGGTCCTAAGGTAGCGAAATTCCTTGTCGGGTAAGTTCCGACCTGCACGAATGGCGTAATGATGGCCACGCTGTCTCCAGCCGAGACTCAGTGAAGTTGAAATTGCGGTGAAGATGCCGTATACCCGCGGCTAGACGGAAAGACCCCGTGAACCTTTACTATAGCTTGGCACTGAACATTGAACCTACATGTGTAGGATAGGTGGGAGACTTTGAAGCATGAACGCTAGTTTGTGTGGAGTCGTCCTTGAAATACCACCCTTGTAGTTTTGATGTTCTAACCTAGGTCCCTTATCGGGATTAGGGACAGTGCCTGGTGGGTAGTTTGACTGGGGCGGTCTCCTCCCAAAGAGTAACGGAGGAGCACGAAGGTTGGCTAAGTACGGTCGGACATCGTACGGTTAGTGCAATGGCATAAGCCAGCTTAACTGCGAGACAGACACGTCGAGCAGGTACGAAAGTAGGTCATAGTGATCCGGTGGTTCTGAATGGAAGGGCCATCGCTCAACGGATAAAAGGTACTCCGGGGATAACAGGCTGATACCGCCCAAGAGTTCATATCGACGGCGGTGTTTGGCACCTCGATGTCGGCTCATCACATCCTGGGGCTGAAGTCGGTCCCAAGGGTATGGCTGTTCGCCATTTAAAGTGGTACGCGAGCTGGGTTCAGAACGTCGTGAGACAGTTCGGTCCCTATCTGCCGTGGGCGTTGGATGATTGAGGGGAGCTGCTCCTAGTACGAGAGGACCGGAGTGGACGAACCGCTGGTGTTCGGGTTGTCATGCCAATGGCATTGCCCGGTAGCTACGTTCGGAATCGATAACCGCTGAAAGCATCTAAGCGGGAAGCGAGCCCCAAGATGAGTCATCCCTAGGACTATAAGTCCTCTGAAGGGCCGTCCGAGACTAGGACGTTGATAGGCAAGGTGTGTAAGCGTTGTGAGGCGTTGAGCTAACTTGTACTAATGACCCGAGAGGCTTAACCATACAACCCAGATGGGTTTTACTGAACAAGCCTGATAAAGAATCGAAAAATACTTGATTGAAGATTAAGTACTCAATAGCAAAAAATCTCAGGTCGCTTAGCTCAGCTGGGAGAGCACCTCCCTTACAAGGAGGGGGTCACTGGTTCGAGCCCAGTAGCGACCACCATATTTTTTCACAGCTTTCCGAATTCCAAATTTGTCTGGAGACCATAGCACTGTGGCACCACCTGATCCCATTCCGAACTCAGAAGTGAAACGCAGTCGCGCCGATGGTAGTGTGGGGTTTCCCCATGCGAGAGTAGGTCATCTCCAGGCGCCTAATTTGCTTGCAAAAGCACGTCTCCTAACGCTGACACGTTAGCGACGCTAAAAGAATTTAGTGAGAAGCGCAAGCCATCACTAAAGGAGCGGTAGTTCAGTTGGTTAGAATACCGGCCTGTCACGCCGGGGGTCGCGGGTTCGAGTCCCGTCCGCTCCGCCAACATAAAGATGAAAGCCTCAGCAGAAATGCTGAGGCTTTTTTCGTTGTTTAACACTTGGACATTGAAAGTACCGACTTATGATTGAAGTCGGCATTAAGATGCATATTCATAACTTTAACCATAAATCCTATGGTAAGCGTCGGTTATTATTAGACTACTATTGAATTGCACCGTTGGCAGGGACGACTCTCGCTGTGCCATTTAGTTGATAAATATCTACTTGTTCACCAACTTGAAACAGTATTCTTGGATTTACTTGTTGGACGATGGCGACCGTTTGCCCATCGCTAAGTTGTATGACTATGTTGACCCCATTATGGGTGCCTGCTGCTTGTCCTGCATCGTTACCAACAATACCCCCTAATAAACCGCCACCAATCGCCGCAATTTCTGATCCAGAGCCTCCACCTATATGTGAGCCTAATATGGCGCCTATTGCTCCTCCTGCTATGGTGCCAATCGTACTGGAGTTTTCACCAGACAAGGTAACAGGAACTAATTTAACTATGGTACCAGCGGTTACCGTTTGAATTTGCTGGGCGTCTGCGACTGAATAAGCATCACCATAAGGATTTGAAGTGCAAGCCGTTAAGCCGACAGAACTTATTATAATGAGTGCTATTACTGATATTTTTGCCATCTTGACTCCACGGAAATGAAATATAAAACCACTTGAGTATAAAATATTTGGCTGGATATTTTGGTGGTAATCAGCATTGATGAAGCTTATTTAAGCTGGCAGTTAACGGCTGGCAATCATCCAATAACAAGTGCGCTGATTACCGCTGAGTCAATGGCTAATTATCTGATTAGGTTGTAATTTGAACTAGATCTCAGCTTGTAGGATTTAATGCTAAAAGTGACATAGTTTAGTGATAAGGCGCGTTACAATAGCTTTTTTTAAGGGGCACTTGTTATGCTGTTAAAGTTATTTTTTACTGCCGTTGTCATTGCCTGTGTGTGGTTCATGCTAACTCGGCGCCGAAATGTCGTGGTTACTACATCCGAAACGCCCATTCTTACCAGTCAAGCATTACTGCGTAAATACATGTTAACGGCATCATTAGGCGTGGTGCTAGTGGCAGGTATGTGTGCTAGTGCTTGGCATTGGTTAGAGCAGCAACGAGTCTTGCTTGTCAGTATTCAATCACCGACAGAAACAACAGTTAAAGAATATCGTGTTAGAAAAGGTGATATTCAGGGAAATCGTATGGTTACTATTGATGGCTTACAGGTGCGTTTTTCAACAGAAGATCGCGTTATTATTTCACCGCTTTAGTCGCTAACATATTAATCTTTTTCTGAAATCGTTACAGTTTACTGTGATTGATCAATAATAGCATACACTGATAAACGTTATTCTTAGTGGAAAGTAGGGGGCTGCATGATCACTGCATACATCTATGATAATCGCCAACTCATTTTAAAAGAGCTGAGTATTCACGACTCTTTACCCGTAGATACCCTGTGGTTAGATTTATACAAACCTGAAGATAACGAAAGGGAATGGTTATCAGCGTTTTCAGCTGAAGAGGTTCCTGACGAAGAAGATATGAATGAAATCGAGGCCTCTGCACGTTTTTATCAAAACAAAGATGGCTTACACATTAATTCATTATTTCCTCAGCGTGTAGGGCAGGAAGTGAGAGCGGTTAACATTTCTTTTAATCTGCGTGAGCGATTTTTGATAACCATGCGTGAGGAGGATGTTGGCCTTATCCGTTTATTGCGTAATTACCTGCGTTTAGGGCGTCTTGATATAGTGACGCCGCAGCAGCTATTCATCGAGCTTTTTACGCTTAAAGTCGATTATCTTTCTGACTTAATAGAAGATGTGTATACGGTTTTAGATAATGTAGGACATGAGGTGTTTGATAATGAAGAGTTAGATGATGTTTTTAAACTCATCACTCTACAGGAAGATTCCAACGGTAAAATTCGCTTAAGTTTGCTCGATACTCAAAGATCGCTGCGTTACATTCAGCGTTATTATCGTAAAAAACTCTCCGATGAAGATATGAAAGAATTGCGCGAAATGCTCTCTGACATTGAGTCCTTAATGCCTCATAGCCAATTTATTTTCGATAAACTCAATTTTTTGCTGGATGCTGCCATGGGGTTTACTGGACTTCAACAAAATAAAATCAGTAAAATTTTCTCTATTGCAGCGGTGCTTTTTTTACCACCAACCTTAATCGCCAGTAGTTATGGGATGAACTTTGAAGATATGCCTGAACTGCATTGGCATTATGGTTATCCGTTGGCACTGGGTCTAATGTTAGCTAGTGCCACGGCAACCTATTGGTTTTTTAAGTTAAAGCGTTGGTTATGAATTTTGGACCCTGTCATGTTGAGTGGGAAATTCTAGTATTTTTGCTTTATGCGCTTTGAATTCAGCGGGCTGATTCAATACATTCGACAAAGTCACTAATTTATTGCGCATCAAAGTCATAGCCACTACACATCTTTGATACGGGTTATTGCACAAAGACATCTTGTGTTGATAATGATGTTTTAAGCTTAATAATTGCTCCCTATTTCTTCCTGAAGATTCGATAATTTCATCCATGAGGGTTTCCTGTAGCTTCGCTAATTCGTCTGGCTCATTTTCTGCCATCCGCTTTAGGGTATCGAAGTCGGGTAAGTTGGTCATAAACCACCCCTCTGGTTATTGTACTTCTTGCATAGAGAATTATGCTGGATAGTAACTGCCTTAAAGCCAGTTAACACTATCCTAACTTTGTTAACTCATCAAGACTGCTTCACTATATCGAAATGCTAGTTGGATGTAATTTGTTATAAGTTGGCTAAATGGCATTGGAATTTAGGATGCAATGTTTTGGCATTAGGCTGATTTCTGTGATGGAAAGGTTTTACGAAAAATCGTAGTCGAGGGCAGGTTGCTACCCTCGACTAAGGCGAAAATAAGAATTATTTTAGCTGATTGTTTAACTGGCGACGCTTAAGGATGCCATTGCCGCAATAGGCGGCAAATAAACTAAAGGCAGTGACGGTAAGCATAATTACCATAAGACGTAGCCAAGGGGCATTCATTAGTATACGCGTTTGTACGTACTCATAAGTGCTGCCGCCCCAAACTAAGCAAGTGCTTATTACTAAACATAATTGTAATGCACGCATTACTAACGGATATTGAATAAAAATCAATAATGGCAGTAGGGTGTAAGTACCAGCCAGAATGACTTGGTTATATCTGAGGAAGTGTGCGCCCAGTAAAATATAGGCTAAGGTCATTAAAATTATACGCCACCACATAAGTATGCCTGCATCTAAAAAACCGCATTATACCAAGCAGTAAAGCTATATTATACATGCACCTATTTGAGGTGTGAAATAGCGCATATCTTAAGATTTACAGGCTTGGACTTTACGATTGTGAATTTGGCAGATTAATTTATTGGTTTGTTTTTATGTTGAGGTGTAATAGTGGTTAAAGGCTAGCCGGTTAGGGCTTAGCCTGTCGCTGTGGATTGCTAATTAACTCATTATCAGTATTACAATGTTAGTAATAATTGCCTAATTATCATGACACTTACCGCAACAAATAGTATGCCCGTGATTAAATCCACATAGCGGCTGTTGCGCTCTAGCATAGATTTAATATCGCCTTTAGAAATCACTATCGCTAAACCGCCAAACCACAATGCGGTCAGAGCAAAAAATAAGCCACTAGCTGTTATCTTAGTTGCTAAGTCAAGATCTGGCGGGACCAACGCTGAAAGCAAGGTAATGAAAAATAACATAGCTTTGGGGTTTAGCAGGTTAGTATAAAACCCGATTAAAAAGCCGCGATGAGTCGCCATAGGTTTAGCGGCTATGGTTTGTTCTTTGTCATCAAGTGTTTGTTTTTGTGTAGATGCTGTTGCTTGCCACTGCTTAAATGCACTGGTTAATGCGGCTATACCTATCCAGGCTAAATAGGCCGCGCCCATGAGCTGAATGATGGTGTAAGCCAACACTGAATTTGCAATTAATATTCCCATACCAGTCAAACTTAACGCACAGTGAATAAGAATGGCTGTGGCTATACCGAATGCACAGGCTAGGGCGACGGTACGATTTTGTTGGCTGGCAAGTTTAACTATGATGGCAAAATCAGGCCCTGGGCTCACTAGAGCGATAAAGTGGAGTACGCTGAGCGTGAGTAACAGTGAATAATCCATGAAAGAGTCGGTCATTATTTATGTGGGGCCGCATTATCACTGATCCCGCGTGGGAACACCATTATCAAGGTTCGCTAATGTAGAATAAGTGATTAATAAGTAAATTATTTCAATCATCAATCTTATGACAAGTACCTTGCTATTGATTGTTATGGATGAATCATTGCCACTTTGGCATCATGTCCATATTCCTAGGCAGTTTTTACTATAGCGCTACAGCAAATAATGATAAATTTAGCTAATTCTGGTGGGCGGCGACAATCACTTCATCCAATTGATAAACCATTAGCACGGAGTAACCTGTGAAAGGACAAATCTTAAGAGAAATGAAAGTACTCAAGGCGATTGAACCTGAGTATGAAGTTCAACGTAGAGTTGCCTTTATCAAAGCCAAGTTGTTAGAAGCTAATAGCCGATACTTAGTGCTTGGGATCAGTGGTGGTGTTGATTCATCCGTTGCTGGACGTTTATGTCAATTGGCCATTAATGAACTTAATAAGCCTGTAACGGATAAACCATATCAATTTATTGCTGTGCGCCTACCTTATCAAATTCAGCAAGATGAAGCGGAAGCTCAGTTAGCTTGTCAGTTTATTCAACCATCGTCACTCTTAACCGTTAATATTGGTGATGGCGTTGAAGGAATACATAATGCAACCCTTAACGCGGCCGCAAGTGTGCTTGATAGTAATATCAATGTCGATTTTGTTAAGGGCAATGTCAAAGCGCGGATGCGCATGATAGCTCAATATGAAATTGCGGGATTATGTTCAGGACTTGTGGTTGGCACAGATCATAGCGCCGAAAATTTAACTGGTTTTTATACTAAATGGGGTGATGGCGCCTGCGATTTAGCTCCCTTATTTGGTTTAAATAAACGTCAAATTCGCCAGCTCGCTGAATATTTAGGCGCGCCAGACCAATTAGTTTATAAGGCGCCGACAGCAGATCTTGAAGAAAATAAACCATTATTGCCAGATGAAGTGGCATTAGGGTTAACTTACGATCAAATTGATGATTTTTTGGAAGGTAAAGATGTTGGTGAAAAAGTCGATAAAAAACTTATCGGCATTTATAAGCGCACTCAGCATAAGCGCCAGCCTATCCCGACGCTATATGACTAACTGATTAACTCGTAATCGCGCCATGGCATTGCCCGTGGCGCTAAATCTATTAGCCTAACGCTATACTATTTAGGCGATAGATGATTCGCACAAGGTTAATTGATGGCAACCCTGTCTCTTCTACACAAATTATTAGCAAAAAATGGAACTTTCTTGACTGGCGATGATCAGATCATGCAAATTCACTCACTTCATCATTTTTAATGTCAATTTTTAACCCGAACAAATGGGCATATGATCACTTTCATCATGCTGAGCTAGGTGATAAACGACGAGCGGCAAGGTTAACCGCCGTCGCTGAACACATGGCGGTTGGCAGCGGTAAATCGGTTGCCAGATCTTGTAATGGTGAAGATGCCAAACTCGAAGGAGCCTATCGATTGATCCGCAATGATAATGTTAGCCCATCTATGATCAGAGCCGCCGGTTTTGCTCGCACCGCCCAAGCGATTGAAAATATAAATGAAATACTTGCTCTCGAAGACACGACAGCCCTGAGTTATAAGCACAGTGTGGCGTCTGAATTAGGGAAATTAGGCAAACCTACCGATAAGTCTCGTGGTTGGTGGGTTCATTCTGTCTTGCTACTGGATAGCCATACTTCTCGGACCTTGGGCTTGATCCACCAAGATTGGTGGTGTCGACCTGATAATCCCAACAAGGCCGATGAAAAAGAGAGCGGTAAATGGGCCGATGCATCCTATTTTACGCGGCAACGCTTGCAGGCTCACATGTCGCGAGTGATCTCAGTGTGTGATAGAGAAGCGGATATCATGCATTATTTATCGGATAAACAATCACATAGTGAACGGTTTGTGGTGCGGGCAAAACATGCAAGAAACCTAGTAGAATACGAGGCTAAGCTGTTTGAGCACATGGATAGTCATCCCGTTACCGGCGGATACACCATCGCCATCCCACAAAAAGGCATAAAGGAAGCCAGTGGGAAAAGCAAGAATCGTCCCTCGCGAACAGCCAAATTCACCCTCAAAGCCAGTGCGGTTAACATCAAACATAATCGTCAGCAGCATGCGATTAATGTGGTGTACGCACAAGAGCTCAATCCTCCCCAAGGTGAAGATGGACTATCTTGGATGCTACTGACCAGTGAGCCGATTGACACGTTGGCGCAGCAACTTCATGTGATTGATATTTATACCACTAGATGGCGCATTGAGGACTTTCATAAGGCGTGGAAAACCGGCGCGGGGGTTGAAAGGTTACGCATGACATCGCCAGACAACCTTGAGCGAGCGGCCTCGATACTTTGCTTTATTGGTGTGCGGCTACTGCAACTTCGGGAAGTGATGAGCCAGCCAATTTATCTGAGAAAAAGAGGGCAAATCGAAGCAGCGCAAAGCATGGAAAATCAAAGCTGCAGCAATGTCTTAGAGAATGATGAATGGCGAGTACTGATGCAGCTCTACAAGCCAAGGGGACATAAAGGCAAAGAAGCCCCAAATATGAAGTGGGCTTATCAATCCTTGGCCAAACTAGGAGGCTTTAATGATAGCAAGCGCACGGGAATGGCCAGCTGGTCCACGATTTGGGAGGGATGGGATGATCTTCAGGCTCAGGTAAAGGGGTATCGCTTAGCCAAAGCCCTATTTGAAGCCGGAGAAACGCTATGAGATCTGATCAAGAGACAGGATGGCAACCTGTGCATATGACTTGGTTTCTTCCTTGTTTTTTCGCTTGGTATAAGTTTTCATCGGCAATACTCAGCCATTTATCTAGGGCTGAGCCAAATTTAGCCGCGCAATTAAAACCACCGATACTCGCCGTTACCTTAAATGGTGCAGCAGCGCCATAATGAATTGAAAGTTGTTCAATCTGCTCCCTAAAGTGCTCTAAGTGGGCAATTAATGTGGCTTGTTCATAGCCAGATAAAATAATTAAAAACTCTTCGCCGCCATAGCGCGCTAAAATATCGGTTTCACGCCTAAAATGCTGCTTTAATAATACGCTTACCTGCCGTAAACATTGATCGCCTGCTAAATGCCCATAGGTATCGTTAACGGTTTTAAAATGGTCAAGATCCAATAGAATGACGGCCAGATTTTCTTGGCTGCGTTGGCAGTATTCCTGCGCGATAATAAATAACTGTTCGCCATGGCGTCGATTAGATAGCTGAGTTAAGCCATCTTGAGTCGCTAATTGTTGGAGCTTGTCATTGGCCTGTTTCAGCTCAAGGGTGCGAATAGTGACTTGCTCTTCCAGCGCTAATTGATGGGCTAATAACTCTTGCTGATTTAGTGATATTTGCTCATACAAGCTAATCATTTCAATCGGCGTATGCTGGGTAAATTCCATCTTTATGTTTTGAGTATCTTTATTGGTTACGCACCGACTAATAAGCACTAACGGTCGAGTCTGAATGCGGCTAATAATGCCAGCTAGACTCATAGCTAATGCAATCGCTAGCCATAAAAATCCAAAGGTATAAAGATACAGCTGTTGAGCCGACATTAATAATGGCTCAAAAGGCTGTAGTAGCATTAAACGTAATCCATTATCAAATGAGCGAGTGAGATAGATATATTCCGGCGCATTAGTCGATAAATCATGTAAATTTATCATGTTAAATGGAGTGCTATAGCCCTCTCCTGACTGTCGATATTTAAGCGGACTTAGCAAAGGCAGTGTTAATGATGGTGATGAATAAATAATATAGCCCTTGGCATCTGTAATAATGACCAGCGGCTGAGACTGATTAGCGCTCTCTATATTAGTAGTAAACATCTGTGGTAAATTAAAAGTCGCCAATAGATGACCTAAAAGCTGCTTATCTTGCTGTGATATTACGTCTATGGTTAAGGTTAACTTATCAAGGCGAGTCTTTTCTTGTATAAAGCTTGGCGGCTTTTCTGCCTCTACCCCAGGAATATGGCTGTTTGACTTGCTTTGCAAAAGGCTGGCAGGCTCAGTGTCCATTATCAGCGGTGTAATCGCTTGATATTTTAAGGTTAAATAGTCCGCGTTATGCTCGACTAATTGATTGATATCAATATTTATCGCATCGGTTGTCTCTGCCGATAAACCTAACCACAGCGCCATAGTCGATAAGGATTTATAGTGATCCTCAAATGAATGTTCGAGTGTTTGATATTGATAATTCAGAGAGTCACTGAGCTTATTTAGCAGCAACTGCTGTTGTTGCTGTAGATGCGAATAGTTAAGGAATAAGGTCGAAATTAATAATGCGGCTGTGATAATAAGGCAAAATATATAGGTTAGGTGTGAGTTAAACGATCTCCGCGGATGATATGGAAAACGGTCAAATTGATATAAGTAGGGCCAAACCAATAAGATTAATGCGGCTATTGCCGTATAAAGTAAGCCGTTAATGGCTTGTTTAAGCAAAATGAAGGGTAAATGACTGATGGGTAATTGGGTGAATACTAGCGTGTAACAATAAAAAATCACTGGCGCAAGCAATAACCAAAACAGCATGCTGGCATATAAAATATAAATGTTTTTTCTGCGCGCAAACCCCAATACTATGGCCTCAATGGCCAAAAATACGAAGATAAACCAATTCCCCCAAGATAGAAACAAACCTAGGGCACAGAGCATAGCTGTGAGTAATGCAAACCATGGCCCCGCCAACACAGCAATAATAACTAAAGCCGTATTACCAAAAATTAGCTGCACGTTAGCAAATAATGGAATAGGAAAGAGGTTGAGTATTAGGCCTATGACGCCAAAAATAACACTTAACATCAAAGTTGTTTGGTATTTACTGGGTTGTTGCACGTATAAGCCTTTAATAGTTGCGAGAAAATGCTGCGTTGCAAATATGTTGCGCTTGATGCGTATGTTACTTGTTTCTGTGCCAACTTGCATCAGTTACTTGATGATAATGCTGCGCCAATCAGTATTCGCCGTGGGTGATTAACTGCTTTGAACTAATAATTCCAGTCACCCAGTAGGTTTGAGTCACCAATACATAGCACTAACATAAAGCTGTATTTGCTTGATACGAGTTTCTTGGTAGTACAGGTGTAAATGTTGGCGTTATAGGTGAGTGTGGGGCAAAATTTAGCAAGCTAAGTGTATATTTAGGTGTATGTCTAGGTGTATCTCAAGGTGTGAGCCTAGTTGAATGGCTATTAGTTAGTTCAGCTATCAAATCGCAGCTGTCGATATAAATAGGCGCTGCGCTCAAGATTGCTCCTGATGCCGGCGGCAACGCCTATAGTTTAAAAATCTCAAAAATCTCAAAAATCTCAAAAATCTCAAAAATCTCAAAAATCTTAAAAATGTTAAGTGGTTAAAAGTCGGCATCCACTTGGAAGGTCATTAACTTGCCACTCATCGGATGGCTCAAGGTTAGGGATTCAGCATGAAGATGCAGGCGGTTAGCAACTTGTCCATAGAGATCATCACCCACCATAGGCATATTTAAGCCGCGAGCATGGGCGCAGTGGACACGCAGTTGATGAGTGCGACCAGTTTTGGGATATAAATACAGTTTAGTTTTTTGGCCAATATGCTCAATCACTTGCCACTCGGTGATGGCTTCTTTGCCATGTTCATGACACACAAGTTGCCTTGGTCTGTCATCTAAATCACCGCGCAAGGGCAGACTAATAGTGCCGCTAGCTATGCTTAGCTTGCCATCTATTAAGGCGACATAGCGCTTACTGGCAGTACGCTGAATAAACTGCCGTTGCAACGCTTTATGCGCATCTTTAGTTAGGGCAATCACCATTAAGCCCGAGGTCGACATATCAAGGCGATGGACAATTAAAGGCCCGGTCGCAGCCGGGAACATAAGCTGCGCGCGGCTAAATACCGAATCCGTGACTTGCTTACCTGGCACAGATAAAAATTCGGCCGGTTTATTGATAATAGCCAAGGCGTCATCTTGATAAATAATCTCGATAGATTTGCCTGCCGCAGTATTTTGCAGCAATGGATTATCATCCACAGTTAATCCTTGCAGCATGTGGCTTAAAATCGGATGGCATTTGCGCTGACAAGCGGGGTAGTAGTATTTATGTTGTCGCACTTGGGATTTAGGTGAAGCGCCCCACCAAAACTCAGCCATAGCAATAGGTTGATAATTATGACTAAAGGCATAATGCAGCAATTTTGGCGCGGCGCATTCACCAGAGCCAGCTGGCGGGGTTAATTCTACGGTCGATGTAAAAATGCTATGCAGGCTTTTACTCTCGCCTTTGATATTTAAAAAACGGTATTGCTCAAACAAGCGTTGTTGCAACTCATTGGACAGTTGTTTCCGCTCGGTTTGTAATTGCTCAATATCGCGGGTTAATCGTGATAAGGCGTGCTGCGCCGTATCGATTTGTTGCTGCCAAGCAAGCTTAGTATCACGTAAATGCAGTTTTTCTCGCACGCTTTGCTGACTAAGCTCAAGGGCTAATGTTTGCCCTTGCTGTTCAAGCATTAATAAGTCCTCGCCCTTGGCACTGTCACGCTTTGCTTGCCACTGCTCGCGGGCTAATTTGCGCTGCGCTCGTGCCACTATCATGGCTTGCCTTAGCGCGGCAATAGCAAGGTCTGCCTGTTGTTCAATCTGCTTAAGGTGCAGCTGACAATCACTTAACTCGTGTGCGGCTTGTTTATGCGTGACTTGGCGGTTTAAATCATCGATATAACGCTTTTGCTCAACAAAGAAATTATCGGCCTGCAGCATGTCATACACGGGCGGTGCAAAGCCTGTAATGTGATTACTGTTAGCCAATTTTCCTGAAAATGCGCTGAGGTAGCCTAATTCGCCGGCTTGATTGCGTACCACCAGTACGCCAAACATTTTGCCTATGGCAAATGCATCGCTATCGTTTAAGCCGAAATTATGTTGCCACTCGTGTGGCGCGCTAAGATAAGCCTGCAGCGACTGCGCCGCTAATACACAAAGCGGATGCGGCTGATAGTAAAAGGGGAAGGTGAAGCGTGCTGGCAATTCAATTTCTTGAGCAATATCTGGCAGTAAGGTGAAGCAAGCGTCGGTCATAGACATAAAATAAGTTACATTCGGCGAGTAAACTAAGGCGGCCGCTATTCTACCTGTTCGCGCCATAGAGATCATGGCTTAATTCGACTCGCCATAGCGTGTAGCAATAGGAGTGTAGGAATGAGTGTGTAGTCGTTGGAGTGTAGCAATAGGATTGTCAGGATCGGAGCGTTAGTAGGGTGGGTGTTTTGACGAGTTGGCTTGCTGCTGGGCTTTGCTAATGAATGGCTAATTTGCATGCTAACTGGCGGCGACTAGTTTTCCGCAATTTACTTTTCGCGACTGACCTTTTATGACGAACTTGCCGCGACTTGCTATCGCGGCAATGCTTGGGGTGTTTGTTTCTGCCAGAATTCAGATAATAACTGCGACACTCTAATTGAGGTGTAGAAGAAGCCAACTGCTGAAAGTGGTACGCTTTATCTCGCCAAAGTAAAAGAGTATCACTATGAATTATCAACAGTTGACTGAAGCAAGACGAGACCAGATTTCCGTGCTTTTAGAACAGGGCTTTTAGATAGCACATATAGCTAAATGCATTCATTGCCATCGCTCTAGTGTCTATCGGGAAGTGAAACGATGCCAAGGGCAATCACGCTATCAGCCTGATATTGCACACGAGCAGGCTGTCACAATGAGGCGTCAGTCGAGTAAATATGCGATACCCTCGCAGTGAATAGAGAGCATCATCCTTTTGCTGGAATTGGATTGGAGCCCTGAGCAAATCTCGCAGGTGTTGCGCCTAGTGAAGGAACCTGTCAGTCACGAGTGGATTTATCGCTATATTGCACGCGACAAACGCCGTGGCGGTAAGCTTTATCGTCATTTACGCCAAGGACATAAGCGTTATCGGCGCGGTAAAGTAGAGCAAGCTCCTACCATAAAAAACGCCGTATCGATTGACGACAGACCTGCGATTGTCGATAGCCGAGAGCGATTTGGAGACTGGGAAATCGATACTGTATTGGGTCTACATGGAACGGGCTCTATTGTGACTCTATTAGAGCGTAAGACTCGGTTTTATTTGATAAAGAAAGTTAGTTCAAAGTCAGCGGCAGATGTAACGAAAGCGACTATTGAGTTACTGATGCCATATAGGGCACATGTGCTGACGATAACGGCAGATAATGGACGCGAATTTGCTAACCACCAAGAGATAGCAGAGGCGCTAGATACACAGGTGTATTTTGCGCACCCTTATCGTTCTTGTGAACGTGGTGCGAATGAAAACGCCAATGGATTACTCCGGCAGTATGTCAAAAAAGGCGTTGATTTGAGGCTAGTGAGTGACGAATTAATCGAATTTGCTCAGAATAGAATTAACTATCGACCAAAAAGGTGTTTGAAGTTTAAGCAGCCTGCGGTGGTATTTCACCAATTAGCTGCTTAATTGCCGAGTGTCGCACTTCGGAGTTGAATTCGGGTGTAAGGCGTTAGTTAATCGTCAAATTGCCCTAAGAAAGTCGCTGATGGCATAAAATAAATGGCGCCAGTTTTCGCATCTACAAAATCTAATAAGCGATCGTAATCGCCATTGTCATCGGCAAAAATCATTTGTTTTAATGAGGTGTTGATAATCTCAGGGGTCGATGCAAAACCCACGAAAAAGGTGCCATGTTCTTTGGCATTACCCCAAGGGCGGTTTTGTCTTAGCATCTTAATTTCAACATCATCAATTTCAACTTTACTCTTGGCATTGTGCGCCCACGCTGGTTTGACATCGTCATCAAGCTCAACATTATCCATTTTAGTGCGACCAATCACTTGCTCTTGATATTCGGTATGCTGCGCTTCCCATTTATCGAGATTATCCACATAACGTTGAGTCGTGAGATAACTGCCCCCTTGGTGCAGTTCAATATCTTGTTGCACTAATACGGCCTCAACGCGCTCGTCTCCGCTTGGGTTTTCAGTGCCATCGACAAAATCAATCATGTCGCGGTTATCTAAATACTTATAGCCTTGAATATCTTCGATAAGCTCAGCGATGGCTTGTAAGTCACGCATGACTAGCTTGGCGGCTTGGAAGTTGAGATCGATGCGATTTGATTTAATCATCACAAAAATATCGCCAGCGGTGGCAGGAAAAACCCGCGTGCCGTCACGCATTTCTGTAAAGGGTTGCAGCTGCGCTGGCATTGGCATGCTTGGGAATAACTGCGGCCAAGCATTAGCCGAAAAACCTATGCTAATCGTGAGGCTTGCGTCTAAATCTTTTTGGTTAATGGATTTAGTGATGACATCCAGTTTGGCCAAGCAATGGGCAATTTGTGCACTTAAATGATTAGTATCAAGCCTTTGTTCAAGTACAAAGGTCATATACTCAGCATGAGTGGTAGGATTTGATAGCACACCGGGTTGGGCCAAGTTACTTAACACTGTCATGGGACACTCCTGCAAATATTGATGATAATCGCATTATTAATTCATTACTCACTGGTAATGTTAGCGTTAGCTTATCAATCAAGGCGGTTTACGATACGTTAATTTATGAACTTACTATACGTAGTTAACATAGTGAGTGGTATCCACATAAATCAGAATTAATCCCGCGAGTAACTCCTTGCTAATTTCGCTAATTCCTCGCTAACACCTTCGGCTAATCCGCGCTAATCGCAGCGCTTTGCCATGCACGACAAGATAACCAAGCGCCCAAGTTTAGCCATTACAGGGCGTATCGGCAGGCAAAGCTTGTCGGCTCAGTTCTTGCGCCACTGTGGTCATGGCTTGGGTTAGCTGAGTTAATTGCGCAGAGCTAATAGTGTAGGGCGGCATAATATAAATAAAATGGCCAAATGGGCGAACCCATACCCCGAGTTCAACAAACCTTGGTTGCAGTAAACTGGTATTGACCGCTGAGTGCATTTCAATGACGCCCACGGCGCCTAACACGCGCACCTCTTTTACTGCGCTAAAGTGTGCCGCTTGTGCCAGTTGTTGTTGTAACTGCTGTTCAATATTGGCCACTTGTTGTTGCCAATCACCAGTTTCAAGAATGGCTAAACTGGCGCTGGCGGCAGCGCATGCCAACGGATTAGCCATAAAGGTCGGGCCATGCATAAATACTGAGGTCGAAGATTGGCTAATGCCGCGCGCGATTTCATCCGAGCATAAGGTTGCCGCCAAGCTGATGTGACCGCCCGTCAGCGCTTTACCTAAGCACAGAATATCCGCTTCAATATCAGCGTGTTGATAGGCAAAGAGCTTACCTGTGCGGCCAAAGCCAGTGGCGATTTCATCCAAAATCAAAAGCACATCATATTGACTACAAAGACGGCGCAATAGCTTAAGGTACTCAGGGCTATAAAAGAACATAGCGCCAGCGCCTTGCATTATAGGTTCAATGATACAAGCCGCTAGCTGGTGGTGATTCTTCGCAAATAAGGTTTCTAAGGCGCTAATGTCCTCGGGAGTTAGTGCTTGCGTAAACGGCGTGCGCGGCGCAGGTCCAAAACACTGCGGGCTTAAGGCATGATTAAACAGATTGTGCATGCCGTTATCTGGGTCGCACACGCTCATGGCAGCAAAGGTGTCGCCATGGTAACCATGTTTAAGCGTTAACATTTGTTGCTTATGACTGTGACCGCGCCCATGCCAATATTGCATTGCCATTTTCATAGCCACTTCAACGGCGACTGAGCCTGAATCACTGTAAAAAATCTTAGTTAACTGCGGGCTCGTCATCGCCAGTAACTGCTTGCCTAAGCGGATGGCGGGTTCATGGGTCAAACCGCCAAACATCACATGGCTAAGTTGCTGTAATTGCGACTGCATGGCTGCAACAATCTGCGGATGACTATAACCATGGACACACGACCACCAAGAGCTGGTGCCATCAATGAGTTGCCGACCATCCGCTAACGTCAGTAGGCAAGCATCACCAGAAACCACACCAAACACTTGGGCGGGTTGCTCGAGATTGCTATAAGGGTGCCAAAGATGCTGACGGTCGAAGGAGTAGTCGATGCTGTCGCTCATATTTTAATCACTAGTAAATGTTAAGTTGGCAGATTGATTGACAGTTTACGACCTGAGGTTATGCTAGCCAAGTTAAAATTACTCAGGGAACCCTATGTCTACTCAGTGTCGCCACGATTGGCAAAAGCATGAAATTGAAGCCTTGTTTGCATTACCTATGAACGATTTACTGTTTCAGGCGCATAGCATTCATCGGCAGTCATTTGATGCTAACCAAGTGCAGATTAGTCGCTTATTGTCGATTAAAACGGGAGCATGCCCTGAGGATTGTAAATATTGTCCGCAAAGCGCTCGCTATGATACTGGCCTTGAAAAAGAGCGTTTGCTGGAAATTGATAAAGTGATCACTGAAGCTCGCAGCGCCAAGGCTGCAGGTGCCAGTCGTTTTTGTATGGGCGCGGCTTGGCGTAATCCGCGGGATAAGGACATTCCGTATCTTGCTGACATGGTGCGTGAAGTCAAATCCTTAGGGCTTGAAACCTGTATGACCTTGGGGATGTTAAATCAGCAGCAGGCGCAGCAATTGGCTGACGCTGGGCTTGATTATTACAACCATAACTTAGATACCTCGCCCGAGTTTTACGGCGATATTATTACCACTCGCACTTATGCTGATCGTTTAGATACTCTTGAACATGTGCGTTCTGCCGGCATGAAGGTCTGCTCTGGCGGTATTGTCGGCATGGGGGAAACCACCACCGACAGAGCCAGTTTATTGCAGCAATTAGCTAATCTGCCAAGACACCCTGAATCTGTGCCTATCAATATGTTGGTTAAAGTTGCGGGAACGCCGTTAGACAAGGTGGAAGATTTAGATCCCCTCGAGTTTGTACGCACCATTGCTGTGGCCAGAATTGTGATGCCGCAATCAAGAGTGCGCTTATCGGCGGGGCGCGAAAAGATGTCAGAAGAACTGCAAGCCATGTGTTTCTTTGCTGGCGCCAACTCGATTTTTTACGGTTGCAAACTGCTAACCACTAATAATCCTGAAGAAAATCAAGATATGCAGTTGTTTAAAAAGTTAGGGTTAACGCCAGAGCAAGGCGCAGTAGCCAGCGCGACTATCGCCCGTGAGCAAGATGTGATGGCAAGCGTAAAAGCCAAACAAGATAAAACCAATAATGCGTTATTTTTTGATGCTGGAGCCTTGTAAGTGACGCCATTTGCTCACTGGCAACAAGGATTGGCGGCAACCTTAACTCGCCAAGCCAGCCTTGGTTTGTTGCGACAGCGCAAGCTTGCCCATATTGACTCAACTCATGCTGAGCCGCCGTTGGCTGAGGTCGATTTTAGTAGCAATGATTATTTAGGGTTAGCGCGGGATAGCGATATCGCGGCGGCGCTTGCGAAGGGCGTTGCTGTATTTGGTCATGGCAGCACGGCATCGCCATTAATTAGTGGTTATAGCCAAGCCCATCTTGAGTTAGAGCAGCGCTTGTGTATGACGGCGGGGCAAGATGCCGCGTTACTTTTTTGCTCAGGCTTTAGTGCCAATGTCAGTTTATTTAAAACCTTGTTTACGGCCAGAGATGTGATTGTCGCCGACAAACTGATGCACGCGTCTGCCTTAGATGGCATTGCAGATAGCGGCGCTAAATTAGTGCGCTTTACCCATAACGATGTCGCGTCTGCCAAGACGCAGTTGCAACGCTTAGCTGAAAAAGGCACGCCTGCGACGGCATTAGTCACTGAATCGGTATTTAGTATGGATGGCGATGAAGCGCCATTGGCAGAACTTAAACAGCTTGCTACTCAATATGGTTGCGGCTTGATTGTGGATGATGCCCATGGTTTTGGCTGGCGGCCTTTAGCCGTAGTGCCAGATATTCATTTAATCACCTTTGGTAAGGCGCTCGGCGGTCAAGGCGCCGCGATTTTAAGTCAGAACACTGTGATTGATTATTTAGTGAGCCATAGCCGCGCTTATATCTATTCAACCGCGTTATCTCCGGCAAGTTGCATGGCAGTGAGTGTCGCGGTAACTAAAGCCAAAGAGTCGTCATTAGTGGCTAAGCTGCGGGCTAACATTGCTTATTTTCAAGAAAAAACCAAGGAGCTAGGCATAGCTATCATGGTATCAAACAGCCCAATTCAAGGGGTGTTGACCTATGATATTCAGGCGACAATGGCCTTAGCCGCAGCGCTTGGTACACAAGGACTCAAAGTGGGTGCCATTCGCCCACCGACCGTGCCTAAAGGCCTGTGCCGCTTACGTATTACCTTAAGCGCCGCCCATCAGCACACTGACATCGATAGATTATTAACGAGCTTAAGCCATCTGTTAGCGCAAGAGGCCAATCACTTAAACGCCGTTAGCTAATTGGCTAAATTAACAGTCAAATTAACAGCCAAACTATAGCCATAACAATAGTCACAATAATTTTTGAATCATGCGTTTAAGCATTTACTGTGGAGCAGCCGCTTAATGATTACAGCGAGCATGGCTTAGGTTGTTGATAGCTATAGTTTTCGAAAGAAATGATTGTCGATAGCGATGGCGAAGGCTATGTATAGACGGATAGGCGGATAGACATTGGCTTACCGATACAAATGGTTATCGATAAAAATTAGCTTATCGATACAAAATAGCAGGAGGCGAGATGGCCACTGAAAACCTTATCGCCAGTCACTTTTCAAGAGCTGCCACTGGCTATCTTGAGCACAATCGAGTGCAGCGCATTTGTCAGCAGCAATTGTTATCTGGTTTAGGCCAAGGTCAAACACTACTGGATATTGGCGCTGGGCCAGGCACAGATTTTAGTCAGCATACACAGGCTCATATCCAGGTTTATGCCTTAGATATTGCCGGTGGCATGCTGCAACAATTAAAGCGCCATTATCCTGCCTATCAGGTGCTGCAAGGAGACGCCCAGCAGCTCCCGTTGGCAGATAACAGCATGGATGTTATTTATTCCAACTTAGCCTTGCAGTGGTGCCCTGATATTAATCAGGTGGCGCGTGAACTTAGCCGCGTATGTCGCCCTGATGGCCAAATATCCTTAAGCATAGTGACCGCGGGCAGTTTGCCTGAACTCAAGGCGCTGAACTTACAGGTCAATGCCTTTGATGCCAGTTGCGATATTATTGACGCCTTTAGTCTTAAGGATTGGCAAGCCTTAAATGTCAGCACCCAAGCTATCACAGTGCATTTTAAGGATGTCCGTGAATTGCTGTATTCCATCAAAGGGGTAGGGGCCAACACGACCTTAGCCAATCAAGGCGCGGGGCGTAAAGGATTAATGTCGCGCCGCTATTGGTTAGAACTAGTTGCTCGCGCAGAAGCATTGCGCCAAATGGAGGGTATTCCATTAACTTACCATATCACTTTTATCCATATGAGGCGCTTATGATGAAGCCGACCCTATTTATTACCGGCACAGATACTGACAGCGGTAAAACGCTGATTGCCAGTGGCTTGTTGCATTTAGCGCGCTCACAAGGATTAGAGACCCAAGGCTATAAGCCGCTGGCTTCTGGTTGCGTTAATACTGAACACGGCCTGCGTAATCCCGATGCACTGGCGCTAATGGCAGAATCATCGCTGGGGCTTGATTATCAAGAGGTCAATCCGTTTGCATTTGAGCCCGCGATTGCGCCGCATATCGCCGCGGCCAAAGATGGACAAGATATCTCCGTGGCAAAAGTCTCTGATGCGCTGCTCGCCATTGGTAGCGCTAGCTTTGCTGCGCAGTTGGTGGAAGGGGCGGGCGGTTGGCGTCTGCCTTTAGTGATGGGTGAGTATTTATCTGATGTAGTTCAAGCGCAGCAATGGCAAGTGGTGCTGGTGGTCGGCATGAAACTTGGCTGTTTAAATCATGCCATCTTAAGCGCTGAAACCATTTTGGCGGACGGTTTGAATTTAGTGGGCTGGGTTGCGAATCTCGTGGATCCTGACATGAGCTGCTTTGATGAGAATCTTGCGAGCTTGCAGCAAATGATGCCAGCGCCATGCTTAGGGGTGGTTCCACATTTAGAAAGTGCTAATGCTAAGCAAGCGGCAGCCTATTTACAGCTGCCGACGTGTTGGCAAAGTTAACAGTTAACTGTTAAGCGCTAACTCAGTGGTGAGTTCCGAGTCTTAGTTACTGAGAGAAAGCGCACTTCCTGGTGCAATTTCTTGATGCTGGATGGCGCCGCAAAAGTAATAGGCAGGGTTGCAACCCAGTAGACTTAAGCGTTGCCCTTGCAAATGTAAGACTGAACCTTCTTGCAGGCCAATCACCGCCGCGTTGCTATCAACCCGAGTAAACTCTTCAATCCGCTGCGCGCGAGTTTCACCATTGTGACCGGCTTGCACATAGTCACTGTAATGCGGGTTTAATTGATAGGGCACCAATGCCAAGGACTCAAAACTTGGCGGATAAATGATGGGCATATCATTGGTGGTGCGAATACTAAGGCCAGCAATGTTAGCCCCTGCGCTCCAGCCTATATAAGGCTTGCCTGCGGCCACGGCCGCTTGGATTGTCGCCAATAAATCAAAGCGATACAGTTCATGAAGTAAGTGAAAAGTATTGCCACCACCAACAACAATCACATCGCAATCGGCGATGGCTTGCTGGTAGTCGGAATATTGATGAATGCTCGTCAATTCAATGGCTAAAGGCGCTAAACCTGTGGCGACTTGCGCCAAATAATCATCATATTCAAGGCTAGCATCGGCAAAAGGAATAAATAACCATTTCTTAGTGGTTAAGCTAAAAGGCCGCATAAATTCAATGGCATGGCTTAAGTAAGGTGTCGCTTGGTATTTTGAACTGCTTAACAATAACGCTTGAGTGGTCATGATTCGGATCTCATTTTTCTTTTTGGGCTTGGAACTGGTTAACTTGGGTAAGAGGATATCAATTTATTGATAATTAATGCAGCATGTTAGCCTATCTAAGTCATGATTAAGTTTGGCTTAATTAACTGTTCTTAGACTATTTACCGCCAAACAAAGTAGGTTGTGCCCCTTGAATTTTGGTAATTCAGACATATTATGTCATTAGACAGGTCATCTTGGCACAAAGTGCCCTATTAGGAGCGTTAATGAAACGTATATTCTTATTGATTGTAACTAACTTAGCTATATTGCTGGTTGCATCAATCGTCATGTCACTCTTAGGTGTCAATACCTCTACCATGAGTGGATTATTGGTATTTGCTGCGATTTTTGGTTTTGGTGGCGCGTTCGTCAGCTTGGCCATTTCCAAGTGGATGGCAAAGAAAACCATGGGGTTACAAGTTATTACTCGTGCGCGTGATAGCTCTGAACAGTGGTTGTTAGACACTGTGGCTCGTCAAGCGCAGCAAGTTGGGATCAAGATGCCAGAAGTGGCTATTTATGATTCACCAGAATTAAACGCCTTTGCCACTGGCCCAAGTAAAAATAATTCGTTAGTGGCTGTGAGCACTGGCTTGTTATATAACATGTCTCAGGCTGAAGTTGAGGCTGTGTTAGCTCATGAAGTTAGCCACGTAGCCAATGGCGACATGGTGACCTTGACCTTAATTCAAGGCGTAGTGAATACCTTCGTTATTTTTGCTGCCCGCGTAGTTGCCGGTATTATTAATAACTTCGTAGCAAGTAACGATGAAGAAGGCCAAGGCTTAGGCATGTTTGCCTATATGGCAGTGGTGTTTGTTCTCGACATGCTGTTTGGTATTTTGGCGTCAATCATAGTGGCTTACGTTTCACGTATTCGTGAATACAGTGCCGATGAAGGTGGCGCTCGTTTAGCCGGCAAAGATAAAATGATTGCCGCGTTAGAGCGTTTACGTAATGGCCCAGAAGCCGGCGCTATGCCAGCATCAATGGCGGCCTTTGGTATTAACGGTAAGCGCAGCTTAACCGAATTATTAATGAGCCACCCACCGTTAGATAAGCGTATTCAAGCTTTACGCCAATCATAATAGTTAATTTCAATTATAAAAAAGGAGACTCTGTCTCCTTTTTTATTTTCTGCAATAGTGACTTCTGATATTAAGTACATGAGATAGCGCACAGTTCATAAATGCTATGGCTGCTAAAATAGGGATGACTACTTTTTTTACTGCACTCTTGATTAGGTTGCGCTAAATTAGTGTGAGTAGACATACATAATTACAGGTTGCCACAAGCTCAGAACGCAAGTGAAGCTTATTGTAGGCACCATCTTCGGAGGATATATCGTGAGCAATAAATTACTGAGCATATTATTCGGCGCTGCTATCGCCTTATCACCAGCCGCTTTTGCTGCAGATGAAAATTTGGCTGACTTCCACGCTGAAATGGGTGGCTGTGAAAGCTGTCACGCCAATGGCGAGCCTTCTGCTGATGGCGCATTTGAATTTCAACAATGCCAATCTTGCCACGGTTCTTTAGCTGAAATGAGTGCAAACCACAAAGCCCATGATGGCGTGCTGACTTGTGCTGATTGTCATGCTCCGCATGACATGAATGTTGGCCAAAAGCCAACATGTGATGCTTGTCATGACGATGGTCGTAAAGCACAATAATATTGAATTAATAAAAGGCCGGCTTTTAGCCGGCCTTTTTATTGGGCGCTATTTATTCATGGTTATTGATTGTTATTCATCGATCTATGGGTGGCCGCGGCAGGTATTTTTTACCTGAAAACATCGCAGAGATAGTGCCAGGTTGGCTGGTGACTTCTTGGCGAATAGCGCCAATAATATGCAGTACGAGTAATATCCATAATAGATAGGCGCCGTACAAATGAATCTTACCTACTAGGCCTTTTACCGGCGATAACTTTTGTTCCTGCTCAGTATTCACCCCTGTTTTATCATAAGGTTTGATGCTTGCAGGGGATACGCCATCATCCGCTAAATAGCTTTGTATCATATGGCCAAAGGGTGGGTAGTAAATATCAGTTCCAGCGCGAAATAAACCGCTAGTTGCCATGGTAATGAGTAACAGATACAGCGCCATTACAGCTAATCGCCCTAACGGGTTATGTCCCAAATATTGCGGTGGCGAGTCTGATTTGATGGCTTGTAAATAAGGCTTAATTTCGTTTGACTTACGAGCGCTAAATAATGCGCGCCAGCTATTTTTCCCTGATAGCATAAAACCTGCCAGTAATCGCACGACCAAATTAATCACAAACACATAGCCAAATAATACATGTATTTGTTTTAAGCCTATTTTAGCGGCAAGTCCTTCAATCCCAAGCTCAGCCTTAAACATCATGACCAAGCCTAATAGGCTGAGGGTGAAAATGAGTAAGACATTGATCCAATGAAATAGTCTTACCGATAAATGCCACACTTTATACTCTTGGATTTCCATAGCATTGCCTTAGTTTTTTAAGATTGAATTAAGTGTACGGCATTTCATATTAAAAATAAGCTTACAAATAGATTACTTCATCATTATGAATGACTGCAGATCTTGGTATCTGTAGGTGTGACAAGGGATTGGTGGCTGGTTAGCCTATTTGGTAATAACTAAGATACTGATTGTTACAGCATATTGACGTTACTTTCTTGTTAAAAAAACGTAGCTGCAATACAATCCCATGAATAGATTAGGGATACTTGCTTGATGCTGTCTGTATCAAGCGGAATTTGCCAATACAATTATCAGGGAGTAGATAATGTTTAAGGTCAAAAAATGGATTTTAGTATCACGTTCGTCGCTACTGAGCGACTTGCTACACCACTATTGGCCGCAAGAATTCTTAATTAAATTAAATGCCCGCACCCCAGACCAAGTCACTACTGTGGAATTAAGTCAGCATTCATTAATGCTGATAGATTTATCCTCTGTGGATTTGCAAACTGCCTATCAACTCACGCGTTTAGCGGAAAAGCTAATTGCTCCCATTAAATTAGTGTATTTACATTACCCGCGAAAAGCCGATGCCGCCTTTATATTAAATCCGTTAAAAACCGCCGGAATTTTTTATTGCAATAATACTTTGGCTGAGATTTCAGCAGGGCTTAATGGCATATTGCGCGGCCAGCATGCTATTCCAGATGCGATTGCTGAAAAAATCGTAAATATGGAGAGCCTAGAGAGTGAAACGCTCACTTTGCGTGAACGCGAAGTGTTGCAAGCCTTATTGTGCGGTTCTACCAATCAAGATATCGCTAAAAAACTGTATGTCAGTGAAAGTACTATTAAGACCCATCTTTATCGCGCGTTTCGTAAAATCGGGGTAACGAGTCGCGGTCAAGCCATTGCTTGGGCGCAGCAAAATATGCACGAGGTGAGGGTGTAAGCCATTACATCGGCGTGACGGATGAACTCCGCGTTCGCAAATCTGGTTATCACTGATTACTGATTTATAAAGCAATCAATAAAGATGAGTGAATACTCCCGTAGAAACTAACGGGAGTATTCACTTAGTTCAGGCGAAGAATTCCGAGCTAAATGCCAAGCGGCATAGTAGCAACATACCAAATACCAAACACTTAAGACAACAACACACCAAGCGCGTAAGACAACGCCAGAGCTCACACAATGTTTATGCCAATTACAGCCAGCGCTTTAGCTTTGCTTCATCGGTAATAGTAAAGTGCACTGTATTTAAGGGCGGCGCCATTAGCGGTAAGATTCCGCTGAGTAACTGGTCGCGGCGAAAATAGTGCAATTCAATCTGGCTCGCTTTTGGATAATCTTGCAGATTTTCCATAAATTTAGCGGTGACTTTTAAGCCGTTGGCTGCAATCAAGACATCGCCAGCGCTGAGTCCTGCTAACATAGCTGGGCTGTCTTGGCGCACATTTTTAATCACGAGCCCATGACTTTCAGCGCTAAACTGCGCGCCAACATCCCAGCGTGCGGGCGTTAATGCTTGGCCGCCGTTATCTTGCGGATTGGCTTTGGCGCGCACATGCATAGTCACCCCAACTTGCTTGAATAACTCAGCGAGCGGAATATCTAAGGTGTTGTCGATATAGCTAAACATGTCGGTGGCATCGCGGCCTAACACTTGCGTGACTAATGCTTGATGGCTGGAATCATCCGTGCCTATACCTGTGAGACCATGTTGCTGCCATAACAGGCGCATCACATCATCAAGGCTGGCATTGGCGCTTTCAAGGCGAATGGTTAAATCCACAAATAGCGCAAATAAAGCGCCTTTCGTGTAATAAGACACTATGGCGTTTTGTGCATTTTCATCTTGCTGATAAAACTTAGTCCAAGCGTTAAAGCTTGAATCACCCAGGCTTTGTTTACTTCGGCCTTGGCTGCGATACACCCGCGTTAACGTTTGCGCCAGTTGCGCTAAATACTGGGATGGGGAAATCACCCCAGATCTATAGGTCATCAAGTCATCGTAATAAGAGGTAATTCCTTCATAGGCCCATAATTGGCGGGTATAGGTTTCTTGACTTAGTTGATAGGGAATAAATGGCTGCGGTTTAATTCGCTTGACGTTCCAACTATGAAAATATTCATGGCTGCATAAGGATAAATAGCCAAGATAGCCATCATTAATTGGCTGCTGGAAAGTAAGCGGTAAATCTGAGCGGCTACACATAAGCGCCGTTGAGTTTCTATGCTCTAGGCCGCCAAAACCATTGTCGAGCACAGCTGTCATAAATAGGTAGTCAGTAAAAGGTGCTGGCGTACCAAATAAGGCGATTTGACTGCGACAAATCTTAGTTAAGTCACTGGCTAAACGCTGCAAACATGGGCTGCTGTCTTGCGCTAACGCATCGGGTAAGCGGCCAGCTAAAACAATGTCATGGGGCACGCCATCAACATCAAAGCTATGGTGGGCAAACTGGCCCAATTCAAAGGGATGATCTATGAGTTCATCGTAACTCTTGGCCATAAAGTCGCCATAGTGCCATTTAGCGCCAGTAACGCGCTTAAGACCTGTGGCAAGTAGCCAGTGCTCAGGCCCTGCGACTGTGACTTTATGAGGGCTATCTTCTAAGCCTTCAAAGCCTACAAATACGCTACTACCATTAAAAAAGCCGCGCTCGTTATTAAGAAAGGCGCTGCGCACCGATAAATCGGCGGCATACACTTGATAGCTTAAGGAAAATTCAGTGCAATTATTCACAAGTTGCCAGCGCTGCTTATCTAATTGCACCAGTGCCAATGGCGCGCCGTTGGCATCATGGGCCTTGATATCAATAAGATGACGGGCAAAATCACGGATCATATAACTGCCAGGGATCCAGGCGGGAAGATAGAAAATCTGTTGCGGCTTGGCTGAGCTCACATCAATAGTGACATCAAATAAATGAGCCAAATAGTGGTGCGCATTAATCTGGTAATGTGGCATAGGTTAATCCCAATCTGAATCCTGATAGATGTTGCTCCTATGCTAGCAAAATTTACTTGATTACTCAGGGATTTTGCTGAGCCTAGTGGCAATTTCCTGCGCTTATTAATTCCAGAACTTCTCAATACGAGATGTTTAGTAATGGCCGAAGCCAAGGCATAGGTTAAGGACGAATCACAAGCTGAGCTTTCCCCTTCGGTTAACGACTTAGGCTAACAGCTTATGCTACGACTTAGACTAATGACTGGCATAACGCTTAGTGTTATTGCCGTTAGTTGCTCATGGTTTACAGCGGGGCTTGCCATTCGCTAGAGCCTATCCCAAGTATTTGATTTTAAGTTATACTGGCGCCACGTTATTTAAGGCTAACGCGCTATTCTCTGCTGCTATTTACTCATACGGCTCAATGTAAACGACGCTAATTAAAGCCATGCTTGCTGCAGCTATTTACATGCTTAGGGTGATTTGAGTAACTTGCATAACGAGGCGCGCTCGCTAATTATCAGGTATACCGCCGAGGGGATTTTCAATGACATCATCAAAAGGACAAACACTCATGGCCGAAGAAACCATTTTTAGTAAGATTATCCGCCGTGAAATTCCAGCGGATATTTTATATCAAGATGAGCTAGTGACCGCGTTTCGCGATATTTCTCCGCAGGCGCCGACCCATGTGTTAATTGTCCCTAATCACCTGATCCCAACCCTGAATGACGCTAAAGCGTCTGATGAACTGGCGTTAGGGCGGATGATGACAGTGGCTGCGCGTCTAGCGCAAGAAGCGGGCATTAGCGAAGATGGCTACCGAGTTATCATGAATTGCAATCGTCATGGTGGCCAAGAGGTGTACCATATTCACCTGCACTTAGTTGGTGGTCAGCAGTTAGGCCGGATGTTGAGCCTTAAAGCATGAAGGTATCCCCCCAAGATTTCCCACTCACAGGCTTAGCGCAGCGCTTTGTTGCGCAGCTTGCTCATTGTCGGCAGTTAAACATTAAGGTGTTAGAGGCCAGCGAGCATCATGTCTTGCTGGAATTACCTTACAGCACTGACATAGTGGGCGACCCTGATTCTGGGGTTATTCATGGCGGGGTGATCACCACCTTAATGGACACCAGTTGTGGCACTGCCACTATTTGCGCCATTAAGAATAAATACAATGCGTTAGAAATATCCCCGACCTTAGATCTACGGGTGGATTATATGCGCCCAGCGGCGCCGCATTTGCCTGTGTATGCCATGGCTGAATGTTATAAATTAGCCACAAGCGTGGCCTTTACTCGGGCGATCGCTTTTCAAGATTCCATAGATAACCCCATAGCCCATGCGGTAGGCTCGTTTATGCGCATTAGCCCCGAAATGGTGGGGGATGCCTTTCGCGCAGCATTGATGGGCGATGATGCCGACGCCGACAAGCTTGGTAACAATGATGGAAACTAACATGGAACATAGCCACTCATTACTTAGGCAAGCGGCGCGCAGCCAAGATGTTAATCGGATATTAGCCTTAGTGCCTTATGCTAATTACATTTGCATGGGAGTTGAACGCTTTGGTGATGAATTAGTGTTTAAATTGCCGGCTAAGGCTGAAAATCTTGGTAATCCCGTGTTACCCGCGCTGCATGGCGGCGTGATCGCGGGCTTTATGGAAATGGCGGCGATAGTGCAACTTATGGTGCTGATGCAAGCCTCTGGCGTCCCTAAGGTCGTGGATTTCTCCATTGATTACTTACGTGCAGGCTATGATAAAGATACCTTTGCCGAGTGCCGTATTACTCGCCAAGGTCGACGTGTGGCCAATGTGAGTATCGATTGCTGGCAGTCGAATCGAAAGCAATTAATTGCCACAGCGCGGGCTCATTTTCTGTTAGGTTAGTGTTTTACGATGAAGGCTTAACATGAGTGAGTCGCGGTAAGTATTATTGGTAGGTAAAAGTGAGTTATTTAATCTGGCTTAGCTTGAACAGGAGATGCTGATGAAACCCCATATTCGCTTAGGTTATGCGTTTGCTATGTTGTTAGTTGTTGCTGGCATGAGTGCTTGCAGTCATAGAACTGGCGGGATAATGGCATCCACGGGTGGTATTACCCGCGTTGATAACAGCAGCGTGGGCAGTGATGTCAGCATTAGTGAGCTTAAAACTCGCCTTATCGGCGGCATGATGCAAGGCATTGCGACTATCACTAGCTTAGATTCCACCGACTTAAGCCTGCAATATCAATTTACTTGGTTTGATGGCAGTGGTTTTGTGATTGAAGGTGACTCTTCATCTTGGACCCCGTTAACCTTATACGGTAAACAACAAGTCCAAGTGCAAGCCATGGCGCCAGCCAATGGTGCTGTTAGTTTTGAAATTTATGTGCGGGAAGTATTCTCTCAATAAGTTTATTTTTAACAAATAGGCGTAATTTACTGATTATGCTCTATTAACAATCTGACTACTTAAGCTATACTTGCGGCCGCCAAGGGGTGTCAGCAGCGCTGACTGAGATGTCGATAGACGAACCCTTAGAACCTGATCCGGCTTATACCGGCGTAGGAATGGTGTGTTTATTGCCTTCGCGCGTCTTGCCGGATCTCAACCTAGTATAGATTGAGGTCCCATGAAATATCCTATCTCTTTGCTGTCGTTAGCTATATCGACAAGCTTTTGTAGCAATGCCTTCTCTGCCACCACAGGTTTAACCGCGCCCGATAATAAGCCGATGGAAGTCTTAGTGGTATCGGCCGATTTTCGCGCCATTAATGTCAATCAAGTGCAATCTAGCGTCAGCGTCATTGATAAATCCCAATTACAAGATGATGGCGGCGAAAACTTTCAAGATATTTTAAATGGTGTCCCAAACCTTAACTGGTCTGGCGGCAGCTCGCGGGCGCGATATTTTCAAATTCGCGGTGTGGGCGATCAAGAAGAATATCAAGGCGCGCCTAACAGCTCAGTAGGTTTTTTTGTCGATGATATCGATTTGTCTGGGTTAGGCATGGCATCAGGCTTATTTGATATCGACCAAGTTGAAGTGCTGCGCGGTCCACAAAGTACCTTGTTTGGTGGTAATGCCTTAGCGGGCGCGATTTATTTAACCAGTGCTGAGCCGAGTGCCATACCTGAGGCTGGCACTGAACTCACCTTAGGTACCGATGATTTGTGGACCTTAGGTGCCTATGCTGGCGGCTCACTTAATCAAGACGATAGCCTGCTTGGGCGCATTTCAGTGCAAACCCATCAGCAAGATGGCTTTATGGAAAATAGCTATCTTGGCCGTGATGATACCAATAAGCGCGATGAAACCTCAGTTAAAGCTAAATTACGCTGGTATATCAATGATGATTTACAAGCGGATTTAACCTTACTGCACGGTAATTTTGATAATGGTTATGATGTTTGGTCGCTAGACAGTAACGGTACTTATACTAATACCGACCAACCCGGAGTCGATACTCAAACCACCAATGGCGCGGCACTTAAATTATCTTGGCAAGCTGATCCGCGCTTTAGCATTGAATCCATCAGCAGCTTTACTGATACTAAACAGCGCCATGCCTATGATGGCGATTGGTCAAACTCAGAGTATTGGCAGCAGTTGGAATGTGCTGTTTATGATGATGGTGGTACTTTCATTGGAATGGCGCCATGTGTGTATGACAGTTGGTGGGATAAAACCGCTAAACGCCAAAATTTCAGTCAAGATGTGCGCATCCTGAGCGATGATGCTGGGCGGATATTTGCTGGCACCACAGATTGGTTGTTTGGCTTGTACTTTAATAGGCTGACTGAAGATAACCTGCTTAGAGAAGAATATAACGGTTGGGATTCTTCTTGGTTGAGTAATTATGAGGCTTTAAAACTGTCCGTCTTTGGGCAATTGGATACCTATATTAATAAGTTTCACTATTCTATTGGATTGCGAATAGAGCAATGGCAAGCTGATTATAGTGATAGTAATGACGAGGTTTATTCGCCAGATGCGACTCTTTTTGGAGGGCATATTTCTGTTGGTTATCAGATATCAGATGAACAGCAACTCTATGCAAAAGTAGCTAGAGGATACAAAGCTGGTGGATTTAACGTTGGCTTAGACTTAGCTACCTATCCAGAGTTAAGTGATTATATTGGATATGAAGCCGAGACTCTTTATAACTATGAAATTGGGCATAGTGGTAACTGGTTAAATGGTGACATGAATACCCGTGTTTCACTTTTCTTTATGGATCGCCAGGATCAGCAGGTAGACGCTTCAATTCAAGTTTTCAATATTGAAGCCAATACTCAGAAGTTCATTTTATATACCGCTAACGCAGCAAGCTCAACCAATTACGGTCTCGAAGCTAATGTTAATTACTACGCCACTCAGAACCTTGAACTATACGCTTCTTTGGGATTATTAAAGGCGACCTATGATAACTATATCTATCGAGACGATAATGGCGAGATAGACTTATCTGACCGTGAGTTAGCGCATTCTCCTAGCTATAACTATCAAGTGGGCGCTACTTGGCGTAACGCTGGCTATTTTGCCAACCTGACCTTATCCGGCATGGATAGTTTTTATTATTCTGACAGTAATGAATTTCAATCCGATGATTACCATTTGCTTAATATGCGTTTAGGTTACGAGGCGAATGCTTGGTCTGTGTATCTGTGGGGGCGTAACCTCACTGATGAGCAGTATGGCGTGCGCGGTTTCTTATTTGGTAATGAACCCAATAAAGACTGGGCCGATCAGCAATATGTGCGTTATGGCGATCCACGCCAAGTAGGTATTACTGTTAAATATGATTTTATGTAATTTAACTCTCTGAATGTATTCAGTGAGTCATTCTTGGCCACAGCCGTGGCCTTTTTCAATGTGGCATTGCCGCAAACTTTGGACATTATGATGAAATTAACCGCCGAAATTAGTATGTATCCGCTGCAAGACAATTACTTAGAAGCCATTGAATGGTTTATTCAACGAGTTGACTCTTACCCTAATATTGAGCGTGTAACTAATGCTATGGCCACGCAAGTGGTTGGTGAATATAGCGAAGTGATGGCTATGCTTGCCGTTGAAATGGAAGCTGCCCATAGTAAATTTGGTAAGGCGGCGTTTGTGTGTAAATTCTTGGGAGGTGAGCTTAATTTGGCTCATAAGCAGTAATATGTGGTCGCAATTGACGACTTGGCTCCAAAGCTTACAGTCTGATTGGTTGATGATGAATGGCTGGGAAGCGTTAGCTGTGCTGCTCGCTATGGCTTATCTCATTTTGGCTATGCGCCAAAGTATCTGGTGCTGGCCAGCGGCTCTTGCGAGTACTGCAATTTATACCTTGTTGTTTTGGAAAGTGTCCTTGCTGATGGAATCTGTGCTCAATGTCTATTACATGGCCATGGCCGTGTATGGGTTTTGGTTGTGGAAGAACGGCGGTGAGGGCGGTCAGGGGCAGCAATTAGTCTCTTGGAGTGTTAAGCGCCACTTAGGGATTATTGCTGTCACAGGTATGGTTTCTGTGTTGGTGGGGTACTTGATGGCCAATTACACCCATGCTTCGATGGCGTATCTTGATGCGGCAACCACGTGCTTTGCGGTCATGACCACAGTGTTAGTCGCGAAAAAAGTGGTGGAGAATTGGTTGTATTGGGTAGTGATAGATCTCGTGTCGATTTATTTATACCTGAGTAAAGGCATGATCTTAACTTCTGGCCTATTTGTGCTGTACGTTGGCTTGGCTATGAGCGGCTATTGGCTGTGGCGCAAGCAGTTAGCCTTGGATTCTGAGCCGCAAATGGTTGGTGCCTAACTTATGCCTCAAGAGGGTTTGCTATGGCAATCATTGCTTAAACTCTTAGCGCGCCATGAGGCGCCGCTTGATGTCGTTAATGCCTTAGGCAAAGTCTTGAGTCATTATCAGTTAGCGTTGACGGCAACACCGCAGTTATTGACGAGTGGCCTTAACAATATCAATGTGCTGCTGTTTTTGGGCGAGGCTAAGTCTAGATCTAAGACCAAGCCTAAGCCTCCAGCATTGACTATAAGTGTGTCAGAGCTTGATTTCAGCCGTGAGCACATCAGTCATCAAGAGTTAGACTGTCAGTTAGGCCTGCGTTGGGTGCTGCGCTGCAACTTAATCAAACCATTAGATGCCAGGCAAAATGAAGTGAAGGCTTGGCGTCAAGCGGCAGCGGTTAATCTAGCGCCGCCGCTTCATTGGGTGAGTGCAGATTTTCAGTGTTACTTGAGTGAGTATTGCCCCGCAGTAAATGCGGCGGCCTTTGGCGCAGGCTTTGCTGATGTGGATGGATTAACGTCAAGCACCAAGTGGCGCTCGCAGCTTAATACTCCGACGATTAACGCTATGGGGCAGGGCAAGGCTAACAAAAGTAAGGTTAACAATGGTAAGAGCAGCAAGGTTAAGGATGACTCGCGCGCAAACGAAGATTTATGTTCAGGCTTAGCAAGCCATCAAGTGAAATTGCTGGATAGTTTGTTGCAGTTATCTCAGATCTCTCAATTGTCTCCGCTATCTCACTTGCCTCAATTGTCACAGTCATCTTCACTGTCACAGTCGTTAGCGCAATCTGTTCCTACAAACTGCGCAGCGGCCAGAGGCAATAATTTATCGCACCAAATTGAGCAGTATTTAAGTGCGTTAACGGCGTTAGCGCCTTGCTCAACGTGGACAAGCGCGCAGCAGCAAAGCTTTGCGGGGTTAGCTCGGGCGTTTAAGGATTATGGCTCTGATCAAAGCGCCCAATGGCGGGAGTTAGATCAAGGCTTTAATTGGCAGCAATTTAGTCATAGAGATTTGCATCCTGATAATCTCTTGCTGCAAAGTGATAGTGTCTATGTGATTGATTTTGAATTTAGCTGTGATTTTCATCCCTTGTGGGATCTCACCTCAATTATTGCGACCTGTGAGTTTACTGACACCGAGGCATTTAGCTTCTGTCAGGCCTATTTAGCGCGTCACCCGCACTTTAGTGGTAATGAAATGGTATTGATACCAGCCATGCTTGATTGCTATTGGTTTACCGCCAGCATTTGGGCGCTCAATCAGGCTTGTGATAGCTGTGACGCAGAATTTCTGGACTGGTCTAAGTGTTTCTGGCAACTTGTTAGTAAATAGTTAACGTCAAACTTGGTGTGTAGCGTAAGACGGGCACTATGACTCTACACAGCGGCGAATGCCTAAGGCTATCAGATGCTATCCTCTCGTTTGCGTGGCCACCTATTGATTATCTTAGTGCTACTTACCTGCGTTAGTGCTTGCTCGACGAAAATGAGTTATTACTTTATTGATTGGGCCATAAAATGGCAACTCGATGATTATGTTGAACTTAATGACAAGCAGCAACAAGCATTAGACGCCGCCATTGCCGAATTTATCCTCTGGCATCAAGCTCATGAACTTCCCAAATATAATCAGCAGCTTAATGCCTTAAAGGCGAATATTGGACAGAGACAATTAACCGCCGATCGCTGGCATTATCACAGTGAGCAAGGCAAGCAGTCATTCATCATAATCTTGACACTATCACCAGCTTAATTGGCTCGTTAACGGATGAGCAAGTCCAACAAATTAAGATAAATATTCAAGCCGAAATTGATGAGGATAAAGAGCGCTATCTCAACAATAGTGATGACGAATGGGTTCATCGCAACGATAAATCCATGCTCGATAAAGCTAAAGAGTACTTGGGGGCACTATCTGCCGAGCAGCGAATTATGATTTTGCAATACAACCGCAGTCGCCCAAGAACGACTAAGCTCTGGTATAGCTATCAAGCTGTGTGGTTTAAGCGTTTTATGCATGCGCTGCAATTGCGCCAAGATAAAGAGTATCTGCGCCAAGAATTAGCTGTGTTATTAACAGCGACTGATACCCTTAAAAGCGCGCAATACCAAGAGCTCATCACAGCCAATAGCCAAGCGCTCGCAAGATTAGTGGCAGCGCTGCAAACGAGTTTAAGCGCGAAGCAGCAACAAAAAATCATGGCCACTATGACGCAACTTGCCGCCGATCTTGACGAGTTAAGCGCTGATGGATTGAACAATATTGCATCTCACCCACAGCCTTGAAATAAGGCGGTACATTTCAAGGTCTAGTTCAACAGTTAATTACTAGAGGCTACATCATGGGATTTAATCGATTAATTCACCTGTTTAATCAAGCGGCCAGCAGCACTCAAGGTTTAGCGTTACTGGGGCTACGCGTGTATTTAGCCCCTGTGTTAATTCAAGCTGGCTATAACAAGTTAAGTCATTTTAGTGATACCGCCGCTTGGTTTGGTAATGCTGAGTGGGGGCTTGGGCTGCCAATGCCTGAGGTGATGGCGGGCTTAGCGGCGGGTACTGAGTTTTTGGGTGGCATTTTGTTATTGCTTGGCTTGGCAACGCGCCTTGTCGCTCTGCCTATGATGATCACTATGGCGGTGGCCGCAGTAACTGTGCATTGGCAGCATGGCTGGCTGGCGATTAGCGACCCGTCCTCTTGGCTTGCCAATGAGCAAGTCCTAGCCTCTGCTGAAAAGCTGGCTAAGGCTAAAGAGCTATTGCAGCAACATGGCGATTTTGAGTGGTTAACCAGTTCAGGCAATTTTGTGGTGCTCAATAATGGTATCGAGTTTGCGGCTACCTATTTTCTGATGTTACTTGTGCTGTTTAGTTGTGGTGGCGGTAAAGGCTTTAGTGTGGATTATTATCTCGCCAAGGGGCGGCAGCAGGTATAGGACAGTTAGTTTTAACAAAACAGAAACTTATGTTGCATAGTTGTTATCTTTCCAGTTATTACTAGTGGGTATCTTTAGCTTTCACTAAAGATACCAAGGCTATTTTAATAATAATAATTGGGAAAATATCTATGAAATACCAATACAGTAAGTTGCATCAAGCAATGTTTGTGGTGGGGGCTATGTTAGGGGGAACGCTGCCGACTGTGGCTATGTCAGCAACGAGTGGTGATAGTGCAAGTGATGCCAATATTGAAAAAATTGCCGTGGTCGGCACCCGCGCGGCGCCGCGCTCAGTCACGGATTCACCTGTGCCGCTTGATATTATTGGTGCAGAAGAATTTGTGCGACAAGGCAATACCGATCTTAAATCTCTGCTGAGCAGTGTTACGCCATCGTTTAACGTGAACGATCAACCTATTAATGATGGCTCATCCCTCGTTCGCCCAGCCAACTTACGCGGCTTAGCTGCCGATCATACCTTGGTATTAGTTAACGGTAAGCGGCGTCATCGCAGCGCTGTGATCACCTTTTTAGGTGGCGGACTGTCTGATGGCTCCCAAGGCCCAGATATTTCAAACATTCCAGTGTCGGCATTAAAGCAAGTGGAAGTATTGCGCGATGGCGCGGCTGCGCAATACGGCTCAGATGCCATTGCCGGTGTACTTAACTTTGTACTCAAAGATGCCCCGCAAGGCGGCAGTGTCGAAACTCGTTATGGCCAGTTCTATGAAGGCGACGGCGCTGGTTGGCAGTTTTCTGGCAATAAAGGTTTTGCCTTATCTGAAAATGGTTTTGCTAACTTTTCCATGGAATATCGCACTCAAGACTCAACTTCTCGCAGTGTACAGCGTGACGATGCGGCTGGATTAGCCGCGGCAGGTAACCCGTTTATCATAGATCCCGCACAGGTTTGGGGCACCCCAGAAGTAAAATCTGATGTAAAGATACTAGGCAACTTTGGTCTGGATTTAAATGACACAGACAAAGCCTACATGTGGATAAATTATGCGAAGCGCGATATCGACGGCGGCTTTTATTATCGTAATCCCCATAATCGCGGCGGCGTTAATGATGGTGGCATGAAGCCAACCGGGCAAATAGGAAGTGATGGTAAACCTATCTTAGCGCCTACCTTATTGGTGGGGGATTTAACCCCAAATGATGGTATCGCATGCCCAGTGGTATTTACTGGCAGCAACGTGTTAAACAGCGACGCGTATAAGCAAGTGGCGGCCGACCCTAACTGTTTTGCTTTTAATGAAATATTCCCAGGTGGCTTTACCCCAAGATTTGGCGGCAAGATTAATGACTTAGCTTTTGCTCTTGGCACTGAAGGGCAGTGGCAGGGCGATTGGAATTACGATCTGAGTGCCAGTTATGGTTACTCAGATGTTGAATACAGTATCTATAACACTATCAATCCATCGTTAGGCCCTGCTTCACCCACAAGCTTTAAGCCCGGCGCTTATACCCAGTTAGAGCAAACCTATAATTTTGATGTCACTAAGCAGTTGCTGGTGGACGGTTGGGAAGAGCCGATAAACTTCGCCTCTGGCCTTGAATATCGCTATGAAACCTTTGAAATTCAAAATGGCGATCCGGCTTCTTTCGAAGTCGGACCATTAGCTAACCAAGGGTTTGGCATCGGCTCAAACGGCTTCCCTGGATTTAAGCCACAAGATTCCGGTTCATGGTCTCGCTCAAACATTGCAGCCTATGTGGACATGGAGTTTTATGCGACCCCAGACTGGTTGCTGACAGGCGCGGTGCGTTATGAAGACTTCAGTGACTTTGGGTCAACGGTCAATGGTAAAGTTTCCACCCATTACTCGATTTCTGAGGTTTGGGCGATTCGTTCAGCGGCCAGCACTGGCTTTAGAGCACCTACAGTTGGTCAAAGTAACGTGCGTAACGTCACGACCGCATTCACTGCTAATGGCTTAGAAGATCAAGCTACTTTGCCACCGACTCACCCCATCTCTATTCAAAAAGGGGGGGAGCCGCTTGAGCCAGAAACGTCGGTTAACTTAAGTCTTGGCGCCGTGGCAGAATTTGAAAACGGCCTATATATGACGGTGGATTATTTTAATATCAAGCTTAAAGACCGCATTAGTCAGACATCACCACTGGAATTAACCTTAGATGACATTGATGACTTGCTCGCTTTAGGCGTGAATGATGCCACCAGTTTTTCTAGCGTTAAGTATTTCACCAATGACTTTGATACGACTACCCAAGGCGTAGATGTCGTGATGAACTACAACATGGAGATTTTAGGCGGCGATACTAAGTTCCAACTCGCCTATAACTGGACTGATACTCAAGTCGATAGCTATAACCCTGCCAACATTAACGCCGCTAAAGTGCAAATGCTGGAAGATAACTTACCGGCGCAGCGAGCAAACTTCACCACCATTTATGAATATGGTGATGTTAATACACTGATGCGGGTTAACTATTATGGTGATTACTATGAAGATCACTTAGATGCTGGTGGCGATTTACCTATTTACGCTGGCAGCGAAGTAACAGTTGACCTTGAAATGAGCTATTTCTGGAATGAAGCCTTTAGCACATCGGTTGGCGCTAATAATCTGTTTGATAATTCACCGGATGAAAACCCATGGTCAGGAGTGGTGGGTGCCTTGTATCCATCGACATCGCCTATGGGAATTAATGGTGGTTTCTATTATGTTCGCGCTAATTATATGTTTTAAGTAAGTCTGCTGGCGGTGATGAGAGGTCTAACATCACCGCCTTTTCCATCGGACTGCTTGGTTGTATTGATTGCCTATGTATATTGTCTGAGCTAATGACTAGCGCGCTGCAACTTAGCTATATCAATGCGGGGTGATTCAATTCACCATTTTCATAAAACGTTGACATTAATCACGTTTTGCTTGATACAATACCCGCATCTTGTCCCACATGAGTCGCTGTTATGCTCGCTACTGAACTGTTATTAACCCGCCAATCGTGTCCGCGATTAACTCATCCAGCTCCCACTGCCGCGCAATTAGACTTAATGCTCGATGCTGCGGTGAGAGTGCCTGATCATGGGGCTCTTGGTCCGTGGGAATTTATTGTGGCAAGTGGCGCGGGTTTGCAGCGCCTTAGCGATATTTTTGTGGCAGCTAAACGCAGCGAAGGCGCCGATGACGCCACATTAGAGCGCACCGCAGGCTTAACGCAGCGCGCACCTATGGTGATAGTGGTCGTGAGTAAATATCAACTGCACCCTAAAGTGCCACAATTAGAGCAGCAATTAGCCGCCGGTTGTGCGTGTATGGCGATGCAGCAAGCCGCCTTTGCCCAAGGCCTTGGCGCTATTTGGCGCAGTGGTGATTTAGCTTTTAATTCTGAGATTAATCATGCCTTAGGTTTAGCGCCGCAAGATCAAATCGTCGGCTTTTTATATGTAGGCACACCTATGGTAGTCAGCCCCATTAAGGCCACGCGCTCTGGCGCTGAATTTACCCGTTACTTGTAATTTAAGTGTTGGCGGTTACTTGTAATTTAAGTTTTTGCGTAAGTATTGGCCGCACCCATGGCGCTACTAATTACTAACTTATGGCGATACTAATTTGATAGCGCCAGTAATCAATAGCGCTACCCATTAATAATGCCGTTATGCCAGTTAACTGTGCAATGCGAGGTGATAGATGCAAACTAATCATGTAATGGGTGACTATGTCGCGCTAGAGCCATTAACGGCTGCGCACAAGCCTGCTTTGCTCCTTAATGCTCGCGAGCGTAAACATCCGCTGTGGCATACAGGTTTACCTAGCGTTAGTGAGTTTGATGCTTGGTTTGAGCAGGCTTTGCTCAGTGATAATGCCAACAGCAGTCAGCATTTTGCGGTGCGCCTTAGACATGCCTCTACCAATTCAGACCAGATTATTGCTTGGGTGGCTATCAATCGCTGGAGCCAAACCAACCTCAGAGCAAGATTACAACTAGAAGACTTGCCCCTTGCGGCTTTGCCTGATGTTGATGACCCCATTCCAAGTGAACCAGAGCTAGGTGAACCAAAGCTAGGAGACACTGAGCTCAGTAAACAAGTCGCTTTATTATTAATGGATTATGCCTTTAGTGATAAACGCGCCATAGTCGTAGAATTTGCAACCTTTTGGCACCATCAAGCCCTCAGAGCGTTAGCCGTGAGTCTTGGGGCGCAGCAAGATGGGGTATTACGCAATCATAGAATTCTTGCAGATGGCACAGTTCACGATCAGGTCATTTACTCAGTGTTAGATTCTGAATGGCGGCAGATGCAAGCGCGTCGAAGCCATACATAAGGGATAGGTTCGGGCGCACTAATGGCAAGCAAGATGGGTAGCGATATGAACAGCCAAATAATCCGTGCTGATAGTCATGAGTTAGTCGCCGTGGCGCAGTTATTTAATGAATACCGCCAATATTATGAGCAAGGCGATGATATGGCGGCGGTGACAGCATTTATTGAGCAGCGCTTAAGCCGTCAAGACTCCATCATACTAATCGCCAAAAATAACAAAGGTGAAGGGCTAGGCTTTTTACAGATGTATTGGCAGCTATCGTCATTAGATATGAGCGAGTTTTTAATCATCAATGATTTATTCGTCACTCAGTCGGCGCGAGGCCAAGGCGTAGCGCGCAAGCTGATGGCGACAGCAATTGAAATTGGCATTAACCAAGGTTGCAAGCGTCTCACCTTGGAAACTGCGAGCACTAATTATAAGGCGCAGTCCTTATATGAGACCTTAGGGTTTAGGCGTGATAATCATTATTATCACTACCAATTGGACATATAAATAAACTAGAGCTAGTTATTGATATAAAAGGAAATTTTATGAAGCGTAAGCAAAGGTCACTCATGGTGGCATCCAGTGTTCTGGTTTATATGACTATGGTAAATAGTGCATTTGCAGAGGCGCCAATCAATGCCGCCGAAAAAGCCTATACGGCTGAATTACTTAACTGCGCCAGTTATTATGATATTAGCAGTGAAGCGATAGCGGCTATGGATGCCCCGCAAATGCAAGCGGTTGCCGAGCGCTTAGTGAGCTCATCTCAGCAAGCTAAGCAATTAGCGGCGCAATATTTAGCGCCTGAGCAATTAGCAACTGAGTTAGTTGCGGCGAAACAAGCGCAAATACTTGAGCTAAAAGATAGTGCTAATCTTGGCGGCTTAATGGCGAAATACAAAGATAGTTGCAAGCAAGTGTTAGCTGATCCCAAGCAGCGACTAGAATATTGGCAGATGGCCAATTTTTAGGACGCTTATGCAACCACTGTTATTGATTTGCGCGCTTTTAACCTTGTTGAGTATGAGTGCGGTGATTTATTTAAGTCGCCAACCTCAACTAAACCAAACTCGACTAAGCCAAGCGTTAATTGCATCAGCTTTTCCTAGCAGTGTCATTATCAGTGTCTGTTTTCAAGCCACGGCCAGCGTTATCTTGCTGGCCTTAGGCCTTGATGCGTTATCCTTTTCTCAAAGCTTTAGCTTACTGATGTTTATCAGTCTTAATCAGGGCCTTGCGGGTATTTGGTTGTTATGGCATCAGTGGCGTTTTGGCCATGAAGGCTATTATCACGGCCATAGCGTTGCTCAAACTGTAGGCGATAGTGTCGGCATTAGTCACTCTCACTCCAACCATAACTCAGCAAGAGTCAATGGCGGCATAGTTAAACTTATCAGTGTGTGCTGCCTTATTTCTGCGGGCGTGATTTTATGGGTATTGCTGCAGGCGTAAATGGGCTCAATGCCTGGCTTAAATAATTGCATAGAGGCCTAAGCCAAGCTTAGTTATAATGGCTTTTTTACGCATAGAGCCACCCATGAATTATATTATCGACTTACTGTTATTTTGCGCTGGCCTAGGCTTGCTCATTTTAGCCATACGCCACATGCGTAATCACAAAAAATAAACCTTAGTTAGCTGTTACAGACTTTGCGCTTATCATAGCGCTATTTTTGCACGCAGGCGTCCAGACCTGTGGTGCCTAGACACTAAAGTGTCATTACTAACGCAGACTGTATTTCTGCTGGAGATGTTATGCAATTATTCGTAAACGATCTGACGGTTATCGACTTTTCGTATTTGTGCCCCAAGCGCGGCATGGTGGGTGAAAGTTGGATTGTGGATGTCATTCTTAACGGTGGCCTAGATGAACAAAGCATGGTGCTCGATTTTGCTAAGGTAAAACGCACCATTAAACACACTATTGATGCGATAGCCGATCACCGTTTATTGGTGCCTATGGCCAATAGTGCTTGTGAGGTGACAGCACAAGGCGAGCGTGTGTGGTTAGATTTCACCACTGAGCAAGGCACGATTCACTTGGCTTGTCCGGCCGAAGCCTTTGCAATGATCCCAACCGACATCATTGATTATGAAAGCGTAAATGAGTTTTTAATCGCCGCTTTAACTCAAGTATTACCAGACAATGTGGAAGGCATAAGTTTAACCCTTAGGGCTGAAGTGTTAGACCGTCCTTTTTATCATTACAGTCATGGCTTGAAAAAGCATGACGGTAATTGTCAGCGTATTGCCCATGGTCACCGCAGCCCAGTGCAAATTTTTGTGGATGGCAAAGCAGACACAGCATTAGAGGCTAAGTGGGCTAAGCGTTGGCAAGATATTTACTTAGGTTCAATTGAAGATGTATGCCCAGTAGCGCAGCTTGCGTTATCAAGCTTGGCTAACACCATTAGCGATAGCAGCCATGTAGGTTTTCATTACCAAGCGCCCCAAGGCGATTTCCAATTGGCTATGCCAAAAGAGGTGTGTGAGATTATCCCCCATGACACTACGGTTGAATTATTAGCGCAATTTATTGCCAGCCAATTAGCGGCAGAATTACAAAAAACAGTGCGTGTGATTGCCTATGAAGGCGTGGGCAAGGGCGCGATTTTTGTGACTGAATAACATGTAGGATTAGGCTCGATTCAGCCTGGTTAAGTCTTGCTAACCATAGCCTGACTCATATTGATAAACAGGCGGATCGAGTTGTTACCAAAGGATTGTGAATCATGATAACTAACGTGCGTTGTTTACTGCTTTCAATAGCCTTACTGCCGCTTGGCGCTATATCTATGAGCGCAACTGCCACGGCGCCCACGAGCCATTGTCCCACGCATCAGGCGATTTACCCGCAATTACAAACGCAAGGTTTGTGTTTATGGGGGCAATTAACACCAGGCGCCTTAGTTCGAGGCCAACTGCCCGCAGGTTCCAAACTCTGGTTAGATGAGCAAGCGGTAAAAGTAAATGGGCAAGGCTACTTTGCCTTTGGTTTTGACCGTGATGCCAAGCTTGAACATAGCCTTAGTTGGCAATTGCCACCGCAAGTAGGTACCGATAGCCGGCAGCAACAAGTGCTGCAATTAACGCCGCGGCAATACAAAATACAACAAGTGACTGGGATTGCTAAAAAAATCATGCAGCCAGATCCTAAAGATGTCGCGCGGGCGACATTAGATAGTCAGCAAGTTAACCGCGCGCGCGCGATAGATAGCGATGGCATGGCCTTTGTGAGCGAGTTTATGTGGCCACTGCAAGGGCGCATTTCTGGCGTGTATGGCTCGCAGCGAGTTTATAACGGTGAGCCGGGGCGTCCTCATTTTGGTGTTGATATTGCGGCGCCGCGCGGCACTAAAGCCATGGCACCAGCAGATGGCGTAGTGACGTTAGCGGTTCCTGATATGTTTTACTCAGGCGGCACTTTGATAGTAGATCACGGCAATGGCGTTAATTCCACCTTTTTACACTTAGATAAGCTTCTTGTTAACGTTGGGCAAAGCATCAAACAAGGTGAGGTGATAGCGCTGGTAGGTTCCACTGGGCGCTCCACTGGGCCACATTTAGATTGGCGCCTTAATTGGTTTAATACTCGGCTTGATCCTGCCACCATAGTGCCAGCTATGACCAAACCCACAGCCAAGTCAAAAGCTAAGTAATAAATCTAAGCGAAATCAGTCGGTTATTGTTGTTCTCATCAAAAAAGCGCCGTTAGTGGCGCTTTTTTGATTCTATGATTTTTAGAGGCTATTAGTCAGTATCGCAAAATACTGACGCCACTTCTGTTGGGGTTAAGTGGCGCCATTCACCGGGCGCTATATCTAAGCTGATGGCGCCTACTTGCTGTCGATGCAGGCCTACTACCTTATTGCCCATGAAGGCAAACATACGTTTAACCTGATGATAGCGCCCCTCGCTAATGCTAAGTAATACTTGCCGAGGCGTGAGCATATGGATACTGGCTGCTAAGGTATCGGCTGTTTCCCCTGGGAGTAATAGTCCCTCAGCAAAGCGCACTTGAATACGCAGAAATTCATCAGTATCAAGTGGGTCACGCAGATCAACGCGGTAAATTTTTTCGCACACAAACTGCGGGTTAAATACTTTAAATGACCAGCGGCCATCATCAGTGATGAGCACTAAGCCTGTGGTATCGGCATCAAGTCGCCCGGCAATATGCATGTCACTGCTGTTCGGTAAGTTTAAATAATTAAATACACTCGGATAATCGCCATCCACATTGGAGCATAAAGTGCCTGCAGGCTTATGCAGCATGATATAGCGCGATGGCCGCGCAATAAGGCGCTCGCCATTAAGAGTAATGCAATTATTCTCATGCACTTGCATCGATGCCAAGGTTGGATATTCACCATTAACGGCAATCTTACCGGCGGCAATGAGGCTGGTGGCCTGCGCGCGGGTCAACTCAGTGCTTTTACATATAAATTTATCAAGACGCATTTAAAAACTCAGTACACAGACTAAACCAACACCTTGCACGCACTTACAGTGAGCATGAGGAGCCAGCGGATTATCACTTAGCCCATTGTATCTTATTATCCGCAGCCAATGGTTTTTGACTGACAGAGTTAACTTGGCTGATTTCTCCCACAAGAAAGCCGAGCTTAGGCTTAATGCCACTCGCTTAAGAGCGAGTGGCATTTTTACTTGGATATTTCACTGTTTTCTTTAGCACCACACGCGGGTAGCTGGGCCGCTTCCTCTTTGGGGGTAAAATCAACCTTTTGCCATTTTCCCTCAGTCGTTTTAAGTGCTGTGGGATCGCTCCCGGACTCCCTCTGTCACTCCAACCAAACTCATCCTGTATTAAAAACAGGGCATTAATGAAACTTATCCTCTGTGGCTCAACTTTATGCTGCACTGCCATTGCGGCCATCTCTAGCCGAACAATATTGTAGGTCGTTAAGATCCCCCATAATTCTTGATACACCCCATCCTTCTTCTTACTGCGCAGGACTGGTTTATTTTCCAGTTGATATTGCTTTAGCTCACTATAACCCCTCTCTATCTCCCATCGCTGCCAATACACCTTGAGTAAATCGTTCACTGGATAGCTGTTGGGGCATAGGCAGGACGTGATAAACCCTTTGATATCACCTTTGGGTGACGGAATAAGAATAAGGCGGGCTTGCCAGCTCTCCCCCAGATAAGGCGCTTGCTGTTTAGCTTGGGGTGATACCGGCATCTCAACCAGATGGTCATACTCTGAGAATGACTCGATAATTTGATAGCGGGTCTTAGACTTTATCGGGGTTAACCAATGGGTGTTTGCACCGCTTTCTTGCCAGCTGATGAGCAATTCGGCAGACATAAACCCACGGTCAAACAACGTGAGCGAATTCTCGGGAGCTGAGCCAACCAATTGCTGTGCATAGTGAATTTCACTGTGGGTAACAGGCCCGAAAGCCGCATCAGAAAGTAAGTGGCTACGAGTAGACATTAAGGTGACCGCCAGCACAGAGGGAAAAGAAGCCGTGCTTTGTGCAAAGCCAAAGTGATGGTTTTCTTCAGTGTTATGCGTCTTAAAATACGTCCCATCAACACTGAGCAATTTCAATCCCGCTATCTCATCAAATTCGCACTGTGTTTCCCACTGTGCAGCGGTTGTTTTGAACAGATAACGCATGGGCTCTGAACCCAACTTTTCTTTGGCTTTGATGATACTACTGGTCGCCAGTGGCGGGAGCTCCCCCTTGGAGTCGGGAAATGCCAGTGAGAGCGTATCACAGACTTGCTGAATCGAGCGGTTACGCATCAAACCAATGCCTAGAACCAACCAAACAGCTTGCTCTGCAGGGAAACGGCGGGTTCGAAGCGAGGCCCTGCCAGTTTGTTGCACAGCCTCAGCCACCCAATCCATGGGAACATGTTTGGCGAATACATCAATATCTTGCGCTTGGAAAAATTCAGCGGTAACGAGTAGCTCTTTAGAAAATTCAGACATAAAAAAATCAGCTGCAACTTAGGTTGCGGCTGATTATGAAGCCCTTGAAAGATCGTTCAACTACTTAAAACGATCGGCATTAAGCTTAGGCTCGGCTGTATTAGCTAGTCAGAATTAGCTGGGCTGTATACCTAGTGCGCTAATAAACCGCGACTACGCAGCAGCGGCTCAATACCTGCCTCTTTACCTCTAAATTGCTGGTAGAGCATCATAGGATCGGCGCTGCCACCTTGGGATAAAATATAGTGGCGGAATGCTGTCGCTGTCTTCTCATCGAAAATACCGTTTTCTTTAAAGGCTTCATAGGCATCAGCGCCTAAGATATCAGACCAGAGATAACTGTAATAACCTGCTGAATAGCCGCCGGCAAAGATATGGGAGAAATAGGTACTGCGATATCTAGGGACTATTTCCTTAATGAGCCCCATATTAGCCAGCGACTCGGCTTCAAATTTAGCGGCATCTTGCGGCTTAGGGGTGGTCAGCGTATGCCAGTCTAAATCAAGCTTAGTGGCGGCCATATATTCAACGGTGGCAAAGCCTTGATTAAACTTACTGGCCGCTTGAATTTTTGCGACTAACTCAGTAGGGATAACTTCACCCGTTTGATAATGCTTAGCAAATTGCGCTAATACTTCGGGCTCAGTCATCCAGTTTTCCATGACTTGCGATGGAAATTCCACATAGTCACGGGGGACTGCGGTACCCGCCTGTGAGCGATATTGCACGTTTGATAACATGCCATGGAGCGCATGGCCAAATTCGTGGAATAGGGTACTGGCTTCATCAAAGGTCAGTAGGCTTGGCTCACCAGGTGCGCCTTTAGGGTAATTGAGCACATTGACTATGATGGGCACTGAAGTGTCGCCATTCATTTGATATTGAGGGCGATAGGCATTCATCCACGCGCCAGCGCGCTTACTGTCACGGATGAAATAGTCACCCATAAAAATGGCTAATAATTTGCCATCGTTATCAAATACTTCAAAGGTGCGTACATCTTGATGATATTTAGGCAAGTCGTGACGTTCTTTAACCGTAATGCCAAATAGCTTATTGGCTGTATAAAATACGCCTTGCAGTGTGTTTTCTAATGAAAAGTAAGGGCGGGTATCTTGCTCATTAAAGGCATACTTGGCCACTCGAATTTTATCGGCGTAATAATCCCAATCCCAAGCGGCTAAGGTGAAATGTTGGCCTTGCTCATTAATCAGCGCCTGCATGGTCGCAACTTCAGCCTGAGCCTGTGCAAGGGCGGCGGGCCACACCTTGTTTAGTAAGCTGTAAACATTTTCAGGGGTCTTAGCCGTTCGTTCTTCTAATACCAAGTGCGCGTGTGTTGGGTAGCCAAGTAACGCCGCGCGCACAGCCCTAAGGGCGGCCATAGTCGCTAAAATTTGTTTGTTATCATTGGCATTGTTGTTATTGCCACGGGCAACATAGGCTTCAAAAATTTGCTTACGTAATTCGCGATTATCGGCATAAGTTAAAAAGGGGGTGATAGACGGTTTTTGCGTGGTAAATATCCACTGGTCGGTTAACCCTTTTTGCTTGGCAGTTTCGGCCGCCGCCGCAATCACGTTGGCAGGAAGACCGGCCAAATCTTCTTTTTTGCTGATGATAAGTTCATAAGCATTGGTTTCGGCCAGTAAGTTGTCACCAAACTCCAAGCTTAAGCTATCTAAACGTTGGTTAAAATCGCGAAGCTTAATTTTGTCTTGCTCATTTAAATTGGCGCCGCCGCGCACAAAGCTTTGATAAGTATCAGTCAGTAGCTTTTGTTGGGCAGGGGTTAAGCTTGGGTCTGGTGCTTGATAAACAGCGTTAACGCGCTGAAATAACGCATCATTGAGCATAATGTCATCATTGGCGGCAGATAATAGTGGCGACACCTGTTTAGAGATGGCGCGCAGCTCGTCATTGGTATCAGCACTGGTTAAATTGAAAAACACCCCTTGCACTTTAGCCAGTAAGTTTCCTGAAAACTCCATTGCTTCTATGGTGTTAGCAAAACTGGCCGCTTCTTTATTGTTAATAATGGCGTTAATTTCAGCTTGCTGCTCGCCAATGGCGCGCTCAAACGCTGGCAGATAATGCTCTGGCTTAATTTTGCTAAAGTCTGGAATTTCTAAATAAGTGTTGTAAGGCGCGAAAAATGGATTTTGTTCAGTAACCGTTTGGCTTGACTGCGCTGTTGGTACTTGAGTTTGAGCCATACCTGTAGTCGCTGACTCTTGGCTGCAAGCACTGGTGAGTAGCACTAAGCCTATGCTGGCGGCAAGATAGGTGATTTTCATGGTTAAGTCCTTGTAGGGCATCAATGGGTTTATACATCAGATCATAAGTTTGTTATTGGTTTTACGATGATGCTGATGATTAATTACTTTGCGGCAACAAAGCTATCACAGTTGATGGGTGCTGGCTAATTAACCATAAAGGCACACAAGCCACATTAAGTGGCTTGTGTAGTATCTGGTGTGAGGGATTAGAGTATTTGCATGCGGCTTGCTTATAACAGACTGATTGCTATCTCATCTAAGGCGCTTATGGCTGTGGTTATGCTGGCGCCTTGATGTTGATTCTTATGCAGAGTTAGTGGCCCGCGGTGAGTGATGCGCCGCGGCGAGGATCTGAGCTACCAAACCAACCGACAGGCGCCCGCATAATGGATTGAGTGCTGCCCATGGCAGCTTGTATTTTAGTGACATGGCCTTTAGCTTGTAAAAGGCTAATGGTATCGCTATTAATCGAGCGCTCATGCAGTAATTCATCGGGCAACCATTGATGATGAATTCTGCCAGCTTGGGTGGCTTCGGCAATATTCATTTGATAATCAATCACATTGGTTATGATTTGTAAGGTTGTACTGATAATGCGCGAACCGCCTGGACTGCCAGTCACTAACAAAATGTTGCCATCTTTTAAGACCAAGGTTGGGCTCATTGAACTTAATGGCCGCTTACGTGCTTGCACGGCATTAGCGGCGCCGCCAATCAATCCAAAACCGTTAGCAACCCCAGGTTTTGCTGAAAAGTCATCCATTTCATTATTGAGTAATATGCCAGTGCCAGCAGCAACTAGGCCAGATCCATAACTAAAGTTAAGGGTATAGGTATTAGAAACGGCATTACCCCATTGGTCGACCACTGAATAGTGAGTGGTTTGTGGGCTTTCGTTCTTGAGCATGGCACCAGGTTTGATTTCGTTTGCTGGGGTTGCCTTGTCCTTGATGCTAGCGGCTAACTGTTTAGCATACACTTTAGCGATTAATGCTTGGGTTGGCACAGGGTAAAAATCAGGGTCGCCTAAATATTCACTTCTATCGGCATAGGCCAATTTCATGGTTTCAGTCAGCAAATGTAAGCTCGCGGCGCTGTTGTGGCCAAGCTCTCCTAAAGGGAAATTTTCTAAGGTATTCAGCATTTGGATAATATGTATGCCGCCAGAGGAGGGCGGCGGCATAGAGATTACTTGATGGCCGCGATACTCTCCCACCACAGGAGTGCGCTCGACCACTTGATAATCACGCATATCTGCTAGCGATAAAATTCCGCCAGCTGCAGCTACGGCTGCCACGATTTTTTGCGCGGTTTCACCCTGATAAAACCCCGCCGCGCCTTGTTGTGCAATTAAGCGCAGGCTATTGGCCAGTTGTGGCTGCTTTAACACTGTATTAGGCGCGAAATTGTCACCATTTGGCTGATAAAAAATGGCTGCCGTACTTGGCCAGCGGCTGAGTTTAGGCTTTAACGCGGCAAGTGATTGCGCTAAATCATAACTTACGGTTACCCCTTGCTCGGCAAGGGCAATGGCGGGCGCTATGACTTGCGCGGGTGACATAGTGCCATATTTGTCCAACGCGCTCAGAAGCCCCATCACAGTGCCGGGCACACCGACAGCTAAGCCATGCTCTTTAGACAGTAATGGATTGACTTCACCTTGTGTATCTAAAAACAAATCTTGGTGGGCTAAGGCTGGCGCCATTTCACGGTAATCTATCGCTATGGTTTGTTTTTTTTCGGCAAGATACACCAACATAAAACCGCCGCCGCCAATATTACCGGCTCTGGGTAAAGTGACCGCTAAGGCAAAGCCTGTGGCTACGGCGGCGTCTATGGCGTTGCCGCCTTGCTTTAAAATATCGACCCCAATTTGAGTCGCGAGCGCCTCTTGGCTGGCAACCATGCCATGCTCAGCCCACTCTGGCTGCGCTGTGGCTAAATGTTCATAAATCACCGCGGGTGGATTGGGGGGCTGAGCTGCGCTAGATGTTAGGCTTAATGGTAAGCATAACATTATGATTAACGCAGACTTAGATATAGCTGCTGGCACTAGAAAAGAGGGTTTCGCCCATGAAATTGATGATTTAGCGGGTGTTAATGGGGCTGGCAATTTAGGCAGGCTTGGCTGCTGGAACGGCTTAGTTATAGTCATGCTTACCTGACACTAATGTTGTTTTAATGTTTAGTAATGTGCCGTTAATTAACTGAAATTGCAATGCTCTAGCGTGAGAGCAATAAGTGTAGGAGTTGTGATAGTGCCAAGATGATAATTGAGCGAGCTTAATGGGGCTCGCTCAAGGGTATATCACTTATTGTTATTTAGGGAAAATAGCCTCTTAAGGTATTTACCCTAAGGCCAGCCAACCACCGACCAAAATCATTAAGCTGCCAGCAATGCGGTTCATTAGCTTAATGTTATCCCCTTGGCTTAAAAACAGTTTTAGGGTTTTGCCACCGGATGCATAAAGCATCATGCACACAAACTCAGATACTAAAATAATGGCAATTAACGCCATTAACTGTACCGGCATAGATTCTTGCGGATTAATAAAGGGAGGCAATAAAGACACCATAAATGCCCAGCCCTTTGGATTGGCAATCGCTGTGCCGAACCCTTGAGAGAACAAAGTAATGCGGCTAATACTTTTTTGGCTATCGGCGACTATGGCCATACTGCCGCGACTGCGCCACATATTGATACCGACATAAATAAGATACACGCCGCCCACCCATTTAAGCAGCGAGAACACTTGCGGGTAATTCAACATTAAGCTGGCAACGCCCATGACGGCGGCGATAGCAACTATGGCAACGCCTAACAGTTCACCTAGCATCATCCATAAGGTTTTACGCACCCCTATGCTCATGCCTAATGTCATGGCTAAGGTCATACACAACCCCGGAGTAATAGAAACAAAGAAGAAGGTTGGGATAAATACCGCAAGTAAGGTGAAATCAGGCATACAGGTCTTAAGCAAACAAAGGTAAAGAATATTACCTGTGAAATGGCGTTAAAAAAACTGCCAATCAGTGACTCATTGGCAGTTTGTGAGATATCGCATGAAATCAGTTGGTGCTTAGTAACAAAACTCTGATTTCAGCAAGTAAAGCGTTGAGTTATAACACGCCGCGGCGCGCTTGATCGCGTTCAATGGATTCAAACAAGGCTTTAAAGTTACCTTCACCAAAGCCTAAATTGTTTTTGCGTTGAATGATTTCGATGAAAATTGGCCCAAACAGATTTTTAGTGAAAATTTGCAATAAATAGCCGGATTCATCGCCATCCACCAGAATTTGATGATTCTTGATTTTCTCTCTGTCTTCAGTGACTTGTGGCAATCTATCAAAAATGGTGTCGTAGTATTCTGGGATAATATCTAACGTGCTAATATGAGTGCCCGCCATAGCATCAAGGGATGCCACTATATCCCTGCTTCTAAAGGCCAGATGCTGTACGCCTGGGCCATTATATTCACGCAGATATTCATCAATTTGATTATTGTCGTTGCCTTTGCCCTCATTAATCGGAATGCAAAAACTGCCATCGGGAGAGCGCAACGCATAAGAGATGAGGGCAGTTTGTACGCCGCTAATGTCAAAGTAGCGCACCTCAGTAAACCCAAAAATATCCTTATAGAAGTTTGCCCAGTACTGCATTGTGCCTTTAAAGACGTTATTAGTGAGGTGATCGACTTCAATAAAGCCCTTATCTTTCACTATGATGGGCTCGGCTAAATCCACAAAATCGCGCTCATAAATGCTGCCGTTAGCGCCAAAGGTATCGATAAAATAAATTAAGCTGTCACCTATGCCATAAATGGCGGGATAAGGTAGGTCTGTAACCTCCCGCGGGGCAGGCTTAGCGCCACGAGCGACGGCTTGCTCAAAGGCAAAGTTAGCATCTAGCACGCGCCAGCCCATAGAGCTAATGGCAGGTCCATGACTTTTAGTAAATGCAGCGCTAAAGCCTTGTTTAGAGCGATTAAGTAAAAAGTTGATGTCATTTTGGCGGTAATAAATGATGTCGTGCTCATGATGCTGTTTCAGCATAGAAAAGCCAAAATCGATAAACACTTGGTGCATAAAGTCGAGGTTTGGACTGGCAAATTCGGTAAATTCTATGCCCATCAAACCTAAAGGATTGGTTGTTGTTGCCATTTTTATGTCCTTGATTGCAAATTTTGTGGGTGATTAAGGCTGACCATTATTCGAGCCAAGAATTAACGTAATCAGCGGCCATGCTGTGTTTAACATGGGCTGTAAGCTGCAACGGGGCAAAAGTATCAACCATCACCGCATATTCGTGAGTTTCTTTTTTGCCGATACTGGCTTCTGTCTTACCAGGCTGCGGCCCATGAGCAACGCCTTTTTGATGCAAAGTTAAAAAGCCTGCCTGTATGCCTTTGCGACTCATAAAGTCGCCATCGACGTAATACAAGACTTCATCGCTATCGATATTGTTATGAAAGTAAGGCGCCGGAATGGCTTGGGGATGGAAGTCATAAAGGCGCGGCACAAAATTGCAAATCACAAAGTTATGGGCGCTAAACAACAAATGCTCTGAGGGCGGTAAATGAATTTTACCCACCTTAGGAGCGTAATCCTTAATATTCAATGCCCAAGGGTACACACAGCCATCCCAGCCCACTAGATCAAACGGATGCCACTGCAGCAGGGTTTGCTGATACTTGTCACCAAACTTACTGATCAAGCTAAATTGCCCTTGTTCAACAATCGCCGCAGTCAACTGTGGCGTTCGAATATCGCGCTCACAATATGGGGCTGACTCTAGCATTTGCCCATACTCATTACGAAAATGGCGCGGCACTTCCACCATGGACATAGATTCAATAACAAACAATCTAACATCTTGATAATCATCGAATATCAGCTGATAGGTGGTGCCGCGAGGTATGACTAGATAGTCCCATTGGCGCACAGCTAACACGCCGTATTCACTGAGTAATTGGCCTTGACCTTGGTGGACAAAAATCACTTCATCGGCGTAGGCATTGCGGTAGAAGTTATCTGTGCCTTCACTCACTTTTGCTGTGTACATGGCAAGATCGTTGTTATAAAACAGCTTGTTACGCGCCGAAAAGAAATTACCGCTTTTATCAACGACACGAGAATCCAGTTTGTAGTTTTGAATTAATGCATCTTGCCAGTTATCGCCATGGTCAATATCAAATACGCGGTTTTCTAAAATTTTGGTCGGCATATTGTGATGATATTTATTGGAATAAATGTTGGAAAAGCCATGGGTGGAGAACAGTTCTTCTCGATATAACTCGCCGTTCGGTTTTTCAAAGGTGATATGACGTTTATGAGGAATATCACCTTGTTTTATATAGATGGGCATAAAATTTCCTCAGCACCTAAATGTAGGGTAAATGTGACTTTGATAACAATCTAGTTGCTTGAATCAACAAAAAAAAGAATAATAAATTGTTCAACACGTTCTATTTTTTAGATGGAGTTGCTATGCGGATTGATATTGATGCTTTTCGGGTGCTGGATGTGTTGGTCGAAACGGGCAGCTTTGCCGCAGCAGCTGAGCGTTTGCACAAAGCGCAGTCGGCTGTGAGTTATCAAATCAAAAAGTTAGAGCAAGAATTAGGCATTACTTTATTGGATAGAAGCCAGTATCGCGCGCAGCTTACCCCTCAAGGCTTAGCCATTTTAAAAGAAGGTCAACGCTTATTGCAGCAATGGGATCACATCACCCAACTGGCTAGCCGCTTTGGTGAGGGCTGGGAGCCAAAGCTTGAACTGATTATTGATGGCGCCTTGCCGATGGAGCCAGTAATGACAGCCCTTAAACGTATGGCGGCTCATCAAGTGCCCACTAAAATACAGCTAAATGTCGAATTTTTAGGGGGCGTACAGCACAGATTTTTACGCGATAGCGCTGACTTGATGTTAGTGAAGGATTTTCGCTCAGGATCTCAATACCACGCCACGCCGCTACCCAGTGTGACCAGTATTTTAGTGGTGGCCTCTAGTCACGTGTTAGCGGTGAAACGCCAAGTCGAATTGCATCAATTACAGCAATTTGTAGAGCTTACTATTGAGGATTCATCAGGGGATAAGGGCTATCGGGATGATATGCAGTTTGGTGGCGATAAAGTGTTTTATTTATCAGGTTTTATGATGAAGAAAAATGCTTTACTCAAAGGCTTAGGCTTTGGTTGGATGCCAGATTATTTAGTCAATGATGAGTTAGCGAGCGGCGTACTCGTTGAAGTCGATTTTGTTGCCGGTTCGCGCTATAGCTTCACGCCGCAATTAGTGTGGAGCCAGCAGCGGCCATTAGGCCGCGCCGGCCAACTCTTTACTCAACTACTGTTGGAAGAATGTGGTCAAGCGCATCACTAAACCACACTAAAGCAACCAAACTAAAGCCAGTAAACTCTGGAGAACTTACGTTAGCGGCCAAGCGCTAACAGTTGCTGCCAATGGCTGCTACTAACGGGTTGCACACTGAGGCGCGGTGATTTTATGAGTGCCAGTTCAGAAAACTGTGGCATGGCTTTGATTTGCGTAAGGCTAATGACGCGCTTAAATTTTTCAAGAAATTCAATATCAACTAATACCCACCTTGGATTATCTATGCTGGATTTAGCATCGAAATATGGCGATACGCTATCAAACTGACTTGGGTCTGGGTAGGGCGTACTCGCAACCTTAGCCAGCCCGACTATGCCAGGTTGTTTACAGCTTGAATGGTAAAATAAAATGCCGTCGCCAATTTGCATTTGATCGCGAATAAAATTACGGGCTTGATAATTGCGTATGCCAGACCAAGGTTCAACCTTAGGCGCCAACTTGGCAAGATCGTTAATACTAAATTCGTCCGGCTCTGATTTCAGCAACCAATACTGCATAAATGAATGTCTCTTAAGAAAAGCGATACTGGCTATCATACGATAAAGGGCAGGGGTACACATAACCATCAAGCAGAAATTAAGGACAGGTATTATGCACTTAGCTTATGAAGTGAGCTTATGAAGTGAACTTAAGTACTGAGGTCAAACTCAGGAAATTTGAGACACTGAGTGCGCATAAATAACAGGAAGGTTAGCTTTAGAATTAATCGCTCCAGCAGCTTGATACGGTAGAAGAATCATGCCCCACGCGGGGCATGATATATCAAGGCTAATACTTAGGATTATTCAGCAAATGGCTGAGGTCTTGGAGTATTGGCGTTCGATGGCGGTAAAATTGGCAATACAATTTGTGGCTGCTCGCCAGTTAACGACTTTAAGAAAGCAACCATCTGTACAGTTTGCTGCTCATTAAGCTTCTGACCTAATTGAATATCAGCCATGACATTAACGGCTTGCTCTAAGTCCCACACGCTACCATCGTGGAAGTAGGGATAGGTGAGTTCAATATTGCGCAGGGTTGGCACTTTAAATACATGCAGATCGGCATCTTTACCTGTCACACCTTTACGCCCTTCGGCAGGGTTATTGGTGTGGAACGGCTTAATTAAGCCCATTTTCATATACATGGTGCCGCCAACCGCAGGACCATTGTGACAAGCAACACAGCCCTTATCTTTAAATAACTGATAACCGGCTAATGCATCATCGCTAATTGCTGCCTTATTTCCTGCCAGATAAAGATCAAATGGGCTATTAGGAGTCACTAAGGTTTTTTCAAATTCAGCAATAGCATCGGTGATCATGTCAATATCGATTTTATCGCTACCATAAACTTGTTTGAACTTAGCGCGATAGCCAGGCAAAGACGCTAAGGTATCAATGGCCAGTTCATGGGTGAATGCCATTTCTTTCGGGTTAGCGATCGGGCCGCCAGCTTGCTCTTTTAAGTCTTTTGCTCGGCCGTCCCAAAATTGTGCCAGCATAAAGTCAGCATTCAATACGGTAGGAGAGTTAATCGGGCCTTGCTGCCATTTATCACCAATCGAGGTTGGAATGGCGTCAACGCCGCCTAATGACAAGTTGTGGCATGAGTTACAAGAGATAAAACCTGACATGGATAATCTAGGTTCAAAATACAGCATTTTGCCTAGCTCTACTTTTTCAGGCGCGGTAATTTTTGCTGGCTGGATGATCTCAATCGGTTCGGCGCTCGCCAGCGGCGAACAGAGCAAAGCTAACATGACCCAATTAAATTTCACAGGTAATTCCCTTACAAATAGTATGTGTAAGAGTATGGTATACATAAAATAAGTTATTGAATATTAATAAAATTAGATTGAGTCTATCGGCCGTGTTGATTAAATATTTGTGATCAATGACATGGAATTGTTCGCAATAGCTTGATAGGTATACACTATACTTACAAGCCGTTGCCTGCGATAAGGATTCAGACTCGACTATGTCAGCCAATTTTACTAAATTTGCGATAGCCGCCAGATGTCATTTTCTATCCTTAATGCTAGTGGCAGCCTTGAGCCCCCTTTATTGCTTTAGCGACACTTTAAAACTCACCTCTGGGCTGTGGCCACCGTATTCTGGGCAAACGTTAAAGCAACAAGGCGCGAGCGTGGCCGTGGTTAAAGCGGCCTTGCAAGCTGTAGGGCATGATCTTGAAGTTGATTTTTATCCTTGGGATCGAACCAAAAAATTAGCCAGTATTAATACCGGTCAATATCAAGGTTATTTCCCGACTTATGCCTTTGATAGTAATGAATTTATTTTCTCAAATCCTATTGGCGTGAGCGATATTGGTTTAGCCACTAAGCAAGTGGCTCCCTTAGTGTGGTTGCAGTTAAGTGACTTAACTCTATATACCTTAGGGGTGATTGAACCCTTAACTAGCCCCAACCAGCCAATGACGGCGCTATTTGCTGCCGATCAACCACTTATTGTTGCTGGATCAGATGCGCATAATTTGCAGTTGCTTGCGAGTAATCGCATTGATGGCGCGGTAATTGACCCTTGGGTGATGAAATACTGGTTAAGCCAAGAGCCATTAACCTCAGTGGCTAAGCAATTGCAAATGCAGCCTAAAGTTTTGATTAGCCAAGATTTGTTGATTGCATTTAGCGCGAATGAACAAGGGATGATGTGGCGTCTACGAGTGAATGAGGGCCTAAGTAAAATAGACCCTCAAGCTGTGATGAATAGTTACCTAACCAAATCTTACTAGTTAAGTGCTATTAGATAGGTCAGATTGGCGTTTGACTATGGTTTGGCAACTATGGTTTAGCGACTATGGTCTGACCAATCGGGGTTAGGCTTAACATAGCGAGCTTAAGGTGTTGTAATCCAAACGGAATACCTATGATAGTAATGAAATAGCCAAGGGCTAACACTAGATGACCTAAGCCTAGCCAGAAGCCAAAAATCACAAACCAAATAATATTACCTAGCATACCGAAAGAGCTAGTACCTAAATCTTCTTGGCCAGAAACTAGTTGCCGATTAACGCTTTGCTGACCAAAAGGCCAGAACGCCATTTCACCAATAACAAAACAGGCGCGCCCGAACGGTATGCCGATAATACTAATAAAGCACAAGACTCCGGCTAACCACCAACCTAATCCCATGATAAAACCACCGCACACTATCCAGAGGATATTTAATAATAAACGCAAGAGTGACATGAAAAGCTCCACTAACTAAAACTGAGATTTAGCAAATTTGATGCCATCATCATAATTCATTGATTACAGTATATAAAATTAATGTCTGTTGAGATTGATTGGTGAGTTTAACCAATATATGGTTAAGTTTAGCAACGAAAATCGTTAAAATAGCTTTTTTGTCTTTCTAAGTGTTTATGAAACTAGCGCAAACGCCCATTCAAGCATTCTAGTTTTTACATCATCAACTCTTGATTAAGCGCGACGACTTATTGCACCCATTATTTTCCGGCAATAAAGCGCGTAAGTTCTATGGCTTATTAGCCTTAGAATCTGGTGCTATCAATACTTTGATTGGTTATGGGTCGCCGCAAGCTAATTCACTGCTCTCTATGGCAGCATTGGCGCAGCTAAAGGGCTGGAAACTTGAGTTCTATGTTGATCATATCGCTGGATTCTTGCTTGAAAACCCAACGGCCAATTACCAGCGGTCATTAGCTTTAGGCGCCAACATAATACCGATAAATTCAATTGCTGCAGCGACCGGAATGACATGTCAGCAATACATTGAAGGCGTGAGATTGCAGCAATCTGATGCTGCACAATGTTTATTTGTACCTGAAGGCGGGCGCTGTCAATTAGCCTATCAGGGCGTTGCTAAGTTGGCCGATGAAATTATTGCTGATTATCAAGGCAATTCAGAACCTTTAGATGTATTTCTCCCATCTGGCACAGGCACAACTGCTTTCTTTTTGCATCGCCGTTTTAAGGAATGTGCCGTGGATATTAATGTCATCACCTGCGCTGCTGTCGGCGGCAGTGATTATCTGCGAGCTCAGTTTAATGAATTAGGCGCTGCTACTTACGGTATGCCTGAAATAGTCACATTAGCGAAAAAATATCATTTTGGTAAACCGTATCTTGAAGGCTATCAACTATGGCAAGCGGTACAGCAAAGCTCAGGGATAGAGTTTGAATTGTTATATGACCCAATTGGATTTTTAGCGTTAAAACAAAGACTAATGCAAGTGCAGTCACGACAAATATTGTATTTACATCAAGGAGGATTAATAGGTAATGAATCTATGCTGCCTAGGTATAGGCGCAAGTTTGAAATTTAAGGATGAGGAATATCTAGAGGAAATAATGGAGTGTGATGCATTGGTTGGCAGCAACAAGGCCTAACCTCGCATCACACTGACGACTCCTGCGTAAGGGCAGGGCGTTGAATTAACAGTTACCGCTAAGCAACCATTTCATAAATTTTAACGCATCGGTGCGTTGGGTAAACGTTTGTTTATTTTTACCCTGTCTATCGTTGAAAGCGATAGAAGATTTGTTTAGTGAAATAGAATCCACAGGAAAACATACGTTTATTTCAAGACCATCAATTTTATATGACATAGTTTAAAGCTCCATGAACACCCAGTGGTGTCGATATTTGTACAATAAGCCTTCCTCGTACTGTGAAATTTACGGGTTTGCTAGTTAAAGTTAGTTTTTTAGTTATCAAAAGTCCCTCAGCGATTAACTGAGAAGCATGTCTATTTTAGGTTTGTTTTATGACCAATAGATGACGCTGAATTAATTTCTTTCTAAGGCGGACAGCTTAAGAGGAAAGAATAGAGGAACTAGAGGTTGAACTGCTACTGATGATAGCAAGATATTGAGATATGTCAACAATATCTTTCAAGATGTTAACTGTTGAGGTTGAAATGGCGCTAAAAAGCTCAATTGGCTAGTGGGTAAAGATTGTCAAGCTAAGTTAATTCCATTGTTATTGTCGGTTTAAGCGTAAAACACACTGAGTTTAGCGCTACACACATAATGCTTTTTAACTAACTATTTGAGCTTGCCTGATAATTTTTTTGACAACTTTTATTATTTTTATGGTTAATGGCTATACTTGCAACAAGCAATAAGGACAATTCGGTTCAAACACGTTTGAACCATGAGACAGCAGGAAAGTCATCTATGGCAAAAGTATTGGAAAGCGTCGATCAACGGACACAGTTGGTGGGTGAGAATCGACTAGAATTACTGCTGTTTCGCATCAACTCGATGCAACTTTTTGCAATTAACGTATTTAAAGTTCGAGAAGTCGTTAAGTTACCCCCCTTAAATACCTTACCAGGCAGTCATGCGCATGTGGCTGGCGTTGCCAATATCCGTGGCGTTTCTATTCCAGTTATTGATTTACGGGCGGCGATAGGTTTTAAACCCATAGAAACCACGGCTGAAAGCAATCTCATCATCACTGAATATAACCGTACCATTCAAGGTTTCTTAGTCGGTAAAGTTGAGCATATTGTTAATATGACTTGGAGTGATATTTTACCGCCGCCAAAAACGGCTGGTGCTAATAATTATCTCACCGCCATTACTCGCCTCGAAGAAAATGATCGCAGTCAGCTAGTCTCCATTATTGATGTAGAGAAGGTTCTAGCCGAAATCATTGATTATGATACGAATTTGTCTGCTGGAATTTTGGATGGCGGCTTAGTTAACCATCTGAAAGGCCAGCATATTCTTGTGGTCGATGATTCTGGAACGGCGCGGCGTCAAGTCAAAGAAACCTTATGTCCGCTCGGCATTGATATTACTGAGGTACAAGATGGCTTGCAGGCATTAGAGTTGCTGCAGTCTTGGACGCGAGATGGTGTGAATGTGAACCAAAAGCTGTTGATGGTGATTACGGATGCTGAAATGCCAGAAATGGATGGTTATAAGTTAACCGCTGAAATTCGCAGTGACGAAAAATTGAAAGACTTGTACGTAGTTCTCAATACTTCGTTAAGTGGCAATTTTAATAATGCTATGGCGGAGAAGGTTGGCTGTAATAAATTTATTTCAAAATTCCAACCGGATATGTTGGTGAGCCTAGTGCAGGAGCGTCTGCGCGAGAAACTTAAGGCATATTCTAAATGTTAGGATTGAAAGTCACTCTGCAGCTCATCAATGAGCTGTTTTTTTTGTTGCAAGCTCACGCCGCGATATAATTTAGCAAGCCGAATGGCATAAGCAAATCTAGGTTTTCCAACTATGTCCACTAAGCTGATAAGGAACGATTCATCGAGAGCATGGCGTTGAGTTTGCTCACTGATGGCCTCGCTAATATGGCTGTATTCAACACCGTTAAAGCTAAATGCCATAGATAATGGTGGCGGATAATCAATGCCATCAATCACCACTGGCCAACCTTGCGCGTTGACCCTATCCCTTGCTATTTCAAACATTTGCCATGCACTTTTTTTAAAACCACCAAAAATATTGTCATCAAAACCACTGTCGGCCAGTTCCTCTTGAGTCCAATTTTCACCTATGGCTAAATGTTTGGCATATTTTTGTCTGAGCGTGCGTTTTATTTGATCGCGGCAATGCCAAATATCTTCAAAGTAGTGTTTTTTGGCGATAGATAAACATTCTTGGCAGGCTGGAACTAGGGCTTGCGGATGCGACATCTGCGGTTTTGCTGTGGCGGGGCATAGCAGGAAATCGCTCATGGGTTCATTACAAAACCAACAGCAATGACGTTTATTAAAAGGAATCGTAATCATAAGTGCTAGATAAAACGCCGAGTGTTGCCACTCGGCGATATCAATTACTGCTGCAGCAGCTCAACATCTACCAGATGTTTAGCTAAGACGATAGGATCGACTTCAACACAGTCTTGATCGTTTTGCCAATCAATACCAATCACCACACCATCATCATTTAAATCAGAGACCCAAAATTCTAAGTACTCAGATAATGGGATGGCAACGGCTTTATAGTCAGCCCAATCATCGGTGCAATTGGCTGAAGCTAAGGCTTCAGTTGACCATAATGGCATGGCATCAGTATCTTCAAAATCGGCAGAATCACATACTACCCAGCCTTCGCCTGTTTCATCTTGCAGGCCCCATAACAATTGATGCTGTTTAACATTATCGATAAAGCTGCTTAATAAAGGATCTAATTCAGACATAAGGAGTACTCAAAAAGACAAAAGATGGCCTATTGTACCACGCTTGCCCCAACAGGCTCTAGCGATTGAGTATTTTTCGTCTTGTTAGCATGAATTTAATCATTCCCTGATTGTCAGACCCATTAACTTGGGTCAGGATGTGCTAAGTGTAATGATTCTGTAACCTTAGATAACGAGATTAAGGTACATATTTTTGTGCGGTTGACCCTATTATCATTGTCGGTCAGCTTTTATTTTTGCAGTTGCTATTTGAGTACATTCGCTCATGGCAAAGGTCGTTATCAGCAAGGAGTGAGGGTGTTGAAAAGACGTATTTCTATCCTATTACTGGCAGGCTCAGGCATGAGTGCTTGTGCATCATCGGCGTTAGCACCATCTGTGCCAGTCCCCAATTCGATTAATGAGCCCATCATTAAACAGCAAACCGTTAAGCAGAGCGTTGAACCTACGATTGCGCAAATAGTTGAGCAATCTAAGGCCAACTTCCCTGAGTGTGTAACTAAACTGCAACAACAAGCGCAAGCACAAGGTATTAACGCCGCCATTATTAAGGCGAGCCTAGCGGATGCGCAGTTTGTTACTAAGGTGATTGAGCTTGATAGAGCGCAACCTGAATTTAGCCAGACATTCGCGGATTACTATACTAAGCGAGTGACTGATAAGCGCATCGAGCAAGGTCGAGCCTTATATAAAGAACACCAAGTGCTATTAAATAAGTTAGCGGCAGAATATGGCGTGCCGCCGCAGTATTTATTGGCATTTTGGGGCCTTGAAACCAATTTTGGTGGTTACAAAGGTAAAATGCCTGTGATTGATTCATTGGCAACCTTAGCCTGTGAACCCAGACGCAGCACCTATTTTACCCAAGAGCTAATGCAAGCGCTGCGGATTCAGCAAATTCATGGCATAGATAAGCAAGAGATGGTGGGTTCTTGGGCGGGCGCTATGGGACACACCCAATTTATGCCAAGTGCTTATCTTAATCATGCTAAAGATGGCGATGGTGATGGTAAAATCAATCTGTGGCAAAGCACAGATGATGCATTAACCTCTGCTGCCGCTTTCTTACAAGCGTTAGGCTGGCAAAGAGGCGAACCTTGGGGGCAAGAAGTTAAGCTGCCGGCCAACTTTGACTACGCGTTACTTGGGGCTAAACACAGCCGTGATGTTGCCTTATGGGCAGATTTAGGCGTCACTCAAGCTAATGGTCAGGTATTAAGCCGTGAGTCTATGCCGGCCGCGGTATATTTACCTGCAGGTTATCAAGGCCCTGCGTTTTTGGCTTACCCTAATTTTGAAGTCATTCAGAAATGGAATCGCTCAATATTTTATGCCATTGCTGTCGGTCAGCTCGCTGATAGCATCAATGGTGGCGGTCCATTAGTGGTGCAGCCGCCTGAGCAAGCGAAATTAACCCGCGCTCAATTACAGGCGATGCAGCAGAAATTGACGGATTTAGGGTATGATGTCGGCAAACCTGATGGTGTATTTGGCCCGAGATCGAAAGCAGCATTGCAAGCCTTTCAACTTAAAGCGGGCTTAATTGCTGACGGTTACCCCCATGACACCAGTTTTAAGGCCTTAGGGCTTTAAGTGGGTATTTTTACTTAGATCAGAATTTAGAGAAGTATGATGACAGTTGCAGATAATCAAGTAGTACGTTTTATTTATCAAATTAGTGATGAGCAAGGCCAGTTATTAGAAGGCAATCATGATGAAAAGCCGGTGGCCTATTTACATGGTCACGACAACATGATGCCAGGTGTTGAAGCTATGCTTGAAGGCAAGGCTGCTGGTGAACATGTGTCTGCCATGCTGACTCCAGATCAAACCTTTGGTGAGCGCGTTGATGGCCTTGAGCAACGAGTGCCAATCAAGCACTTAGAAGGCGCTAAAACTTGGAAAGCTGGCATGCCAGCACTAGTGCATACCGAGCAAGGTCCAAGACAAGTGACAGTACTGAAAGTGGGTAAGTTCATGGCCAATGTCGATATGAATCACCCGTTAGCAGGCAAAACCTTACAATTTGATATCACTATTCTTGATACTCGTGATGCCACGGATGAAGAAATCGCTCATGGCCATGCCCATGGTGATGGCGGCCATCAGCACTAATCTCTCTTAAGTGCCAGATGCCCATATAGCTAACTATATGGGCATTTTTTTATGTCGTCTCAATGAATTGTTTAAGAATGATGCTAATAGCTGTGCGACCTAAGCAGTAGCAATGAGATGGCAAGAGTAAGATAAAAAGTGAGTATCTAGTTATGATCCTGAATATCCCCTTAGGAAAAATTATCATCACAGCGCATGAAGTGCAGGTACGCCTGACATCGAGCGGCGTTGTGCTGCAAAGCTATTGTGAGGATTTAGTGTTGCTACCAGGGCCCTTATTGCTCGCGGATGCGGGCGCTGTGCGCTGGAGCTTACCATTAAGCCAAGAGGCCGCCGATGTGATGCTGGATGTCATTGGCCCGCAATTATTAAAGCGTTAATATTCATAAACTAACCCCCAGTAAGCGCTGCATTCACGCTAATAATTAGGGTATGCTTACGGTTCAATATTTTTCACTCGATGGTATTTGCTCATGTCTGTTAGTCAATTAACCCCTGCGTTATCTGGAATTGTGGTCGAGCCTGCACAAGCTGCTACCGCTTGCGTGATTTGGTTACATGGTTTAGGTGATTCAGCCGACGGATTTGCGCCTATTGTTAAGAGCTTACAATTACCGAAAAACTCATCTATTCGCTTTATTTTCCCCAATGCTCCCGAGCAAGCCGTCACTATTAACGCGGGTTATATCATGCGCGCTTGGTATGACATTAAGAGCCTAGACTTACATGATCGCGCCGATATGGCGGGGGTGATGGCATCTGAGCAATTATTAGATGAGTTAATCGGTCAGCAAATCGCCGCAGGTATTGCTAGCGATAAGATTTTAATTGCCGGTTTTAGTCAAGGCGGGGTGATGGCCTTATTTACAGCGTTACGCTGTAGCAGCAAACTCGCTGGAATTTTAGCCTTGTCTTGCTATTTACCTGGTGGTGATGAATTGCCACAAGCGTGCTCAAGTGCCAATCAAAACACTCCCATTGTTTATCAACACGGTGAGCAAGATGACGTAGTGATCCCTATGGCGGCGGATATGGCGCGTCAAGCCTTAACTGCTGGTGGTTATCCGCTCGACTTTAGTTGGTATCCAGTCGGTCACAGCTTATGCGCGCAGCAAATTATGCCCATTCGCGAGTTTATTTTGAATCGGTTAATGGCATAAACACAAAAAGATGCCCTGTGATATTAGGGCTTTTTGGGCGTGTATTTAATACATTGATTGATGACGCCTAGTGCCTCGACTGCGAGTCAGGCGCTATGGGCTATTTCTTAGGTGATGTCAGTTTCTATTATATTTGTGTGAGTGCATGACATCTTTGCAAATCATATCAGTAGGTTATCAATTAAATGTTTAGTCTCTTTTAAAATTTTCAATTATGCCCTTGAAATCAATATGGCTGACTATATATCTAGGTTATGGATGCTCATGAGAGATCCTATTAGCGACTTAACTAGTAAGTTAGTGGTTAACCTATAAGTTAATGATTAAAGCTAGTGAGTCTATTTATATTCGGTGCAACTCTGTTGGCCGAGGTTATTTCACATATTGCTTTCGAGGATATGATTATGCGTAATTATGATTTATCACCTTTATTCCGTTCCGCCATTGGTTTTGATCGTTTAGCCCGAATGGCTGAACATGCGGCTGCCAATAATGGCAATGCCGGCTACCCACCTTATAACATTGAATTACTTGGCGAAAATCGATATCGCATCACAATGGCGGTCGCTGGTTTTGGTATGAGTGATCTTGATATCACGAGCGAAGGCGAAAAGCTACTGGTTAAAGGTACGCGTCAAGAGCCTAATGGTGAGCGTCAGTATTTGCATCAAGGTATTGCTGAGCGCAGCTTTGAACGTACATTCCAATTGGCTGATCACGTGACTGTTACTAGCGCCAACTTAGAGCATGGCTTATTAAACATTGATCTGGTGCGTGAAATTCCTGAAGCCATGAAGGCGCGCAAAATCGCTATTAACAATCAAGATGTGATTGAGCAAAATACTATTTAATCCTAGGGTTGAACTTAGGCTAAATAATAAGGGAAGCATTCGCTTCCCTTTGTCGTGTTATTAATAACTTTATGTCTTTATCTAGATAAATAGCAAATAGCAAATAGCAAATAGCAAAGGGTATAGCCAATAGTATATCCATGTAATAGCTAACTATCGGCTTGAACTTATGATACTCGCATGGCTTTATCGCCGCGGCATAGCCCAACCACACCAGAGCGCGATACTTCCACGACTTTGGTGGCTTCACTTAAGGTGCGAATAAAGGCATCGAGTTTTTCACTGGTGCCAGTGATTTGAATGGTATAAAGCCGCGCATTCACATCGACAATTTGCGCCCGAAAGATATCTGCGGTGCGTTTTACTTCTTCGCGCTGCTCGCCGTGAGCTTTCACCTTAATTAAGGCTAATTCGCGTTCGATAAAATCACCATCAATACAAGCCACTTTAAGCACATCAATCAGTTTATGCAGTTGCTTTTCAATTTGCTCCAGCACTGAGTCATCGGCAACCACAGTAATAGTTAAGCGCGATAATGTGACATCATCTGTGGGGGCAACGCATAAGGTTTCAATGTTATAGCCGCGCTGGGAGAACAAGCCGACAACGCGCGACAATGCACCCGGTTGGTTTTCTAATAAAATACTGATGATCCGGCGCATTAGCTTCTCTCCGTTTTAGTTAACCACATGTCGTTCATTGCACCACCACGAATGAGCATAGGGTAAACGTGTTCGGTTTCATCGACACTGATATCAACAAATACCAACTTATCAGTTAACGATAAGGCGTGGGCTAACGCTGCTTCTAACTCATCAGGATGACTGACGGCGATTCCCACATGGCCATAAGCTTCGGCAATTTTGGCAAAATTGGGCACAGAATCCATGTAGGAATGTGAGTGTCGGCCTGAGTAAATCATGTCTTGCCATTGTTTAACCATGCCTAAAAAGCGGTTGTTGAGGTTAATAATTTTCACCGGCGTGTCATATTGCAGCGCGGTGGATAGCTCCTGAATATTCATTTGAATCGAACCATCACCAGTAACACACACTACGGTTTCATTAGGCAATGCAAGTTTTACCCCCATGGCCGCGGGTAAACCAAAGCCCATGGTGCCAAGCCCGCCAGAATTTATCCATCGTCTTGGTTTATCAAATGGGTAGTAGAGCGCGGCAAACATTTGATGCTGACCAACATCGGATGTCACATAAGCATCGCCTTTAGTTAACTTGTATAAAGTCTCAATCACTTGCTGGGGCTTGATGCGATTAGTGCTGGTGTCATAGGCCAAACTATTGCGGCTACGCCAAGCATTAATCATTTGCCACCAGTCAGCCAAACGCTGTGGTGAGGCATTGGCTGCTAAGCTCACATCGGATGGCGCAGCTAATAGCGCTAACATTTGATCTAGTACTTGTTCGGCTGAGCCCACAATGGGGATATCAACCGCTATGGTTTTTGAGATGGACGATGGGTCAATATCGATATGCAAAATTTTGGCATTAGGACAGTATTTTTCAACGTTATTCGTGGTTCTGTCATCAAAGCGTACCCCTATGCCAAAAATCAAATCGCTATTATGCATAGTCATATTGGCTTCATAACAGCCATGCATACCGAGCATGCCAACGGCGTTTTTATGAGTGCCGGGAAAGGCGCCTAAGCCCATCAAGGTGCTCACCACAGGAATATTAAGCAGTTCTGATAACGCCTTAATTTGGGCGCCGCAATCAGAGATAATAGCGCCGCCGCCTACATACAATACTGGCTGCTTAGCGGCGATGAGCGCTTGTAACCCGCGTTTTATCTGGCCTTTATGGCCCGATGTTGTGGGGTTATATGAGCGTAAAGAGACAGATTCTGGGTAGTGATAAGGAAATAAATGTTCGGGACTTAAGCAATCTTTCGGTAAGTCGACCACCACAGGGCCAGGTCTGCCCGTCGCTGCAATGTAAAAGGCTTTCTTAATAGTTTCAGGGATGTCTTTAGGGTCTTTAATCAAGAAACTGTGCTTTACCACAGGGCGGGAAATACCAATCATGTCGCATTCTTGAAAGGCATCATTACCGATTAGATGACTGGGAACTTGGCCTGACAACACCACTAATGGAATGGAGTCCATATACGCTGTGGCTATGCCGGTAATCGCATTGGTAGCCCCAGGACCACTGGTGACTAATACCACACCAACTTTGCCGGTAGCACGGGCGTAACCATCAGCCATATGCACGGCCGCTTGTTCATGGCGCACCAGTATGTGTTCAATCGACGAGGCTTGGTGGAGCGCATCGTAAATATCGAGCACTGAGCCGCCAGGATAGCCGAAGATATGTTTAACGCCTTCATCAATCAGTGAGCGCACTATCATTGCTGCGCCAGAGAGCATTTCCATGTAAGACTCCTAAGTTACCGTATGGGTGAGCAGTAGCTTTAATAGGTGAGGGTAATCACGCTATTTGCAGCCTCTCCTGGCCGAGGGAGGCTGACTAGTCGAAGGGATCCTACTTTGACTAGGCTAAATTAGCTCAATAAAATTGAGCAAGATTTGAGCATACCAATACATTTTTATATTTCAACCGCAAAGTGTAAATAAAGCGTTAACGTTAGTTATTTTCATTATGCGCGAATATGAAAGCGGCAAAGAATCGGGGGGCGTTACTGCAATGATGGGGGCTATCGGATTGAGGGGGCACTAAGATATAAAAAAACAGGTGACCTGAGGTCACCTGTTCATTGTTGCTATAGTCGTTACTAGCCGTTAATTGCTATCGATTATTCATGGCATCTATAAGCTTTGCTATCACGTGATAGCGCTTGCGATTAACCCAGTAAAGAATACACGATAGCTGAGATAGCAATTAAGCCAATCAGGGTAACAAAGACGTTGCTTATCTTACCGCTGTATTTACGCATCGCTGGCACTTTATGGATAGCGTACATAGGCATTAAGAATAAGATGGTCGCAATAACTGGGCCGCCTAAGGTTTCAATAATCCCAAGAATTGATGGGTTTAACGTAGCGACTAACCAAGTCGTCACCAGCATGAAGCCCGCGGTCAGAGTGTTTAATTTCTCTGGCGCTATGCTCTTGCCGCGTTGACGCAATGACTTAACTACCATGCCGTTAAAGCCTTCACGGGCACCTAAATAGTGACCTAAGAAAGATTTAGTAATAGCCACAAATGCAATCACAGGCGCTAAATAAGCGATCACTGGGGTATTAAAGTGGTTAGCTAAATAAGACAGAATTGAAAGATTCTGCGCTTTTGCTTCGGCTAAATCAGCAGGAGATAAACTCAATACACAGCTAAATACAAAGAACATCACGGTAATAACCATCATGATATGTGCATACGCTAAGATTTTTGAGGTTTTCTGATCAACGATTTCATCACCATATTCCTGGCGCTTAGCCACCGCAAACGCTGAAATAATAGGTGAATGGTTGAATGAGAATACCATCACAGGAATGGCTAACCATAAGGTCATCCAAATACCTGGGCCAGAATTATTAGCTACATGAATAGTATCAAGGAATGCGCTCTGCCAATGAGGGATCAAATACAGTGCTAATAACATTAATACGGCAACAAATGGATAAACCAAGATGCTCATCACCTTGACTATCAAATGCTCACCAAATTTAACGATCGCCATTAAGCCAACAATCAGCACTAATGACAATAATGCACGCGGTGGGGCAGTCATTTGCAACTGGTTAGTGATGAAGCTTTCAACCGTATTGGTAATCGCCACACTGTATACCAGCAAAATAGGATAAATGGCGAAGAAGTATAATAAGGTAATGATTTTACCCGCGCCAACGCCAAAGTGTTCTTCAACAACTTCAGTAATGTCGCCGTTTGGGTTTTTACCAGAAAGAACGAAGCGAGTTAATCCTCTATGAGCAAAAAAGGTCATAGGAAAGGCTAACAGCATCATGATGATTAACGGAATAAGTCCGCCGACACCAGCATTAATAGGTAAAAATAATACGCCTGCGCCTACTGCCGTGCCGTATAAACCTAACATCCACATAGTGTCAGACTTTTGCCATTGACTGGCTTGAGCAGGACTCATGACTTTAGCAGTCGTGTTTTGCGTTGAATCCATTAGTGTTCTCCGAAAGTCGATAACCGACTTCTTAAATATCGTTTATTAGTTCAAGACTATTGATTATTAGAATTACATATTCTGCGATTGCTATCCTTTGTAAAGTAAATGGCTGGTTATTAGCATTCACCTAACAATTTCTATTTTCCTTAATGAAATCAGCAGCAGTAATTTTCTATTTAGTATTACACCATCGTTATTGGTAAAAACTATAAAAATTAGGGCATATGTCTAATTATTTGATTGTTATTGGTGGTTAATGCTGTTGATGGTAGTTTGAGTGGATGTTGCGATTAAAATTAGTTGTAAATCAGGGTTTTACTGTGTTTTGAGCCGGCGTGAATAAAAAAGCCCCAAATTAATGATCAACTTGATTATTGTTGATAGATAACTGTTTACATTTAAAATGCGTAACCATCTGTTTTAAATGATAGTAATAATCACATGGTTACTTATTTGTTATTTTCTATGGCGGCATCCATGTAATTCAGTCGTTGCTTATATGGCTGCTTATGGTTGCCAAAATTCAGCGATTGGTTGCCAGTAGTTAATATCCGGCGACTGTTGAAAAGCATGTTAATATTGGTGGTGAAATGTAATTTATTTGCTGCAGCGCTTATTTGATATCATTTTATTAACAGGGTGAAGCTTATTTGCACAGCGTGTATCTGTGACATGCATACTTAAGCATTATTTGGGCTTTGGACTCTGACTAAGCCTAGGTATAATGCAAACAGAATAGTGACAAAGAGTATCCATCCATGGATTTTACAGCCAAGAATCGAAGCCACGCGGCAAGTTTTGCTGAGCAACAACGCTTAATTAAGGAGGTGTTTTCAGGTAAGACAGTATTGTGTCAGCATTGCCAGCAACCGTTGAAATTATTAGCGCCTGCTAAAACCACTCATAAAGCCAATAGTAAAATGAAGGCTAAGGGCACAAATATCAGTAATCACACGGACAAGAATCCAACTAGCGATGCGCCTATTTATGGGATTCGTTGTCAGAAGACCTGTACCGATATTGAACTCGACTTTATCTAAGTCTGGTTATCTAAGTCTGGTTATTTAAGTCTGGTTGTTTAAGTCTGGTTGTTTAGGCGCCGTTCTTTAAGCTAGCTTATGTAAGCACTGATATGTAGGCACTGATATTAAAGTACTGATATTAAAGCTGCGCTATTTGCGCATAGCTATTTGCTAAGTTTGATTAAGCCTTAAGTTAATAACTATGGCGACTAATATAACGCTCAACATCACAGGAAATAACCACAGTGAATGTGGAGCGATAGCGAGTAGTGGGCCGGCTAATGCGCCCACGCCAAATTTCAAGGTTCCCATCACGGCCGTTGCCGTACCACTATCTTCCTGAAAGCGTATCAACAGCAAAGCATCGCTATTTACCGACATTAAGCCAATACATAACATGATTGCTGGCACTAAGCACAAAATAGCCAGGATAGATGTTTGCACGCTGGCGACGACTAATAGCAAAGCAATGATCAATGCGCTGCCTGCTGCCCACTTAAGTATGGTTAATGACCCCAGTTTACCGACAATGCGAGTATTGATGAGGTTAGCGAGCATTAAGGAGCCGACATTAAGCGCAAATAATAAGGCAAACTTCTCGGCGCTGATCCCAAGGATGGCCATGTAAATCAAGGGCGCTGCCGTTAAATAAGTGAAAAACGCAAAGGATGACAGCATAGAGTTGGCAATGAGCGGCAACACCTTAGGGGTTGAAAATACCCGTCGATAGCGGCCTAAATAACTAATAGGTTCTTTACTGCTAGCTGGCATGGCCGGCAAGTCCATTTTCCAGGTTAAGCCTAACAATATGGCGGTATAGGCAGATAGCAGAATAAAAATGGCGGGCCAGGTTGAAATATTGAGTAAACCTGCACCTATGGATGGCGCAATTAATGGCGCTACCATCATGATTAAGCTGACATACGACATGCCTTTAGCCATTTGCGCGCCGAACAGCTGACGTATATAACCTGGAACCACCACTGTCGCGGCCGCGCCGAAAAATGCTTGCACAAATCTAAGCACTAAAAAATGACTAATATCGTTACTGATACTCAGTAATAAGCTAGTGATTAAAAAGCCGCTCAGCCCAAGGCGCAATATGTGGATACGCCCCCATTTATCGGCTAATGGCCCAAGTAATAGCATGCCTGTCGCATATCCGGCTAAATATAAGCTCATACTGAGCTGCACTAGTCCAATGGAGGTGGATAGATTTTCTGCTATGGCAGGCATTGCCGGTAAGTACATGTCAATGGTTAACGGACTAATCGCGATAATCGCCGCGAGGAATAAAATTAACTGAGTATTTACCTTGGGAGAATTCACACACTTTCCATTTGACGTTGTTAAGCGATAACTGAGTGCTAAGAGTAACCTGCTATGGCGTGATTATCATTAAAAATTGACCTGAAAGAAATTAGCTAATTCTCAGGTAGTTAAATGTCAGTTTTATATTGCCACGAGCAGTTTATGACAGACTTTTTCGCTTGCGCTTGTGATGGTTAACAGGCTTGTGCTAGTCTCTTGCCTTTTTTATCTCACCCCAAGAAGCGGAGCAAGTCATGAAAGTCGGATTTGATTATGGCAGTGCCAATTGTGCTGTCGGGGTAATGGTAAACGATGAGGTTAACCTTATCGATTTGACGGCAGGCAGTGCCTATTTAACCTCAACCTTATATGCCTGGGATAAAGACTTAATTGCTTTAGCTGTGTATCAAGGGTTACCGGTTAGTGCGCAAGCTGAGTATGCCGCATCGCGCAGCGCCGAATTATCGCGGGCGCGCCGAGCCTTGATTGATTTAGATTTACGCGCCGATGAGACCTTAGTCTTTTTTGGCCAAGAGGCTATCAGTCATTATTTAGATTGCCCAGAAGATGGTTTTTATGTGCGATCGCCTAAATCCTTTTTAGGCGCGAGCGGTTTGCGTGTCGATCAAATCGCGTTGTTTGAAGACATAGTGACCTTAATGATGCGCAATATTTTGCAGTGCATCTATCAACAAACCGGTCAAAGCCCTAGTACTAACATAGATGCTGTGATTGGACGCCCGGTTAACTTTCAAGGGCGGGGCGGCGAAGACAGTAATTTGCAAGCCCAAGGCATTCTTGAGCGCGCCGCCATTCGCGCCGGTTTTAATAGTGTCGCCTTTTTGTTTGAACCTATTGCTGCCGGAATGGATTTTGAAGCGGACTTAAACAGCGATAAAACTGTGCTGGTGGTCGATATCGGCGGTGGTACCACAGATTGCTCTGTGGTGAACATGGGGCCACAGCGCCGCCATGAGCGCGAACGCGAGGCCGACTTTTTAGCCCACACTGGTCAGCGTATTGGTGGCAATGATGTCGATATCGCGTTAGCTATGCATTCATTTACGCCACTGCTGGGCCGTGATGGTCAATTATCCACCGGCAAGCCGCTGCCAAGACACTTGTTTTGGAATGCGGTCGCAGTTAACGATGTGAGCGCGCAGCGAGACTTTATGTCGCTCAGTTGCCGCAAGATGATTGAAGATTTAAAGAAGGATGCACTGGATGTCGCATCCCTTGATTTACTACTCAAGGTGCAAAAATATCAGTTGGGATATCAACTGGTGCGTAGCGCTGAGCAAACCAAAATTGGCTTATCGGAATCATCAGAGCAAAGTGTTGCCCTTGATTACTTAGCTAAAAATATGGCTACTCGCGTAACATCTCAAGACTTTAGTAACGCTACCGCTGACACCTTAGATAAAATTCAGCACTTAATGCTGGAAGCCATCACCAAAGCTGATACTCAGCCAGAAGTGATTTATGTGACTGGTGGTACTGCGCGCAGCCCAGTGATTTTTGAGCGTATTAGTGAGTGTTTCCCGGATTGTGAAATCGTGGTGGGCGATCACTTCGGCTCTGTGACTGCCGGCTTAACTCGTTATGCCCAGCAATGTTTTTAATCGCTTATTGATTAGCGGCTTAATACTCTAGCGAACTAGCGAACTAGCGAACTAGCGAACTAGCGACTTAAGAGCGTGGATCTGAATGAATCTAATGAGCTGCGGCGAGTAAGACGATATTAATCACTGAGCTAAAAGCAACATAAGCGTTAACAGCAAAAAAAACCACAAGCCAAGGCTTGTGGTTTTTTTTTCGCAATTATTTGCTATCAGCAAGTTAGGCCATCTTTACAGAACTAAATGCCCCAATATAAAACCAAATCCTACGGCTAGGCCGGTAGTTAGTAGGCCTGGGATCATAAAGGGATGATTAAATACTGCTTTACCTATACGGGTAGAACCTGTGTCATCCATTTCCACTGCAGCCAGCAAAGTTGGGTATGTAGGTAGCACAAATAAGGCTGATACCGCCGCAAATGAAGCAATCGCCGCCACTGGGCTTACGCCTAAGGCTAATGCCGCAGGCATTAATGCCTTAGTGGTGGCGGCTTGTGAGTACAAGAGCATAGCGGCAAAGAATAAGGCAATGGCCAGCATCCAAGGATATTGATTTAATAGTAAGCTTGCTGAGCTTTGAATATGTTCAATATTGGCTTCAACAAAGGTTGCACCTAACCAGGCCACACCCATGACACAAATACAGGCGCACATGCCTGATTTGAAGGTGGCGGCACTACTGATTTTATCCGCATCGATTTTGCAGCGCCAAGTAATGAGGAGCGCCGCCGATAGCATAATGGCTATGATGGCATGATCGCGACTAAGTACCGGTTCGGTAATTAAACCCACCACAGGTGATAACGCTGTGGCATAAAACATGATGAGGCCAATAGCGCCACAAAATATCAGTAATGAGCGTAGTGCAAAGGGTTGCTCGGGGGCATTTTGCTGTTGACGCTGCGCCACTTCACCACGGGCTAAGCGCTCTTGATAGACAGGATCGTCCTTTAACTCACAGCCTAAAAATTGTGTCACTAGCGAGGTGAGAAACACTGCGGTTAATGTCGAGCAAAAACAGATGAAGACTAAGGTAATATAATCAACGCCCTTAGGCTCAAGCAGACTAGAGAAGTACACCATAGCCGCAGACACTGGGGAGGCGGTAATGGCAATCTGCGAGGCAATTACGGCAATGGATAATGGACGAGATGGCCTTACGCCTTGCTCTTTAGCCACTTGCGCTATCACAGGTAAAGTAGAAAAAGCGGTATGGCCAGTGCCAGCCAATAACGTCATAAAGTAGGTGACTAACGGCGCTAAGATAGTGATATGTTTAGGATGGCGTCTAAGTAAGCGCTCAGCGCGATTGACTAAATAATCCATACCTCCAGCCACCTGCATGGCTGCAATGGCAGATATCACCGCCATAATAATTAAGATGACATCCCAAGGGATATGCCCAGGTTGTACGCCAAGACAAGCAAGTGCCAGTACGCCAATTCCGCCAGCAAAACCTATGGCTACGCCACCAATTCTTGCTCCAATAAAAATTGACAATAAAACGATGGCAAGTTCAAGCCAAATCATAGCGGCTCCAATGTTCAAAAATGAAGTGCTATTTTAGCGTAATTGAATATGAGGCGGGGTATTAGTTAGGCGTAAACCTAGTTAATGTGGCTATTTGCCAACTAGCTCACGCAAGACTGGTGGCTTTTGTGATCTAGGTTGGCTTAAGGGGCTAGGTATGCGAGCATTGCTAAGACTCAATTACATGCCAAAGTAATTGGTAATGGCCCAATCACTTGGCTGAACTTATGGCTTGATGAAAGCGGTCAAAACCGAGTGCTAAGTCGGCAATTAAATCATCGGCATCTTCGAGTCCGATATGCAGTCTTAGTAAAGGGAAGCTTGAGTCCCAGTGAGTGGCGGTTCGTATTTTATCTATGCCTTGGATCCACAGCAGCAAGCTTTCAAAGCCGCCCCATGAGAACCCAAGTTTGAAAAACTGCATATCATCCACTAGAGCTTTAATGGCAACACTTGGCGCAGGTTTAAGTACCACAGAAAACAAGCCATTACCGCCGCTAAAATCACGCTCATAGAAATCATGCCCTGGGCACTCACTAAAGCTTGGATGCCTTAGATGATCCACTTCTGGGCGCAAAGCCAACCAGTTAGCGACTTTTAACGCATTATTGGCTTGCTGCTGCAGGCGCACGCTTAACGTGCGCAGGCCGCGCAAGGCAAGATAACTGTCATCGGCTGACACACATTGGCCTAATAGATAACTATGTTGTTGCAGTTGCCGCCAATATTTAGGGTTAGCGGTGGCACTCCCCATCATCACATCGGAATGACCGGCGACATATTTAGTAATGGACTGAATCGAGATATCGATCCCCATAGTAAATGGGCGGCAATTGATAGGGGATGCCCAAGTATTGTCCAGTAAGGTAATGCAATTAAACTGATGGGCTATTTGGCAAAGTTTTGGAATATCTTGCACTTCCATTGTGATTGAGCCTGGGGATTCAAAAAACACTGCCTTAGTATTGGTTTGTATTAGGCTCGCTAATTCATCACCTATCATAGGATCATAATAACTGGTGCTGATCCCATAGCCAGAAAGAAGTTGATCACATAAATCGCGCGTCGGTTCGTACACGCTATCGACCATAAGTAAATGATCGCCCGCTTTAAGAAAAGATAACAGCACGCCAGCAATGGCCGCCGTACCCGAAGGGAAAAGAGCGCAGCCGGCACCCCCTTCGAGTTCAGCTATCGCTTGTTGTAATGCAAATTGGGTCGGGGTGCCACGCCTGCCATAAAACAGTGCACCATCAGCTTTTTTTAAGCTGGCTTGGTGCATATGTTCAAGACTATCGAACACTACCGTTGATGCGCGGTAAATCGGGGGATTGACTATGCCTTGGGTGAAGTGCTTATCGCGACCAGCACTCACAATTTTTGAATCTTTTTTCATTGGCATCAACAGTTAATGGTTTGTTAGCACTCTAGCATTAACTCAGGCGAGACTCATGGTTTTTTAATATCACTTAAGGGCGAAGGCCGACCTTAAGTGATAGGCATGACGCGATTACGGCCTAAATTTTTAGCTTGGTATAACTGACGGTCAGCCTCCTCAATTACAGTTTCTATGGCTTGAGCTGCTTGCCATTGGCTAACACCAAAAGATGCGGTGATTGAATCCACCTTAGCGCCTTTGCGTCTATCTTTAAGCACTAATTTTTCAACTGCGCGGCGCATACTTTCAGCTAAATGGCGGGTTAGCGCTAAGCTTGATTGCGGTACTAAAACCACAAATTCTTCACCACCGAAACGATAGATATTGGCGCCATCACGACATTGCTCTTGCAAGCGTTTTCCTACGGCTTTAAGTACCGCATCGCCCAGTTGGTGGCCAAAGTTATCATTAAATTTTTTAAAATGATCAATATCCACCATGATGACGCACAGGCCTTCCGGAGCTTGGGAAATAATGGCTTTAGTATCTGCATCAAAAGCGCGGCGATTTAAGCAACCAGTTAGCGCATCATGCAACATGTCTTTTTCACTTTGGGCAAGCTTAGCCCGTAGCTCACTAATCTCAGTTTGTGCTTTGCTCAGTTGTTGGGTGAAAAAACCGGTATTACGGCGAATGCTGTCAGACTCATTCACTAAGGATTTGACTAAGGCGAGCACTTGTTCAAGTGACATACCTTCTTGTTCAATCAGATTTAATTTATTGAATTGGTTGTCTATCTGCTTCTGAAATTTGACCGCATCATTATTGGTATCTTGTAAGGATGCCGATAACTCTAATGTCATAGCCTCTAAGCTTTGGCGCATGCTGCGCACGTCGAGCTCAACCGGGTCAGCAACATACTGGCGGTAGAGGAGCTCACCAGTCACAGTTGGGCAGGTACGAAAATCGGCAATGACTCTATCAAGTTCAGAATTAAGGGCTGGTTGCTGCTCAGCCACATAGGCATACCACAGGGCGTAATTGGTTGGCGTCGTTGGAATTTGATGTTTCATCATCAAAGGTAAGGCTTTTCGAAGATGATTGGCGGCGGTTTGCAATAACGGATCTGACATACGCTATCCCTGCGTTCAAAAGAGTTAAGCCTAAGTCTAGTTGGCAATGGATGAAATTCTAGGGCTAATCAGCGACTAAGCAGCTTGTTGTAAGCATTTATCTGCAGAGTGGCATTATTGGCACAAAATTAAAGAGTCAAGGCAAGTGGCTATTGAAATAGTGACTCGCTTAGCCCATGGGCTCAAATGCTTAACATTGGCATAAAAAGTCGCGGTGAAAATATGTGCGTTTAGGTGAGTGACTTTGGATAACTGATCTTGGAGAACTGGTTTTAGGGGACTTGCTTGAGGGAATTGACTTTAGAAAACTTGCTTTTGATAACTGGGTTTGGATATTTACTGCGGATGCCAAGGGAAGTGTGGGTCTCGCGAATCAAGGGCCTAGACAGGGAGTAATAACATGGCTCGAATGAGTCGAGCCATGTTATATCAGACATTACTCTGATGATTTTGAACGTTTATTTTTCAATTTCAACGGCGGCTCAATGTTCGTTGGGCTGCTAGGTTCGTTCTTGTTAAACATACCTAAGCGAATACGAATAAAGTGCATAATATGTGAAGCAATATCAATATCCAAGCAAGACTCTAAGCCTTCAAATCCTGGTGATGAGTTCGCTTCACAAATTTTGTAATGACCGTTGTCAAACAACAAATCAATACCTGCTACGTCCAAATCTAAAATATTGGCAGTTTGGGTTGCTAACCATTCGATTTCTGGAGTGACTGCAAAAGGACTCGCAGAACCTCCGGCACTGACGTTAGCTTTAAAGCTATCTTCTTGGCCACGGCGTTCATAACAACCAACAACACGACCACCGATAGTAAATACTCGCAGATCACGACCATGACTGTTAGCGATGAATTCTTGCAAAATAATATTGGCGTTCTTGTTAGTCGCTTCAATTAACTGCATTAAGTCATCGAATTCACGGGCTTTGTGCGATAAAAACACACCGCTGCCTTGTGAACCAGACAAAGTTTTAATCACTACAGGAAAACCTAAGTGACGGTCTACCAAGTCAATATCGACTGGGAATTTAACTAACATAGTTTTTGGTGTCGGCAAATTTTTCTCAGCCAATAACTGCTGAGAGAATAATTTATCTTTCACCGTTTCAATCGCAGTAGAAGAGTTAAGGCAATACACGCCTAAACGCTCTAAGTGACGAATGATTGCTAATGCAAAATATGTTGTACCTGATCCCATCCGGGGAATAATGAAATCGGGCAACTCAACTGGTTGTCCGTTCAACAAAATACTCTTGTTGTCTTCCCTGGTGACCGTCAGATCGAATTCTTCTGGAGCAAAAACTTCTAACTGAATGTTATCTGCTTTTGCCGCCTCGAGTAGACGGTTGATCTCATATAATTCAGGTTTCAGCAGCGTTGCAGTTTCTTTGTATAAAATCCACCCACGCATTATTCGCAAACCTTCATTTTCATTGTTAATCCTTACGCCCGCTATAAGTTAGGGAGCTACTAGGTCATACTGGAACTCAGAAGCTTTACTCCTCTGAGTGTTTTGCCATGTGCCCTCTAAAATTGAGGTTACATTTTGGCGTAAAAGGGTGTTCCCTGTGCAATTTTACCTTACTTCATCCAAATGCGCTCATATAAACTGGTCACTTACGTAATTAGTTATCGCATTACTTGTGGTGGCGATAATTTGAACGCACTTGTGAGTAAAATCACAGTTGTTATGGGAATGATTAGTTAATGATTACCTACAAAAGTGTTTAAGAGTGAATGTTGCAGAAGTTTAGTGACGTGAACTTTGCACTTGCTAAGATAGTGACAATGATATTTTTGGGCTAACGCGTTGTCTTATTGCTATTTTTCTACATATGCCGCGTAACTTTTTTACTGAGAAACGATTTTCAAGCTGAGTCTTGGCGAGTATTATTGTGACTTAAATCAAAATATTTTCGCACTTTTGGTAAAGAATTTTTATGGATACAGATTTGCTCAAGACCTTTTTGGAAGTTTCCAGAACGCGTCATTTTGGGAAAGCGGCGGATAATCTTTACCTCACTCGAAGTGCCGTGAGTTTTAGGGTCAAGCAGCTTGAAGGGATTTTAGGGGTGGCCTTGTTTGAACGCCAACGCAATAATATCCATCCCACTCATGCTGGCGAACGCATGCTAGTCCATGCTGAAGCTGTGTTGACCGCTTGGGAGCAAGCGAAGCAAGATGTGTCTTTGAGTCTGCAACAAAGTGTTCAGCTGGCCATAGGTACTGGACCCAACATTTGGGACATTTACCTTAAGAAAAGAATCCATCGCCTTTATCAAGGGCTTGATGGAGTGGCGCTAAGAACGGACGAAAAGCCCGATGCCACAGTTGCTAGGCGTTTGCTTGATAAGTCTTTGGATGTCAGCATTAGCTTAGATCCGCCCAAACTCGATGACTTAGTGCAAGTGGCGGTAGGACAGTTAGAGTTAGTGTTAGTGAGTTCAAGACAGGTAAGCTTGGAGCAAGTGAATGAGCTTGCATATGTTAAGGTAGATTGGGGCACGGCCTTTAACAGTTGGCATGCGCAGCATTATCACCATCTGCCCGTCCCTATGTTGCATACTAGCTCGGCCGATATGGCATTAAATTATTTGTTAACACAAGCGGGGCTGGCATTTTTACCGCTTGATTTTATTCAATCGTTACTGGCTGATGAGCAGCTATTTTTAGTGGCGAATGCGAGTTACTTAACCAGAAATATCTACGCTACCTATTGGCCGCAATCGGCAAATATTGCAGAAATTACTGCCAGCATTGAATTGCTGCAAGAGTGCAGCAAATTGCGATAATCAATAAAAAATCGAAAATCAGCTGCTTAAGCCACTATGGCTAACAGCTGAATTGCCAGTGCTGTTCGCTTTAATGTTACTAATTAATAACAAGATCAATGAGGACTAACGCCCAAGTGATGCCGCATAAGGCTAGACTCATAAATACGGCGGCAGAGGCAATATCTTTTGCTCTACCACTGAGCGGATGAATTTCATCACTGATCCTATCGACTACGGCTTCTATCGCTGAATTGAGTAATTCGGTGATAAGTACAATAAATACCGTACTAATTAACACCAATTTTATGATCAAAGCTACGGGCAATAAGATAGCTATTGGCAGTAAAATCGCCGCCAATATGGCTTCTTGTCTAAATGCCGCTTCATGCTTCCACGCTGCTGTTAATCCTTGCATCGAAAATCCGGTAGCTCGGATCACGCGTTTTATTCCATTATTGTTAGCCGGTTTCATTGATCACTCTAAGGCATTGGATTCTATTGAGGTTTACATTATATCAGTTTGTTTTTTTAGGGTTAAGTGAGTTTATACAATACTTAATTAAACATACTGAGGGGCTAATGATGCGCACCATTATTTTTCTGATGAGTTTTTTATGGGTGAGTAACCTAAATTCAGCGCCTATGGCGAAGTTGCAACTTGCAGGTAAGGATTATCATGGGGTCGATGTTGCTTTATATCTAGTGAGTGAGAAACTTGATGGTGTTAGGGGCTATTGGGATGGCAATACTATGTGGTCAAAGCAAGGCCATGTTATTCATTTACCACCAGAATTTATAGCCAACTTTCCGAATACGAGTTTAGATGGCGAGCTTTGGGCCGGGCGCGGTAAATTTGAGCAAGTGCAGACAATGCTTGCCAGTTTTCAGCCTCATCAAGGTCAAAAGTCGATACTGACACCACAGCCACTTAAATATATGGTGTTTGATGTACCGCATCTAGATTTGCCTTTTAATGAGCGATATCAATGGGCTTTGACGCATCTGACTGGGATAAATCCCACGCTTGAAGTGATAGAGCAATACTCATTAACATCACAACATGAGTTAGCGCACCAACTTGACGAGGTGATAGCCGCTGGCGGGGAAGGGCTAATGCTGCACCTTGCGAGCGCTAAGTATTTACCCGGCGATAAGCAAGCACTCATAAAAGTTAAACCTTATATGGACGCTGAAGCGACTGTGATTGGTTATGTGGCTGGAAAAAAAGCCTTGATTGGCAAGATGGGGGCGTTAAAAGTGAGAACCGCTAATGGCGTAGAGTTTGCCATAGGTACAGGGTTTAGCTTACAAGAAAGAAATCATCCACCTGTGATTGGCGCTGTGATTACTTATCGATATCAAGGATTAACGGCTAAGGGAAAACCAAGATTTGCCAGTTTTGTGCGAATACGCAGCAACCCTTAACTGTGGTTTTAACGCCGCTATTATGGTTATAAAATTAATAACCGTAATAGCGGCGAAATAGTCAACGCCTAGTGCTTGAACCTTAACTATGTAGTTAAATCATGCTAGTCGTTGTGTCTAACACCTGAGCGGCGACGCTTTTCAGCTTCGAGTTGCTCTTGGCGCAGCGCTTCTTTCTCGGCTAACATGCGCTCAACTTCAAGTTGTTCTGCAATTGCCATCGTTGGGGTTTCTAGGGTTAACAACCCAATTTTACCGCTGCGATATTCGTGCAGTAATAATTCAGAAACCTTATGTAAATCAATATAGCCACCGGGTCTGCGAGCGCCGCGGCTAATGCCAATGGCTTCAAGCAAAGGTAGCTCTTCTAAATCAATGGTGGTTAACTTGTATCTTTGCTGCAATTCTTGTGGATAAGCATCACGCATAAAGCCTACCGCAAACATAGCGACATCTTCATATTCCATCGCGGTATCTTTGATTGCACCTGTCACCGCCAAGCGATAGCTAGAGGCCACATTATCTACTTTTGGCCACAAAATACCTGGGGTATCGTTAAGAACAATACCGTTACGCAGATTAATTCTTTGCTGTGACTTAGTCACCGCAGGCTCGTTACCGGTTTTGGCTATCACGCGACCAGCCAAGGTGTTGATAATGGTGGATTTTCCTACGTTAGGGATCCCCATGATCATAGTGCGAATGTCTTTTTCAGTATCGGCTCTATGTGGTACTAACTTGCGGCATAATTCTGGAATAATGCGTTTGATGAGCGCCGGTTGTAACGTTGTGACCGCCATGGCCTTAACGCCTTGCTCTTGCTCTAAGTGGGCTATCCATTGCTCAGTAACCACAGGGTCGGCTAAATCGCTCTTATTAAGCAATTTAATACAAGGTCTATCGCCCCTTAGTTGTTTCACTAACGGATTTTCACTGCTGTAGGGAATTCTAGCATCAAGAACTTCAATGACTAAATCTACGGTGGGCATGGCTTCGGCAATTTCTTTGCGCGCCTTATGCATATGTCCTGGGAACCATTGGATCGCCATAAGAGCTAAATATCCTGAGTCAAAAAATAATCGCAGCATTTTACCTTGTTATTGATCAAATTGCTCAATCAATCTGTTTGGTGAGTACGCCTAGGTCGATTAATCGCGCATTTAGCATCTCAGATGCGGTTGCTCGCGGTGATAACACTTGGTTTGGCGCTGCATGATAAAAAAATGGGATCTCTAAATTAGCTTTTTGGGTCCGAGAGTTACCTGTTTGCTCAACACGGTGACATAATGAGGGATACAGGCCTTGGCTGATTTCTGTCAGCATTTCGCCCACTATCACTAGCATAGTATTGGCTGCATAAGGAATTGCGTGCCAAGCGTGATTGATACGATATTCTAAGGCATTACTGGCGGTTAATGGTGTAATTGTCAGTAAGTTAATATCATGATGCGGGGCGCATGGATAAGCGCCAAACTCGGCGGAATCATTAAGCGGCGGATAATGGACTATACGCAGTAAATGTTGCTTATGCGGCGTAGTTAAACTTAGCGCTGATAACGGATGGTGTAAGTGTTGGGTGGCATTATCTATTAGCATGGTCATTAATTGTGAGCTGAGGGTGCGCGCTTGCTCAAAGTAGGCTTGAGTCATTGATTGTAAAGAAGCTGGTATTTTTGCTTCAGGCCTATAATGAAAAAATTCTTTGATGTCTTTGACACAGTGATCTTTGGCGGTTTCTGAAATTTCTAACGGGTAAAAGCCAAGTTGATCTTTGGGATGATATAAATAGTGGTATTTAGCAGGATCACTAAAGTAATGTTGCCAGTGCAGATTAAGGCGAGTCACTAATTCAAAATCAATGGGTGTTTGCTGTAATAGCACTATTCCATGTTGTTGTAAGCTTTGGCAAAAGTACTTGGCACAATCCTTTGCGCGAAAATCGATATTTATTAACATACTGCTCTCCATGTCGGCCTCAGTGTAAACGCAGGCCCTGGATGATGCAAGGCGTAAAATTGCACACTTATAGTTTAACACTATGAAATTGGAGAAGTTATCATGGCTGAATTAACTGAGTTTGAACGTTTTGTGATCGAACAAAAAGGCACGGAAGCGCCATATTCAGGGCAATATGACAAGCATAATGCCCCTGGTGTTTATGTGTGTCGTCGCTGCGAACAACCGCTTTATTTGTCTCAACATAAATTTCAAGCTCATTGCGGTTGGCCCGCTTTTGATGATGAAATTCAAGGTGCCGTGACGCGCCACGCTGATAAAGATGGTCGCCGAGTCGAAATCGTGTGCAGTCAGTGTGATGGGCATCTTGGCCATGTATTTAACGGTGAATATTTAACAGAGCGTAATGTTCGTCACTGCGTAAATTCTGCATCATTACTGTTTAAAGGGCAGGTTGAACATGAGTGAACCTATTGAGTTAGCGACCCTGGGCGGCGGCTGCTTTTGGTGTACTGAAGCCATTTTCTTAGCGATTAAGGGCGTGAAAACAGTCGCCTCTGGCTACAGTGGTGGCGAGGCTAGTGACGCAGATTATCGCCAAGTGTGCACAGGTAAGACTCAGCATGCAGAAGTGGTGCAGATAGAGTTTAATCCCAATGTCATCAGTTTTAGTGAGTTACTTGAAGTGTTTTTTGTGGCGCACGATCCCACCACCTTAAATCGGCAAGGTAATGATATTGGCCCGCAATATCGCTCAGTGATATTTTTTCATAATGATGACCAAAAAAATGAAGCTGAAGTGAAGATTATTGAAATTAAGCAGCGCGACAAACTAGAGATAGTGACTGAAGTGTCGCCCTTTACTCAATTTTTTGATGCTGAAACCTATCATCATAATTACTTTGAACAAAATAGTCAGCAAGGTTATTGCAAGTTTGTCATTCGACCAAAATTAACCAAAGTATTACAGCAATTTAGTGAGCGATTAAAATAGCATTTCACTCTTAGTTAGTATCCAATATCGCCAAAGCGCACTAGTTAACTATTGCGCTATGTTAGCGAGTTTCAGCAGTTAACCTCTAAGCATTTAAAATCGGCCTTAAGGAATGGGGCGAGTAGATTTGGTTGATTAAAAGTGGGGGGTTGAGACTAGATAAAAATACATTCCCAAGCGAGTAAACCTAACCCTCTTGAGTACTCAGTGGCAGTGGCTAGCTAGTTAAGTGAGACTGATTGCGGCTTAGTGACTCAAGGTGATAAAAATAAAAAAGCCATGCAATGCATTAATGCCGATCGTTTTAAGTAGTTGAACGATCTTTCAAGGGCTTCATAATCAGCCGCAACCTAAGTTGCAGCTGATTTTTTTATGTCTGAATTTTCTAAAGAGCTACTCGTTACCGCTGAATTTTTCCAAGCGCAAGATATTGATGTATTCGCCAAACATGTTCCCATGGATTGGGTGGCTGAGGCTGTGCAACAAACTGGCAGGGCCTCGCTTCGAACCCGCCGTTTCCCTGCAGAGCAAGCTGTTTGGTTGGTTCTAGGCATTGGTTTGATGCGTAACCGCTCGATTCAGCAAGTCTGTGATACGCTCTCACTGGCATTTCCCGACTCCAAGGGGGAGCTCCCGCCACTGGCGACCAGTAGTATCATCAAAGCCAAAGAAAAGTTGGGTTCAGAGCCCATGCGTTATCTGTTCAAAACAACCGCTGCACAGTGGGAAACACAGTGCGAATTTGATGAGATAGCGGGATTGAAATTGCTCAGTGTTGATGGGACGTATTTTAAGACGCATAACACTGAAGAAAACCATCACTTTGGCTTTGCACAAAGCACGGCTTCTTTTCCCTCTGTGCTGGCGGTCACCTTAATGTCTACTCGTAGCCACTTACTTTCTGATGCGGCTTTCGGGCCTGTTACCCACAGTGAAATTCACTATGCACAGCAATTGGTTGGCTCAGCTCCCGAGAATTCGCTCACGTTGTTTGACCGTGGGTTTATGTCTGCCGAATTGCTCATCAGCTGGCAAGAAAGCGGTGCAAACACCCATTGGTTAACCCCGATAAAGTCTAAGACCCGCTATCAAATTATCGAGTCATTCTCAGAGTATGACCATCTGGTTGAGATGCCGGTATCACCCCAAGCTAAACAGCAAGCGCCTTATCTGGGGGAGAGCTGGCAAGCCCGCCTTATTCTTATTCCGTCACCCAAAGGTGATATCAAAGGGTTTATCACGTCCTGCCTATGCCCCAACAGCTATCCAGTGAACGATTTACTCAAGGTGTATTGGCAGCGATGGGAGATAGAGAGGGGTTATAGTGAGCTAAAGCAATATCAACTGGAAAATAAACCAGTCCTGCGCAGTAAGAAGAAGGATGGGGTGTATCAAGAATTATGGGGGATCTTAACGACCTACAATATTGTTCGGCTAGAGATGGCCGCAATGGCAGTGCAGCATAAAGTTGAGCCACAGAGGATAAGTTTCATTAATGCCCTGTTTTTAATACAGGATGAGTTTGGTTGGAGTGACAGAGGGAGTCCGGGAGCGATTCCACAGCACTTAAAACGACTGAGGGAAAATGGCAAAAGGTTGATTTTACCCCCAAAGAGGAAGCGGCCCAGCTACCCGCGTGTGGTGCTAAAGAAAACAGTGAAATATCCAAGTAAAAATGCCACTCGCTCTTAAGCGAGTGGCATTATGCAATGCATGGCTTTTTTTATGCGTTATCAGACGTTAATTATGGGCGAGCCATTTCTGATGTTGCGCTATTGGCTTGACGAGGAGACTTAGCCTCGTCTTCAACTTGATGGCTTGGATACTCACGGCCTTTTGGGGCGTCAACTTGTGCTCGTACTTCAACCTGTGGTTTAGTCGTGGTCGACATTACCATAGTACCAAAGCGACTTGCAGCCTTAGGTTTATGAGTCGCTGCCACTGGCGCGCTTACCACTACTTCTGGCGTAGAGTCTACAATCGCTTTATCCAGTTTAGTTGGCGTAATTGCCGCAGGTTTTGCCATTGGCGCTTCTGCAATAACTTTAGATGTTACTGTAGCCTGAGTTTTCACTGGTTGTGTTTGAGTAGGAGCACTCGCTTCAACGGCAACAGCTGCTGCAGTCTTAGCTACTACTGGCTCAACCGCGTTAACTTCAGCAACGACTGGTTCAACAACAGTCTCAATTGCTTTTTCAACAGTTTCAACCACAGTTGGCGTAGCCGCTTCAGCAACCGCTTTGGCTGGTGAGGTCGCTTGTGCTTGGCTGCTTGATGATGACACTCTTGAGCTAGTAGCTACTGGCGCAGACTTAACAACGGCTAGTTCAGTGACTTCAACGGCTGTTTGAGTAGCAACAACTTCAGTAATAACGTTTACCACAGTCTCTACTGCAGGCGCTGTTACTGGTGCAACTTCAATCACTTCAGCAACCAATTCAACAACCACTGGCTGTGGCGCTGGCGTTTCTGCTTTAGCCGCAATTGCTTGTTGAGCATTGGCAGCTGCTTGGTTTTGCTCTTCAACTTGGTTTTGCTCTTCAACTGTTAAGAACACGGCTTTTTCGTGAGTGTCATCAAAACCAGCATCTTGCTCATCACGGCGACGGCGTTGACCAGCGGCGCGCAGATGACGTGGGCTACGACGATTACGACGTTGGCCTTCTTTTGCTTTGTCATCAGTCACATCAGTAACATTGTCACTATCAGCAGCAGTGTCAACTACAATGGCTTCATGACTATCAGAAACCAGGGTAGCGGTATTGACGTTAGCGATAACATCGTCAGCCACAGGAATGGTTTCAGCAGCGTTTACTGGAGCTAACTGTTCAGTCGCTTCATTTTGCTTAGGTTCTTGCTTGTCTTCAGCCGCTACTTTTTCCAATGGCTTTTGACGGCGAGGCTTAGCTGGCTTGGTCGCCTTAGGCGCTTCAACTTCGGTCGCCAGAGTTTGCACTTCAACCGCATCTTGGACTTCATCACCAACACGCACTTTGCGGCGCATATTGCGACGTTGACGACGTTCACGCGCAGCTTCTTGCTTTGGTGCTTCAACGACAGTCACTGGCTCTTTTGCTTTAACTTCGATTTTAGCTTCAGTGGTTTTGGCCACTTCAGGCTTAACACGCTTGTTATCACGGTTACGCGTTGGCGCATCAGTGGTTGTAGCAGTATCAGTGCGTTTGTTGCGACGGTTGTCTTTAGCATCTGCGGCTGCTGTGTCGCTGCTACCCGCTGCATTATTACGGCGAGTGTCATTACGACGACGGCGATTATCACGATTTTGCGGACGTGCATCGGTTTTAGCGACAGGTTCTGCAGCTGGCGCGGCATCACTGCTAAATAGTGAGCCTAAGGCTTTTAACAGTCTTGATATTAACCCAGGCTGTTCTACTTTTTTAGCTTCAACTGCAACCACTTTATCTTTTACAGGCGCGATAGGCTGAGTCGGTGCCGAGAAACCTTTTAATGCCGGCTGAGATGCTGCGGCACGCTCAAGTTTTCTTGGCTCATATAAGACAGACTCTGGCTTTTCGGTGCGCTTGTAGCTCACTTCTTGGCTTTCATCATCTTGACGGTGACGAACAACGCGATAGTCAGGTGTGGTCATATGTGCATCTGGGATGACATACACTTCAACGCCATGACGCTCTTCAGTGATCCGAATCGCTTTGCGCTTTTCATTTAATAAGAAAGCTGCCACTTCAACAGGAACAATGGCTTCGATTTGCGAAGTGTTATCCTTGATAGCTTCTTCTTCCATTAAACGTAAAATAGATAACGCTAATGATTCAGTGCCGCGAATAGTGCCTTGACCATGACAGCGAGGGCATAGATGCGCCGCTGATTCTTCAAGTGATGGACGTAAGCGTTGACGGCTCATTTCCATTAAACCAAAGCGAGAAATACGACCTAATTGCACGCGAGCACGGTCATGAGCTACGGCGTCGCGCAGGCGATTTTCAACATCACGTTGATGGCGAACTGGAGTCATATCAATAAAGTCGATAACAACCAACCCACCTAAATCGCGTAAACGTAATTGACGAGCAATTTCGTCAGCCGCTTCAAGGTTGGTATTCAGAGCCGTTTCTTCAATATCACCGCCTTTAGTTGAACGGGCAGAGTTGATATCGATAGACGTTAATGCTTCAGTCGGGTCAATAACGATAGAGCCGCCAGATGGCAGACGTACTTCGCGTTGGAACGCTGACTCGATTTGTGATTCGATTTGATAATGGGTAAATAGTGGCACTTCAGACTTGTAAAGTTTCACTTTTTCAACAAAATCTGGACGCACTAAACCAATGTGCATCTTAGCATCTTCAAATACCGCAGGATGATCGATGAGGATTTCACCGACATCGCGACGTAAATAGTCACGTATAGCACGGACTATGACGTTACTTTCTTGATGAATTAAGAATGGGGCAGGGCGGCTCAGAGCTGCTTCACTAATGGCTGCCCAGTGGTGTTGCAGTACATTAAGATCCCACTTTAATTCAGCAGCATCTTTACCAACACCAGCGGTACGCACGATTAATCCCATGCCGTTTGGCACGTCTAAATCAGCAATCGCGGCTTTAAGTTCAGTACGCTCATCACCTTCAATCCGACGTGAAATACCACCGGCGCGAGGGTTGTTAGGCATAAGTACTAAATAAGAACCGGCTAGACTGATGAAAGTCGTTAACGCAGCACCTTTGTTACCACGTTCTTCTTTATCAATTTGAACGATAACTTCTTGACCTTCCTGAACAACTTCACGAATGTTCGGACGACCTTGGAAAGTGTAACCTTTAGGAAAGTATTCTCTGCCAATTTCTTTTAACGGCAGGAAACCATGGCGTTCTGCTCCGTAATCTACGAAGGCAGCTTCCAGTGAGGGTTCTACGCGGGTAATTTTACCCTTATAGATGTTGGATTTTTTTTGTTCATGGCCTGGGCTTTCAATATCCAGATCATACAGTTGTTGCCCATCTACTAGGGCTACGCGCAACTCCTCTGATTGAGTTGCATTGATTAACATACGTTTCATGATGACGTGATTCTTCTTGTTTCGCGTCACCAAACAGCGCGTTCGGTGCATTACGGGCCTATTACTCTGGCTCAGCCTCACGGCTTGCTAATTGGCGTTGGGGTGTGCATCACTGTTCGACGCATCGCTGCGTGTCACACCTATTTATGGCTTATTTTTTAGTAATTCAAAAACAAGGAACCGGTATACACCAACTCCATAAATGTTTGTTTCATCCGTTAATGCCGAGTTCGAGAGCGTGGTCTGATGACTGGTTATCGTATAGTCGAATTCGGTTGCAGCAAGCGCTAATTGGCATCAATGATGTCATTGAACTCTTAACTTGTTTAGCCGTAAAAAGCGTATTATCGAATTTCTACTCAAACTACGGCTTGCAAATCATTCATTTGCGACTAAGTAAAGTGCCATTTTAGCTTGCTTATCTGCCCTGATATTGGTGATTTGACGTGTAAAAAATGCCACGAAAGCCAATAACTGTAAGAATATAGCAACAATCAAAAAAATCAGCAACGAAAAGCCGCAATATCTTACGGCTTGTTGTACAATGCGGGTCGTTTTGATTAAGTGACAAGATATGACGAATAGTACAGTACAGCACCAGGTTGAGCTGGTTGACATTAATGAAGATAACCTTGACCAAAGAATTGATAACTTTTTGGTGACCCGTTTAAAAGGCGTGCCTAAAAGCATGATTTATCGGATCATCCGTAAAGGTGAGGTCAGGGTTAATAAAAAGCGTATTAAGCCCGAATACAAGCTGCAGATTGGGGATTGCGTGCGCATTCCACCTGTGCGGGTTTCTGAATCTAGCACATTAAATGCACCCTCGCCAAAACTGACGCGCGTGGCTCAACTGGCAGAACGTATTCTATTTGAAGATTCTCATATCTTAGTGCTTAATAAGCCTGCAGGTATTGCTGTTCATGGTGGCAGTGGCGTTGATTATGGTGTGATTGAAGCATTGCGCGCCTTATACCCAGAACAAAAGTTTTTAGAACTCGTTCACCGTCTTGATAAAGACACATCAGGCGTACTCTTGGTGGCTAAAAAACGCAGTGCGCTTAAGCATATGCATGATCAACTACGCACTAAGAAAATGCAAAAAGATTACTTGGCACTAGTGCGCGGTGATTGGCAAGCTACTGATAAAGCGGTGAAAGCGCCGTTACTCAAGCTGACCTTAAAATCAGGAGAGCGCATTGTTCGAGTGAATCCTGAAGGTAAAGTATCAGAAACTCGCTTCAAAATTATGCAGCGTTATGATGGTGCGACCTTAGTGCAAGCCAGCCCTATTACTGGCCGAACACATCAAATTCGTGTCCATTGCCAGTTTACTGGGCACCCGATTGCTTGTGATGATAAATACAGTGAGCAAAAGTTTGATGATTCTATGCGTGTGCATGGCCTGAATCGCTTATTCTTGCATGCCGCACAATTACAATTTATTCATCCAGCTACTGAAGAAATTCAAGTAGTGAAAGCGCCGCTTGATCCCTTACTCGAAACTGTGTTGTCTAAGCTTAAAAGGAAGTAGGCAGTCTATGCGTCAGCAATTTGATCTTATCGTGTTCGATTGGGATGGCACTCTGATGGACTCAATCGGTAAGATCATTGCTTGCGTAGATAAACTTGCTTGCCACCTGCAATTACCTGCGCCATCAGAAGCTCAAACCCGCGCGATCATTGGCTTGTCGTTAGCTGAAGCTTTAGCCACTTTATTTCCGCAAGTGCCGTTATCATCGCAATTGTTAATCGATATTTTTAGGCAGCAGTTCATTGAAGTCGATGCTGTGCCGACGCCTTTATTTGTTGGGGTGGAATCGCTGTTGCAGCAATTAACCGAGCAAGGTTTTACCTTGGCGGTAGCAACGGGGAAATCTAAAGTTGGACTTGATACGGCATTGCAACAAACTGGACTCGGTCATTATTTTAAGGCGAGTCGCACCAGTGATGAATGCAGTAGTAAGCCACACCCGCAAATGCTGCATGAGATAATGCAGCAATTAAACATAGATGCCGCAAGAACTATCATGATTGGCGATTCACGGCTAGATATGCAAATGGGGAAAAGTGCTGAGGTTGCGACCATAGGTGTGAGTTATGGCGCGCAAGATAAATGCTTGTTAGCCCTTGAGCAGCCTATGGCTATTGTCGATAGTATAGAGGCCCTCGCCGCACACTTTCGTCAGTAAGCATTCTTTCTAGCTATCAAAAAAGTCAGTCGCCAACAAGGTTTATTGCTAACTAAAGTATCCTAGCTTGGAAGTGGCACTGTTAGTTTGATGGTAACCGCAGCAGCCATGCTGCGGCATTGAATTATCCAAGTTATAGCATCATCATAGACAGGATCTTAAGAGTTAACGCTTTTATTTAGATAGAAAAATGGCCTTATTTGTGATCTGATAATTGTCGCCAAACAAACCATCAAGCACAAAAAGGCCAGTGATGATTATCTCTCTTAAAAAGCAGTTTATGCAATTCTTTAGCGCTCACTTTCTTCAAAAAACGGCAAAAAATATTGGCCTCATGAAACGATGTCGAGCGATTTTGCCCGAACAACTTGTACTCAGTCTGATTTCGGCGCTCAGTAAGGGGAATTGTACTTCAATTGCCGATCTGCTCAGGCAGTTCAACGGGATGTGTCTGACCGAAATGGATAATGTGGCTTACAAACCTTTTCACAATCAGCTCAGAAAAGAAGCTTTTCCTCTATTCATGCGTCAGTTAGTACAGTTTGCTATCGCACAATTTGCCCGGCAGCAATGTGCTCAATTACCCGATAAGATGTCTTGTTTTAATGATGTGTTGCTCCAAGATGGTAGTTCTTTTCACGTTCATAGGCAGTTGGCATCTGTTTATCCAAGCCGCTTTAAGCGTAACCCTGCAGCGATAGAGTGCCATATGACCATGTCTCTCAAAACCTTTAGTCCTACTGCAATGACGATTAGTGCCGACACGGCTTCGGAGAGAGATTATCTTCCTAAACCAGCAACGATGGACAACAAATTGCTGCTAGCAGATGCAGGTTACCCAGACTTTGATTACTTTGCCGAGCTTGAGCGGCATGGAGGGTTCTACATTTTTCGGGGAGCCAAATCCCTCAACCCGACGGTCATCGAAGCGAGGAACTGTAAAGGTCGAACACTGACTAAGTTGGCAGGCAAAAAACTCAAAGAGATTACGCGCCGCACCAATCGGACAGAGGTGCTTGATTTGGCGGTTTGTAGAGGCAATCAGACATTTCGGGTAATAAGACGCTGGTTTGCCGAAGAACAACGATTTTGCATTTGGCTTACTAATCTGCCACGAGAAACCTACTCTGCAGATGATATTATGGCAATTTATCGCTGTCGCTGGCAGATAGAGCTGATGTTTAAAGAGTTGAAATCTCATACTAACTGGCAGCGATTTGCTACAGCACAAAAAGCCATCGTTGATGGCTTAGTCTGGGCCAGTTTATTGGCATTGTGCATTAGACGCAGTACGGCACTGCAGATAATGCCTTCAGTTTCGTTATTCAAGGCTGCAAAGAATGTTGATGTGTGGCTGCTGCCCATATTTGAGTGCATTAGCCACAAATCATGGTCAGAAATAATAGATAAGATTGATTGGGCGATCCGTTATATAACGAAGAACGCCCCAAAAGCACAACAGAGAAAATCTAAGAAAGACATAACGTTAGATGGAATTTATGAACAGCTTAATGCTTAAGGTTCAGTCTATGATAGCATCATAACGTTATAACCTATTCAACGTTCTGGTACGAGGCGGTTAGAAACTGTCGGCTATGACTAATTACTTTGGTTAGCAATCATTCTCTACATCTGTTACTTCAATAGATGATCACCTAATATATCTATGCCAACATTGGCAAGCATCTCACATAAGGCAATTAGCGGTAATCCAATCAAGCTATTCGGATCTCGGCCCGTCATAGATTCAAACAAGCTAATACCTAAGCCTTCACACTTAAAACTGCCAGCACAATATAAAGGCTGCTCTTTGTGGATGTAATTAGCAATTTGCATCGGCGTTAAGTGGCGAAATTTAACGGTAAAAGGTTCACAAATCACTTGATAAGAATTATTAGCGCTATCGAGCAAAGCTAAGCCGGTATAAAAAGTGATCGCTTGGCCGCTGGCTAAGGCTAATTGGGCTTTGGCATTTTCGACTGTCATAGGTTTACCTATGATGGTGCCATTGATCACTGCAACCTGATCTGAGCCTATGATAAATTCTGCCTTATCTACATTAATGCAGGTCTTGGCTTTTTCGATGGCTAAGCGTTGCACTAATTGCTGTGCCGACTCATCCGCATTTGGTGTTTCATCGGTACTAGGCGCGCGACAATCAAAGTCGATGGCGAGTTTTTCGAGGCATTGGCGTCGATATGTTGAAGTGGATGCCAAAATTAAAGGTTGGGTCATACAAGAAGTCAGTGACTGATAAAGTGACAACATTGTCCATTTAAGGTGTTGACAGTGCAATAGCTGATATACTTTTGAGCATAGAGTGTAACCATTACGATATTCATGGGCTTTTTATGAGTTCAGTGCTTGTGCCAAGCCCAACCCTTGGGTAGAATTTCGCGTCCGTCAATTTCTTGGTGGGTGTTGGTCTGTCTTGATGAGAGCATGTCTCTCATATTGATAAATTTCTTTTGACTCCAGCACCGCCAAACTATAATATGCGCGCCTTATGCAAACAGTAAAGATACCGGTTTCAATTGATCCAACACGAGCAGCCACCAGTGGTCTGAATTATCATGGCTACATTCCTGGCTCGCAACTGAAGCGATTGAGTGAATTATGTGCCGGCGACTGTTCCGAAGTGAAAGTGTCTTTGGAATGTGGTTTAGATTTACAGGGGATAGTCTACCTGAAAGGGAAGGCTGTGACGGAGCTCACTCTGCAATGTCAACGCTGCATGACACTAATGACCACTGAGGTTACGGTCGACTTTTGTTTTAGTCCTTGTCGGACTGAAGCAGAAATCGATGAGCTCCCGGATGCGTATGACCCTATTGAGTGCAATGAAATTGGCGAAGTACGTCTGCATCAATTGATCGAAGATGAATTGATAATCGCTATCCCAATTATCCCACTACATGAACAAGCTGATTGTAGTTTGGGTAGCAAGGATATCGTTGTAGGCGAGATTGAATCCGCTCAACAGGAGCGTCCAAATCCGTTTGCAGTGTTAGAAAAACTGAAGAGCAAGTAATCTAGGAGACAGGGCCAATGGCTGTACAACAGAATAAAAAATCTCGTTCAAAGCGCGGTATGCGCCGTTCACATGACGCTCTGAGCACAGCTCAGTTGTCTGTAGACGCTACCAGCGGTGAACTGCACTTACGTCACAACGTAACTGCTGATGGTTTTTACCGTGGTAAAAAGGTAATCAACAAGTAATTGTTGCTTAGCTGATGAAAAATCTGACGCTTGCGTTAGATGTGATGGGGGGCGATTATGGCCCCCCAGTCACAGTGCCTGCAGCCTTGCAGGCGCTGGCATCTCACCCTCACTTATCTTTAGTGTTAGTCGGTGACGAGCTACAAATATCCCCTTTGCTTTACTCTTGCACTGCGCATACTCGCGCACGTATCAAGATCATTCATACCTCAGATGTTGTGACTATGAATGAAAGACCCGCACATGCACTTCGCAAAAATAAACAATCTTCCATGCGACTGGCGTTAGAGCAAGTTAAAAACGGCCATGCAGATGCGTGTTTAAGCGCGGGCAATACTGGCGCATTAATGGCGATGGCCAAAGTCTTATTAAAAATGCTACCAGGCATTGATAGGCCGGCATTAGTGACGAGTTTACCGTCGGCCAGTGGCAAGCCGGTCTATTTATTAGATTTAGGCGCCAATATTAGTTGCGACTCAGAAACCTTATTTCAATTTGCTGTGATGGGCTCAGTGCTGTATGAGTTAGTTGAAAAACAAACTCGGCCAAATGTGGCTTTGCTCAATGTCGGAATTGAAGAAATCAAAGGCAATGATCAAGTGCAACAAGCAGCACAATTGCTGCAATTTACGCCTCAAATCAATTACAGCGGATTTATTGAAGGCGATGATATTTATACGGGATGTGTTGATGTCATTGTCTGTGATGGTTTTGTGGGGAATATTGCCCTCAAAACATCAGAAGGAATTGCCAAACTTTTAGTGCACCAACTTAGAAAAGGACTGACAGAAGGGATTGTCGTTCGATTTTTGGCCAAACTGATAGCGCCTCGCATCCAAAAGGTGCTAAATCAGATGAACCCCGACCACTATAACGGCGCCAGTCTGTTAGGATTGCGCGGTATTGTAGTCAAAAGTCATGGTAATGCCGATCAAGCGGCCTTTTTGCATGCAATTAATCTTGCAATGACCGAGGCTCAACGTCGACTCCCTGAAATGATCCACGATCGTTTAGAGTCGATCCTTTTAGACATAAACAGCTGATTTCTCCTTATGTATACAAAAATTCTTGGTACCGGTAGCTATCTCCCGGCGCAGGTCCGTAGTAATCAGGATCTGGAAAAGATGGTTGATACCAACGATCAATGGATTGTTGACCGCACAGGTATTTCCGAGCGTCGTATTGCCGCTGCTGATGAATCAGTTGCCACTATGGGCTATGAAGCCGGCTTAAAAGCCTTAGAAATGGCCGGTATATCTGCTAGCGAACTGGATATGATCATTGTTGGTACCACCAGTGCTGATAATGCTTTCCCTGCTGCGGCTTGTGAAGTGCAAGCCTTACTTGGCGTGCGTACTATTCCTGCATTTGACATTGCCGCCGCTTGCTCTGGTTTCGTGTACGCCTTATCGATTGCTGATCAGTTTGTTAAAACTGGCGCGGCTAAAAAAGTATTAGTGATAGGCGCCGACGTGTTATCACGTTTTTGTCAGCCAGAAGATCGCAGCACTGTGATTTTATTTGGTGATGGCGCTGGCGCGGCAGTAGTAGGCGCGAGCACTGAGCCTGGCATCATCAATACCCATATTTATGCTGATGGCCGATATGGCGACTTACTTAAGTGCCCAATGCCATCTCGCGGCTTAGATACTGATGACGTTAATAACTTCATTACTATGAAAGGTAATGATGTATTTAAGGTTGCTGTTACCCAATTATCGCATGTAGTGACCGAGACTTTACGTCTTAACAATATTGATAAAAGCGAGATTGATTGGTTAGTACCACATCAAGCTAACTTTCGCATTATTTCGGCCACGGCTAAAAAGCTAAGCATGAGCATGGATAAGGTTGTAGTGACCTTAGGTAAGCATGGTAATACTTCGGCGGCATCTGTGCCGATTGCACTGGATGAAGCGGTGCGCGATGGTCGTATTCAACGTGGTCAATTACTGCTACTTGAAGCCTTTGGTGCCGGATTTGCTTGGGGCAGTGCGCTCGTTCGTTTCTAACTTGCATCTCTTATGCAACTTATCATCAATTAGGAAAAATAATAATGGAAAATTTTGCTTTCGTTTTCCCAGGTCAAGGCTCACAAAGCGTTGGCATGTTAGCTGAACTAGCAAGTCAGCACCCTATTGTTGAACAAACATTTGCTGAAGCTAGCTCTGTCTTAGGTTACGATTTATGGCAATTAGTCCAAGACGGACCGACAGAAGCATTAAATCAAACCGATAAAACCCAGCCGGCATTATTAACTGCCAGTGTTGCTATTTGGCGCGTGTATGTGGCCAGTGGCAAACCTATGCCTAGCCTGTTAGCAGGTCATTCATTAGGTGAATATTCTGCTTTAGTGTGTGCTGGCGTAATGGCATTTACTGATGCGGTTAAGTTAGTGGAACTGCGCGGTCAATTTATGCAGCAAGCCGTACCAGCAGGTACTGGCGCCATGTATGCCATTATCGGTTTAGATAATGACAGCATAGCTAATGCCTGTAATGAGGCTGCTGACGGCGAAGTGGTTAGCCCAGTTAACTACAATAGCCCAGGCCAAGTGGTCATAGCGGGTGAAAAGGCTGCTGTTGAGCGCGCTGCTGTTGCTTGTAAAGCTGCTGGCGCCAAAATGACAGTGGCTTTGCCTGTCAGCGTGCCATCTCACTGCGCTTTAATGAAAGGCGCGGCTGAGCAGCTCGCTGTGACTTTGGAAGATATTCAATTTTCAGCGCCTACCATTGCGGTAATTAACAACGTTGATGTTGCCATTGAGCAAGATAGCGCTGCTATTAAAGATGCCTTAGTGCGTCAATTGTATTGCCCAGTGCGCTGGACTGAAACTGTTGAATTAATGGCATCTCAAGGCGTTGAACAGTTATTTGAGTGTGGACCTGGTAAGGTATTAACCGGTCTGGCTAAGCGAATCGATCGCAGCTTAAAAGCTGCCGCCATTAACGACATAGCTTCAGTCAATGAGTTGATTTTATAAGGAATGTTGCATGAGTATTGCATTGGATTTAAGCGGTAAAGTAGCATTAGTCACAGGCGCTAATCGCGGTATTGGTAAAGCGATTGCACAAACTTTATTGGCTGCCGGAGCCCAAGTGGTCGGTACCGCAACCAGTGAAAAGGGCGCGGCTGCCATTAGCGACTATTTAGGTGAGCAAGGCTTAGGTTTAGTGCTTAATGTCACCGACAGCGCTTCTGTTGAGCAAGTGTATGCTGATATTAAAGCGCATTTTGGCGATGTTGATATTTTAGTGAACAATGCAGGTATCACTCGTGATAACCTTTTCATGCGAATGAAAGAAGATGAATGGGAAGACATCATAGACACCAACTTGACGTCATTATTCCGTTTATCTAAGCCGCTTATGCGCCCTATGATGAAAAAACGTCATGGCCGCATCATTAACATTGGCTCAGTGGTTGGTACCATGGGCAATGCAGGGCAAGTCAACTATGCTGCCGCTAAGGCGGGATTAATTGGATTTACTAAGTCGTTAGCACGAGAAGTCGCTTCTCGTAATATCACAGTCAATGCAATTGCCCCTGGTTTTATCCAAACAGATATGACCGATGAGTTGACGCTTGAACAACAACAGGCAATTATGTCGCAAGTGCCGATGGCACGATTGGGTCAGGCACAAGAAATCGCCAATGCAGTCGTGTTTTTAGCTTCTGATTCTGCGGCTTACATCACAGGTGAAACCTTGCATGTCAATGGCGGCATGTATATGGTGTAACGTTGAAAAACTGAGATTTTGTCGCAATTTGAGTAGCTATTTATCAACAATTTGAGCCTTATTACGTGGTTAGACCACAAAAACTAGACTTGCATTGTTTCTCAGATCTAATAAACTACTCGCAATCTTACGCAAGTGCGTAATTTGAATAGGAAAGAAAACTAATGAGCAACATCGAAGAACGTGTAAAGAAAATCATCATTGAGCAACTGGGCGTTAAAGAAGAAGACGTTAAACCAGCGGCCTCTTTCGTCGACGACTTAGGTGCCGATTCTCTGGACACTGTTGAGTTGGTTATGGCTCTGGAAGAAGAGTTCGATACTGAGATCCCTGATGAAGAAGCTGAAAAGATCACTACTGTTCAGTCAGCGATCGATTACGTTTCAAAGAATCAGTAATACTGAATTCCTGAAAACAGGCGGCAATTGCCGCCTGTTTTTGTTTCAGCACTATCAAGTTTGATAGTGCTGATAGAATAGATTTATTGAGTTTGTTTAAGCTGGCGGTGACCTTGTCACACCAACAAGATAAAGGTAATTAGCGTGTCAAAACGTCGTGTAGTGGTAACTGGCCTGGGTCTGGTGACCCCTGTCGGCAATACTGTTGACAGCACTTGGAAAGCATTGCTGGATGGTAAGAGTGGTATTGCCCCGATAACCAAATTTGATGCTAGCGAGTTTACGACTCGTTTTAGTGGTTCAGTGAAAGATTTTGATTGTGAGCAGTACCTTTCAAAGAAAGATGCTCGCAAAATGGATTTATTCATTCAGTACGGGATTGCCGCGGGTGTTCAAGCCATTAAAGATTCTGGCTTAGACATGAATAGCGAAAATCCGCAGCGCGTAGGTACGGCCATTGGTGCCGGCATGGGTGGTATGTGGTTGATTGAACAGAACCACAGCGCACTTGTTAACGGTGGCCCGCGTAAGATTTCTCCATTTTTTATTCCGAGCACCATTATTAATATGGTTGCCGGTCACCTGTCAATTATGTACGGCATGCAAGGCCCGAATTTCGCGGTTACTACAGCTTGTACCACAGGTGTGCATAATATTGGTTTTGCGGCGCGTACCATTGCCTATGGTGATGCAGACGTGATGCTGGCCGGTGGTGCTGAAGATGTCACTAGCCCATTAGGCGTAGGTGGTTTCGGCGCAGCGAAAGCGTTATCGACTCGCAATGAGTCACCAGAGCAAGCAAGTCGCCCTTGGGATAAAGACCGTGATGGTTTTGTGATCGGTGATGGCGCTGGCGTTATGGTGCTTGAAGAATATGAGCGTGCTAAAGCACGTGGTGCCACGATTTATGCTGAGTTAGTTGGTTTTGGCATGAGTGGCGATGCTTTTCACATGACATCACCACCAAGTGATGGTCGCGGCGCAGCATTAGCTATGGTTAATGCGATTAAAGACAGTGGTATCAGTATTGAGCAAGTGGGCTATATCAATGCTCATGGTACTTCAACGCCTGCGGGCGATAAGGCTGAGGCTGCTGCGGTTAAATCTGTGTTTGGCGATCATGCTTATAAAGTGATGGTGAGCTCAACTAAGTCAATGACTGGCCACCTGTTAGGTGCTGCTGGCGCAGTTGAAACCATCTTTTCAGTATTAGCGTTAAAAGATCAAGCCGTACCACCGACCATTAACTTAGATAACCCTGATGAAGGTTGTGATTTAGACTTCGTACCTCATCATGCCCGTCAAGCTTCATTTGATTACGCTTTATGTAATTCATTTGGCTTTGGTGGCACTAATGGTTCATTGCTGCTGAAAAAGGTATAACCTGGCTTAGTGAATAAAGCGCCTACGGGCGCTTTTTTTATGCCTTTACTAAACCAGAGCTAAACCACAGATTAACTCTTGCTCATTGGCTGTCAACTCGGCCGCTTTAAGACAATAATACTGTTTTTATGCGGAATTCCAGTCAATGATAAATCTAATCGTGATCCCTTGCGCGCTATCTCTTGGGGCGTTAACCGCCAATCTAACCGACTTTGCCCGTGGTGAAACTGCGCAGCGATTCCCACAACTGTCGTTAGGCTCAGTAACCCTGACTTTAGCCGTGATTAGCTATACAGTGATGTGGTTTGCCTTGCTGGTTAGTGGTATTTACTCATCCGATGGCGAAGGCTTTTTTGCCGGAATGGAGTTACTCGCTGTCTTTGCTATTGGCCTTGCCGTGTATTCGTTCACTCCGCTTAAAAAACTCATATCACAACAAGCTCAAATTTGGTTGTTTAGATTAGCTTTACCCATGATAGTACTTAGTACTTTCTTCATTGTAATGAGTTCTAAGTAATCTTAGTTAACTCAGGTCATTATCTAATTTGATTTCAATACTTTATGGGTAATCTCAGCAATTTGGCTTACAATTAAGTAAAAGTAATGATTTGAGTAAGCTATGGAACGACAACGTGCGATTACCTTAAGATTTTTGGCTGAGCCCACAGATGTGAACTTTGGTGGCAAAGTTCACGGTGGCGCTGTCATGAAATGGATTGACTTAGCTGCCTATGCTTGTGCAGCAGGCTGGAGTGGTCAATATTGCATTACTGTATATGCTGGCGGCATTCGCTTTGTTAAACCAGTTAAAGTGGGTAGCTTGGTCGAAGTCACGGCCAAAGTGATTTATACCGGCCGGACTTCTATGCATATCGGCATAGATGTGCAGGCGTGCGATCCTAAAACCCGTGAATTTGTATTAACCACTCATTGTATTGTCATTATGGTGGCCGTGGATGATGACGGTCAGCCAGCCGCTGTGCCTGAATGGGTCCCTGCAACCCCTGCCGATATTGAGCTACATAGCTCAGCTATCCGTCTCATGGAAATGCGCAAAAAAATAGGCGCTGAAATGGAAGCTCACCTCCATCTGTAATTAAAGGCCGGCAACGGCCTTTTTTATGCTGTTCAATTGTTCTCTGTTTGTTAAACTTGCAAAAAACAAACAGGAGACTGAGGTTATGGCGAACGTTGCCTTTATTGGATTGGGCGTTATGGGCTATCCCATGGCGGGACATTTAGCCAAAGCGGGCCATCAAGTACAGGTCTATAACCGCACTCAAGCTAAGGCTCGAGCTTGGGCTGAAGAATATGGCGGCAAGTGGCGCGCCACCGCTGCAGAAGCGGCAGCAGGATGTGACATTGTTTTTATCTGCGTGGGTAATGATGATGACTTACGCCAAGTGGTGTTAGGTGAGCAAGGTATTACCGAAGGTGTGAGTCCTGGCACTATTTTAGTTGATCATACCACCACATCGGCGGATGTTGCCCGCGAACTCTCTCGAATTCTTAAGTGTCGACAAGTGGATTTTATTGACGCTCCAGTCTCAGGCGGCCAAGCTGGCGCCGTCAATGGTACGCTGACTGTCATGATGGGCGGCAATGCGGAAACTATCGATAAAGTTACCGCTGTTATCAGTGCTTATGCGCGTTGCAGTCGACGTATGGGGGAGGTTGGCGCGGGACAACTCACTAAAATGGTTAACCAAATCTGTATCGCTGGCGTGGTTCAAGGCTTGGCTGAAGGTTTACACTTTGCTCGCAAAGCGGGTCTCGATGGTGAAGCCGTTGTTGATGTTATTCGCCATGGCGCGGCACAAAGTTGGCAAATGGAAAACCGTTATCAAACGATGTGGCAAGGCGAGTTTGATTTTGGATTTGCCATTGACTGGATGCGTAAAGATTTAGGGATTGCTTTAGATGAAGCTAGACGCAATGGCTCAACCCTTGCGTTAACTGCTTTAGTGGATCAGTTTTATGCCGACGTGCAAGCGATGGGCGGTAATCGCTGGGATACCTCAAGCCTGTTGGCCCGATTAGAAAAGAACTAGATCATTTTTAGATACGTTTTTATCGTTTAACTCGTAATCACTCGTGCTAAAAACTAACATGCCAGTCAATTGTATGACTGGCATGTTAGTTGAAAGGTGCTGCTAATAGGCTTAAGACGTTAGCGTCTATGCACTGGCAATCAGGCTCTCAAGTTTAACGTTAGATACCGAGGCTAAGCTGCTTTGACTCATGTCGGCTAATGATATTTGCCCTGCACTTGATTCAACCAATACCGCTCGCTGAATATCTTGATAATCTAAGCGGCGCAGATTGATGTGTGATAACGCCATTTGCATCGGCAGTAAACTTGGATTGAATGCCGCGTTTTCGGCGTAACGTCCAATCACATATTCGCCACTTTTCATCTCTAATACCACGGCGGCATGACAAGCCGAATAGGGCGCATAACTTATACTTGCTTGCTCTAATGCTGTTTGTACTAACTTATCATCGCTCGCATAAGTTAAGGCCACACTATGTTTGTGTAATAGCGGCGTTGTCACCCCTAAATCACTTGGACCAAAGGCATAAGGCAAGTAATAACTAAGCGGCGCCGTGTCTTGCTCAGGCAAGTGAATGTTAATGTTTTTTCCTAAGTGCAGCTCATTGATAAATTGACGGCAATGACCGCAAGGACTGGCATTAACAATTATGTCCTTAATTTCAGTCTCGCCCTTAATCCAGGCGTGACTAATGGCGCTTTGCTCGGCATGCACTGAATGATTAAGCGCTTGATTAGGTAGCTCTAAGTTCGCGCCCATATATAAATTGCCACTACCGCCAATGACTAGCGCACCCACATGAAAGTGACTAATGGGCGGGTTGGCTAACTTAGCTGCAATAGGCAACAGCGCTAAATAGACTTGCTGCAATGACAACTGACTTTTATCAGCAATATGTGACAATTGAGCACCTGACAAGGCACCATCGAATTGTTCGGTTAAAAAGGGCGCTAATGCGTCAGCTAACTGCGTTGGCATGGCATTTAATACTGATACGAACGGTGTTGGCATGAGTAATATTCCTTATAAGGACTGCAAATATTTTACCAGCGCTTCTAATAATTTCTGCTTGTCTGGATCAGATTGTGTCTCTTCCAGCAGATTTTCTATTCTAAGCACATAGTCAGGATCAGACATTCGTTGTTGACAAAACTCGCGCCATTTTAAGCTCTCATCATATGTGAGCGTGGTGGGATAATTACGCGCGCGATATCTAAATAGCATCTCAGGTAATCTAGGATCGTCAAACTGGAGTGATAAACCCGCTAATTGATCCGGCGCGGTATGGCGAATGATTTCCATCTTAGCTTTATCGGCATGGCTAAAGAACCCGCCGCTATAGAGCATGAGATCTGGATCAGAGATTTGTTTTTCATAGGTGGTGTCAAATACCGCGGCTAGTTTTTCTCTAAGCTCGCTATGCTGACGTAATTGCTTATATTGAGCACGCGCAAATTCTTTATCAAAACCTAAACGCGCAGCATTATCATCGGTCAGGGTTTTGGCTGGGGCGATAAATGGACTTTTATTTAAATGAATTTGTTTTAAGCCCACAGGTAATTCGTCATCAGCAAGGTCGGCTCTGGGGGTATATAAACGCTCACGCAGTTGCTCGACATCTAACTCAAGCAAAGGCGCAATATCCATAGCGAGATTGACACAAATCACCGCATTTTTATTATCAGGATGGTAAGCCACAGGTGCAATTAATGTCAGGCAGCCTTGACTGGCTGGAATTTTGCTACTGATATGCACTAAAGGCTGCATATTAAGGACATCAACCATAGTAGCCACTTGCTGCTTACGACGCATGGAAAAATAATAATCAAATAACTTAGGTTGTAATTGTTTGATTAATTTTGCCAAACCGATAGTGGCATAGACATCTGAAAGGGCATCATGGGCTTTTTCATGGCTTAAGCCATTGGCGGCGCTCAAGTCTTCTAATTTAAAGCTTGGGCTGCCATCGGCTTTTAATGGAAAGTTAATCCCTTCTGGGCGTAAGGCATAACAGGCTCTTACTAAATCTATTATGTCCCAGCGTGAATTACCTTGTTGCCATTCTCTGGCATAAGGATCAATAAAATTGCGATAGAAACCATAGCGGGTCACTTCATCATCAAAGCGCAGCGAATTATAACCAACCACACAGGTATTGGCTTGACTAAATTCAGCTTGAATTCGCCCCATAAATTCAGTTTCAGGCATGCCTTTTAAATTGGCTAATTGCGGCGTAATACCTGTGATCAGAATCGCTTCTGGTTGCGGTAAATAGTCGGTGGCAAGTGTGCAATAAAAGGTGACTGGCTCGCCTATGATATTAAACTCATGGTCAGTGCGTATTCCAGCAAATTGCGCTGGTCTATCTTTAGCCGGCACAGCGCCAAACGTTTCATAATCGTGCCAAAAAAATGTGGGCTGGGGCATGGATGCCATGAGAGTGATACCTGTAGAGAGTTATGAGGCTTATCTTACCACCATCAAGGACTCTGAGGCATAGCATCACCAAATTCGGCCTCGTTATCGGTTTAAAAATGCGCTAAGCAGTCAAAAATTGCTCGCTTAGCTTGGCAAAGATGCAAAACAATCACCATGACAGTACACTTAAGCCCAATTTAGCTGTTATTAGCGTTAAGTCTGCACTAATGCGGATAACAGCGAGTGTAATTAGTCTCACTAGCGTTAAGATTATTTCCCGTTGGATAAGGTGTGTAATGAGTTATCGTTGTCCCATATGTAAGCAAGAATTAACTCTGCCAAGTCAGCAGGGCGTCGCTAACTCATGGCTATGCGCCAGCGGCCATAGTTTTGATGTCGCCAAAGAAGGCTACGTCAATTTATTACCCGTTAATAAGAAAAAATCTAAAGACCCTGGTGATAACAAGGAAATGATGTTTGCCCGGCGTGAGTTTCTCAATGCTGGTTTTTATCAATGTTTAAGCGATAGGGTAAACCAGGTGCTGATTGAGCATTTACCTGCTGATGCCAAGAACTTGCTGGATATTGGCTGCGGTGAGGGTTACTACACAGGTCGTCTCGCTAAGTGCCTACAAGAGTCAGGCTTTAACATTAACATTGATGGCTTAGATATTTCGCGCAGCGCATTACGCTACGCTGCTAAACGCTACTCTGATCTTAGTTTTGCGGTCGCTAGTAGTTATGATATGCCTTATGGCACGGATTCTATGGATGCGATGCTACGGATTTATGCACCATCAGAACTATCAGAGTTGCAACGAGTGTTAAAGTCGGGGGGCTTGTTATTAACTGTATCGCCCGGTGAAACTCATCATTTTGCCATCAAAAAGATGATTTATGAGACCCCGAGATTACATCAAGATACAGTGCCTGAATTGGTAGGATTTAGCCTTGTGATGCAGGAGCGAGTTTGCTCTGAATTGAGGTTACAAGATCCGCTAATGATTAAACACTTTTTACAAATGACCCCGTACGCTTGGAAGCTCTCTGATGAGCAAAAAGCGACGTTACAGCAATCAGGATTCTGCTGCGAATTGGATTTCCAATTAGTGTTATATCAGCGCGATTAACCTGAGTTGACAGGCTAAATTGTAATTTTATTGTTGTGACGAACAAAGAGTAACCACTTGAAGTGTAAGCTATAATTTAGCCAGTTAGTGGTGGTTTTTGGATAATGTTGATCAATTGCAATAATTTTACCTGCCTAAAACCACTTATTTTGTTGACTTCTGTTTGTAATGGGTTATAGTCATTCAAGCTAGAACGTTAGGCTTATATTTATGTATACAATGCGACCAAACTTGTCCTGTTCACATAAGTAAAACTGGCATTTTCAGCTCTACCGCCGTTAGGCTTTTTATTATTTATGTACAGGATGACTATTATGTCTCAAGTAACTGGTGTAGTTAAGTGGTTCAACTCTGACAAAGGTTTCGGATTCATCGAGCAAGAGTCTGGCCCAGATGTGTTTGTTCACTTCCGTGCTATCAACTCAGATGGTTTCAAAACTTTAGACGAAGGTCAGAAAGTGCAGTTCACTGTAACTCAAGGCCAGAAAGGTCCTCAAGCTGAGAACGTAACCATCGTTGGTTAATTCCGCTTAAGGCTCTTATCGAGAGTCAATTAAAAGCCGTGGTAATTACCATGGCTTTTTTATGTCTAAAATTTAGGTTTTAACAAGGTTCTTAGTTAAGCTTTAAACCGCAAACCGCAAACCGCAAACCGCAAACCGCAAACCGCAAACCGCAAACCGCAAACCGCAAACCGCAAACCGCAAACCGCAAATTTCACATTTAGTATTTCTCATGTTTTAGCTTAATGCACCTAGGCTGACTTGTTGCTGCATTTTTAGCATTAGTCGATGCTATTTCTCTGTGATTACTCTATGTTTTTCATCAAACTCTTTTTGGTTCGCTGCAATTGGTTATATAGAGGTGCTTGTGTTCAGGTCAGTGACATGGTGGCTATCGGATATGGATAATCGGGCAGGGTGAGTGTAAATGTGATGTCTGTACTCATACAAACATCACATAGGTGTATGCTTTAATGTAGTTTAATTGCTCTAGCCGAAGAGTGATTCTTCTAGAGTTTTACCTTGCATCAATAGTTTGTATGGCCAGTCTTGCTGCGCTAGCAGCCTGAAAATAGCTTGCTCTAATGCCATGCCCGAATTGTCGTGATAATTTATGATAAATACCCGATCTTGAGTGCTAGACACCTGAGTGACGGTTTCCAATTGTTCTAACGCTTGTTTAGCAAGTGGGGTTTCACGCAGTAATTCAAGGCTTAAGCAAGATTGCTGTTGGTCGTGTAAATCTAAATGACGACTAATCTGCCCATTTTCGAGGTAATAAACCTCGCGGCATAAGCTTTCAAGCTCATCTAAATTGTGAGAGCTAATGATAAAAGTAGTATGACTACTTAATGATTTAATCAGTTGTCTTAACTCGCGGGCATTGAGTGGATCTAACCCTGCTGTTGGCTCATCCAGTAACACTAGCTCGGGCGTACCTATTAATGCTTGAGCAATCGCCACGCGCTTGGCCATGCCGTGGCTGAGTTGTACTGGTTTTGCCGCGCCATGGGCTTGTAAATCAACTAACCCCAACACTCTTTGGCTTTCGGCTAATGCTTGGGCTTTGCTCAGTCCTTGCAGTTGTGCCAAAAAACTTAATTGAGCTTCAATGGTTTCATCTGGGTTTAATCTAGCATCTTGGGGTAACACGCCAATGCGGTTCACTAAGTTGGGTGAGCCAGGTTGTTCTCCTAATACAGATATCACACCTGAATCAAAGGGAATGAAACCGGCAATGCAGCTAAATAAGGTGGTTTTACCCGCGCCATTGGCACCCACTAAGGCAATTGGCTCGCCTTTATTAATCTTAATATTAATGCCGCGCAGTACTGGTTTTTGGTAACTCTTAGCGAGCTCAGTAATCTGAATTATGGTCATAGAGACATCCGTTTTAGATAAAAGTGACCAATCACCAGTAGTACTATCGTTTGGGCAATAGGTAAGGGGATATAGGCAAAAGCCGAGGCGCCGGTTGCGAGTAGCATGTCAGTGGTTTGCGAGCCAATCATAATCAGATTGAGAAAGTTAAGCTCAGGAATGCTGGCATTGATGATTAAACTCAATACGCTAGCCACCAATAATACCGCGGCAGCTAGCATGCTGGCATGGCGCGCACTCTTGGCATATAAGGACAATAATGCCAGTAAGGCGGTATAGGGGAGTAAGCTTACAGTAATAAATACTGTGCTTGACGCTAAGGCACTAACACTCGCTTGTTTATCAGCAATGATAGCCATGATATAGGCGAGCACTGCGGCGGCAAGCACTAACGCGAGTTGAATCAACATTTGGCCGATAAAGCGGCCGTAAAATAGTCGAAATCTTCCTGTGCGTAGACAGATAAACTTAAGAGTGCCGTTATGCTTATCGCTCGCAAACATATCAGCACACAGAAGTAGGGTGTACAGCGGAAATAAATAGAGCCCGAGCCCCCAGTAGAGCATCTGCTCCGGGCTTGACCAACTTAATAAGGCATTTATTTGCTGATGCAAACCATAGCTTCTGAGTAAGTCGATAACTATCGGCATACTGACGATTTGACTGGCTTGATTAATCGGATAGATGAACAGCAATAGCCAAATGCCGACAAAAATGCTTAAACCTAATAATCCGCGGCGAGTCATTAGGGCTCGAGTGACTTCTTTGCTCACTATTAGTGATACTTGGTGCTTGGGGGTCATAGTGTTTCCAGTTTATTCCAATAGCTTTTCAAGTTGAGATAAGCGCTCTGATAATTGCTGCACTTGCAGTTCTAGTGCGGTAATCCTATCAGCGCTAGGCTCATATTCTTGAGTGTCGTCACTGCTGATGTTGGCTTCAGCGGATTCGGTTAAGAGGCAGCTAAAGCGAGATTCGCGTTTACCAGCTTGGCGGGGCAGCATAAGCACAATTGGCTGAGTAAAATTAGCCAAGGCTTGTAATTCTTGTTCAACGGCTTGGGTATCATTAAATTCAAACAGACGTTGGCAGCGAGTTCTTAGCTCGCCAGGCGTTTGTGGGCCGCGCAGCAAGAGTACACAGACAATGGCAACTTGGGCCTTCGAAAACTGCAGATCACTAAATTCAGTATTACAAAATCTATGTTGGTATTTATTAACGCGACTACCAAAGCCTGAGGCGCTGCTAACAAGGCGTTTTTTGGCTAAATTATCGAGCACATCTTGTACTTGTGCCTCAGTTAATGCCATCACGGGTTCACGACTGGTTTTCTGATTACAGGCTTGAGTTAAGCTATTAAGAGAGAGTGGGTAAAGTTCGGGGGTAGTGATTTCTTTTTCGAGTAAACAACCTATTACTCGTGCTTCTAAGCTAGTTAGTTCCATTGCAACACTCCACAGACGATGTCTCTTTGTTATAACAAAGGGAATGACTATTGCCTATGAAAAATAGACCAAGCTAGACACTGTATGCTGGTTTTACACACAGCGCCTAGCTTGGGCGCGAAAACTGAGCGTAGAGCTTAGTCTTCGATTAAGCGAATACCCGTGGTTTGGATATCAATTTTTTGTTGCTTGTACAGGCCGCCAATACATTTTTTGAAGGCTTTTTTACTCATGGCTAACGTCTGATAAATCACTTCAGCATCTGTCTTGTCAGTCAAAGGTAAGAAACCACCGGCTTGCTGCAGTTTGATCATGATTGACAGGCTTTGGCTATCTAATTCATCTTTAGTGCCACGAGTCAGTTGCAAATCAATTTTGTCATCAGAGCGCATGCGCTTGATGTAGCCTTTGGTCTTATAACCAGGCTTTAGGATTTGGAACACTTCATCTTTGTACAATACGCCCCAATGAGCGCCATTGATGATGGCTTTGTAACCTAGGTCAGTGCGGCCTGCAATTAATAAATCCACTTGCTCGCCTTCGTTATAAAAGGCAGGGGCTTTGTCGACAAACTTATTGAGTTTGGCAGAAGCCACAATACGGTCGTCAGCATGGTTAATGTGAATATAAACTAAGACGTAGTTACCGACTTCTAATGGCTTTTCTTGCTCGGCAAAGGGAAGCAATAAATCTTTATCTAATCCCCAATCCAAAAAAGCACCAAAACGACTAGTCGATACGACTTTGAGACTAGCAAACTGGCCAACTTGTGCCTTAGGCATGCGGGTGGTGGCTAAGATCTGGTCTTCAGAATCTAAGTGAAGGAATACCTCAACTTGATCACCAATTTGACAACTTTTGGGTGCCAATTTGTTTGGTAATAATACCTGACCTAATTCTAATGCATTGAGGTAATAGCCAAATGGGACTTGTTTAACGACTTCCAGCGTGCTGGTCTTACCGAGTTGAATCATGAAACCTCAAATTCAGTTAACGAAATACTGGCAGATTATAGTGTAATTCGTAGTGGCAAGCGAAGATCAATTAGCCTTAGCAGCCAATAACTGGCCTGTAGATAAAGCAATTGTAAACTCAGCGGATTTCTTCAGGTATTAATCATGCCAGCTGCGTTACAAAAAATGCACATTTATTGTTATTTTTACTTGCATTATCAATAGTACGCATGTTTAATTGCGCCGTTTAGTGAACCTAGGTAATCCGCTTTATCCCTTCATATTATTGGCTAACTGAGCCAATCGTTAAGCGTTAGCGCGGTATTATTTACGTGAGTTTGTCGCTCAGAGATCACACAACAAACCAGTTAATGGCTCGGTTTCACCGGGTTGATTAACAAAGATGCTAATTTAAGCTGTAAATTGCCTGCGGGCATCTGTGTATTGTTGTTGCGCGCTACAGCCAAGGCTGCTGTAGGCTTTGTTAAACATGAGGTGATATTACCTCCATCCACTCTCCTTATGAGAGAAGACAGGCACATTGAATGAAAGAATGGTCGATTGAAGATGCTCGTGCTGGGTATAACGTTGCACATTGGAGCCAAGGTTTTTATGGGATTGATGATGACGGTGAAGTGACCGTTTCTCCAGATCCGGCCCAACCCCTTAACAGTATTGGTTTGAACAAGCTTGCTCGCGATATGGTTAAAGCTGGGGTGTCGTTACCGGTACTAGTGCGTTTTCCACAAATATTGCACCACAGAGTGCATAGCTTGTGTCAGGCTTTTAACCAAGCCATCGCCAAGTACAGTTATCAAAATGATTATTTGCTGGTTTATCCGATTAAAGTTAACCAGCAGCAAACGGTTGTTGAAGAAATTCTGGCCAGCCAGAAAACCAATGCGGTACCGCAATTAGGCTTAGAGGCGGGTAGTAAGCCTGAGCTAATGGCAGTATTAGCTATGGCGCAAAAAGCGAGCTCAGTCATTGTTTGTAACGGTTATAAAGATAGTGAATACATCCGTTTAGCTTTGATTGGCGAGAAATTAGGCCATAAGGTTTATATCGTTCTGGAGAAAATGTCAGAACTGACCATGGTGATGGCTGAAGCTGCCAAATTGGGCGTGACACCGCGCTTAGGTTTACGTGCGCGTTTGGCATTCCAAGGCAAGGGCAAGTGGCAGGCCAGTGGCGGTGAAAAATCAAAATTTGGTTTATCAGCGGCGCAAATTTTGTCAGTGATTGACGAGCTCAAGCAAGCCAATATGCTCGATTGTTTGCAATTGCTGCATTTCCACTTGGGATCGCAGATGTCTAACATTCGTGATATCCGCCAAGGGGTGAGTGAAGCGGCACGTTTTTACTGCGAGCTGCGTAAGTTAGGTGCTGAGATTGATTGTTTCGATGTCGGCGGTGGTTTAGCTGTGGACTATGATGGTACTCGTAGCCAGTCTAATAACTCAATGAACTATGGCTTAGCCGAATACGCTAACAACATAGTCAATGTGTTATTTGATATGTGTACCGAATATGATCAGCCAATGCCGCGGATCATTTCTGAATCTGGTCGCCATTTAACGGCTCATCATGCGGTATTAATCTCAGATGTGATTGGCACTGAAGCCTACACCCCTGAGCGAGTAATAGCGCCAAGCGATGAAGCGCCGCAGCTATTGCACAACATGTGGCAATCATGGAATGAAATCAGTGCTCGCGCCGATTCGCGCGCCTTGATTGAAATTTATCATGACAGCCAACATGACTTAGCTGAAGCGCAGTCATTATTTGCCATGGGGCAACTATCACTGGCCGAGCGAGCTTGGGCTGAGCAAATGAACTTACGCGTAAGTTATGAGTTGCAGCAATTACTGAGCACTAAAAACCGTTTCCATCGGCCAATCATTGATGAATTAAATGAAAGATTAGCGGATAAGTTTTTTGTTAATTTCTCATTATTCCAATCATTACCGGATGCTTGGGGCATAGATCAAGTTTTCCCTGTGCTGCCATTGTCAGGACTCGATAAATATCCTGAGCGCCGCGCTGTGATGCTCGATATTACTTGTGACTCAGATGGTATTGTTGATCAGTATGTCGATGGTCAAGGTATCGAATCTACCTTACCTGTGCCTAAGTGGAAGGCAGATAGCCCATACTTATTAGGCTTCTTTATGGTGGGCGCTTATCAAGAGATTTTAGGCGATATGCATAATCTCTTTGGTGACACTAACTCAGCAGTCGTGTGGGTTGAAGATGGCGGTAAAGCCAATATTGAATCGGTTCTGGCGGGTGACACAGTCGCTGACGTACTTAGGTATGTGAACTTAGATGCGGTTGAGTTTATGCGCACCTATGAAGAACTGGTGCATCAACATATCGCTGAAGATGAACGCGCGCTGATTTTAGAAGAGTTGCAGGCGGGTCTAGAAGGTTATACCTACCTTGAGGACTTATAATAGCTAGTCTTTGGGTCCTGACTTTAGGCATAAAGTCAGGATTGCATGCGATAGACTTATAGCGTTACCTAGTGTAGGCGTTAAGGAGTGTTCATGTTTTTTGAGCCAGTCGAAAAAAAATTTGAACTCTCCTTACTTCCACCAAGCTCTGGAGTATTGGCCTGCCCAGATTTTAGCGCTATTGCAGATACGCTTGCTGAGCGTTTATGTGAGTGCGTGGGCGTCAATATAGTTTCACGGCAAGTGCATAGTGATGGCGAAGGCCTATGTCATAGCTATGTGCTCAGTGAGTCGAGCCTATTTATTTGGCCTCATAAAATTGTGATGCTGACCTGTGGTAGCACCCCATTATGTAACGCGCTGCTATGGCTGATTGATTCTGTGGATGTTAAATCAATCGCTGCTGTGACCTTTGTGCGTAAGCATGAATATCAAGCGCAGCTACAACTTAGTCAATTTAGTGATGATAGTGACAGGCTGATTGCCACCTTAGGTGGACAGCAGTGGCAACTTGGCCAAGCACCGCTCACTATGGCAGTTTACCGCTATGTAAACCCCAGCATAACAAAGATTAATGAGGCCTTTTTTGGCCTAAGTATGTATCATATTGACGCTGATCTAGCGCTAGCTTTTCGCCAGCAAAGTGTGGCAGGGCAAGGTGTAGCGGTCAGTGACAGTAGACACGTGTTAGCCATAACCTTATGTCTACCCGATTTGGTATATGATGATCATGTGTTTTCTCCATATGGCTATTCGCTAAATGGAGTGAGGCAGCAGCATTATGTCAGCTTGCATATCTCGCCTCAGACACAGATGTCATATGTTAGTTTCGAGAGTAATCTCGATAATTCCGAATACCATGCTGCCATATTAAGCGCCCTAATTCGCTTATTTAAGCCGCAATATTGGCAATGGTTCGGTCTTAATAGTGAAATGCATAGTCACAACTTTCCCGCCTATCACAAGGTTGGAAGCTGCTCACTGCCTTTGGAACAGGGCTATACTCTTGACTTTAGCCAATTTGCAATGCTAAAAACTCAAGCCGCTAGCCCTGAATATCTTTGATTTGATGGCAAAGCCATCCCCTTGGAGTGTGTTATGACCACTATTGCAGAAAAACCAGATTATTCATTGTTTTCCAATGCATTTGGTTACTTACGTCAACCGTTAGATTTTAGACCTTTAGAAAGCGATGCTGACGTTGTCGTGATTGGTTTACCATTTGATATGGCAACGACTGGCCGCAGTGGCGGACGTATGGGTCCTCGCGCCATCAGAAACGCATCAACCAACTTAGCTTGGGAAGAAAAGCGTTGGCCTTGGAACTTCCGTTTAGCGGATTTCGTAAAAATTGTTGATGCTGGTGATTTAGTTTACAACTGCGGCGATGCTGAAGACTTTACTGCTCGTGTTGAAGCATTCGCAACAAAAGTGCTGGAATCAGGCAAGAGCTTATTAAGCTTTGGTGGCGATCACTTTGTGACTTTACCTCTGCTGCGCGCTCATCATAAAGTCCATGGCACTATGGCATTACTGCATTTTGATGCGCATACCGATACTTATAGCCAAGGCAGTAAGTATGATCACGGCACTATGTTCTTCCATGCACCGAATGAAGGCTTAGTTGACCCTGCGCATTCAGTGCAAGTAGGTATTCGTACTGAATATAACCCAGAAGGTCATGGTTATCAGGTTATCGATGCTGCAACTGCCAATGAACTCAGCAGTGATGAGATAGTTCGTCAAATTCGCGAGCGTGTGGGCGATATGCCACTGTACGTTACTTTTGATATCGATTGTCTCGATCCTTGTTATGCACCAGGCACTGGTACTCCAGTGATTGGCGGCATGACGTCAGACAAAGCGCTCAAAATCATTCGTGGTTTACGCGGCATGAATATCGTGGGTATGGACGTAGTGGAAGTTGCTCCTGCTTATGACAGTGCTGAAATCACAGCCTTAGCTGGCGCGACCTTAGGCCTGGAAATGCTGCACGTTTGGGCTGACGGTAAAGGCTTAATCAAATAAGCTCATTTAAGTTCAATTAAAAAACCTGTGTCTAATACACAGGTTTTTTTTATGATGACTGCGTGTTTTTATATTTCATGGACGGCGTAATGACTGATTTAACCCATGTAAGGCGTGAATACCTCAAGGCTGGATTAAGGCGCAAAGATCTCCCTAATGATCCTATGGCGTTATTTGAGTTGTGGATGACGCAAGCCGCTGAGGCTAATTTATCCGACCCAACCGCTATGGTGGTGGCAACTGTGGATGCCAATGGTCAGCCATGGCAGCGTATAGTGTTATTAAAGCGCTTTGATGAGCAAGGCTTTATCTTTTTTACTAATTTAGGTAGCCGCAAAGCCGCGCAATTGGCTGACAATAGCCACATTAGTTTACTGTTCCCTTGGCACATGCTAGAGCGTCAAGTCGCAGTCTCAGGCATTGCCGAGCCATTATCAACTAACGATGTGCTGAGTTATTTTGTCAATCGTCCAAAAGACAGCCAAATTGCCGCTTGGGTTTCTAAGCAATCTTCGCCCATTAGTGCGCGCGGGATCCTTGAAGCTAAATTTCTAGAAATGAAGCAAAAGTTTGCTAATGGTGAAGTGCCATTACCGAGTTTTTGGGGCGGATATAGAGTTAAAGCCGCTTCCATTGAATTTTGGCAGGGCGGGGCGAATCGACTGCACGATCGCTTCCTTTACCAACGAAGCGCGGTAACAGAGCCATGGCAGATTGAACGTTTAGCGCCTTAAGCTTGTCATTAATACTTTGCTGTTAGCTATGGCTAAATTAAAGCGGTTTAGCGAGGTTAATACCGTTGCTTGCTCGTATTTTATGCGAATTAAACCCACCTTGTCATTTTATCTATTTATCAATATTGCGCCGCCATCATAGTTAATGGCGGCAAGCTTTTACTTCTCATCTAGAATTTTTTCATCGTTAACCTATAGTTATCTATAGCCAGTCATTTGACTGCTTTGCTATTACACCACCCACGGGGTATCGGAAAGGGTATTGAAGTAAAAGGAGTTTACTATGGTGACAGAAACTGAAGCTTATTCATCGCTCATTAATTATCTCTCTGACAACTTAGCTTTGTTTAGCCAGTCTAGCGCTAATACAACGGTAGATACTCCGACCGTGATGGCTATTTTCGAAGATCAATTAGCCGTACAAATCATTCAAGTGTGTGGCCAAAACCCGCAGCTGCGCGCCGCCGATCGTAATCAAATTATTAAAGAAGTTGATGCTGTGATGTTTGACTTAGAAGAAGTGTTAGGCGCTGTCGGTCAGCGACCTGTGACCTCAGAGCAATTGACGTTTATTCATGAATTAACTGGCTTAATGAAAAATATCTTTGATATAACAATTAATGACATAGTCAGTAAATATTCACAGGCAGGTTAAGAGGCGCAGAGCATATGCTAACGACAATTTCAGGGTTTGATCATGATGTTATTGCTTATCGAGTCAATCAGCAGCTCACTCATGTGGATATGAGTGAGACTATGATCCCTGCCATTGAGCGCTTATTGCAAGATCACGCAAGCGTACGTTTATGGCTTGAGTTTGGTCATGATTTTACGGGTTTTAGCCTTAAAGCCTTATGGAGTGAGACTTGCTTTAGCTTGCTGCATCTTGATGATTTTTCCAAAATTGTAATCCTAGCGGATACCAAAGAAATGAATGCTGGGATTATTAGTTTATGGACTATTAGCAGTTGTCCTTTTAAAGTGTTCGCCTTGAGTCAATCTGAACAGGCTAAGGGGTGGTTTACCCAAGTAGCCTAATTAGCGAGAGGATCATCATGAGACGTTTGTTTGTACTCATTATTGTTTTATTTTCTACCCAAGTTTTTGCTTATTCCAAACCTGTCCTTGGACCATCAGAAGTGTTTCACATCGGCGATTCGTCGTTGCCTTTTACTGCGCGCATTGATACTGGCGCGTCGAATTCATCACTCCATGCCGTTAATCTGAACGTTGTTGGCGGCGCTGCAGACAATAAACAGCAAGACATAGGTAAGTTTATTCGTTTTACTACGGAGGATAATCACGGCCAGTCCGTTGAGTTAACCGCCAAAATTGTCGATATAGCCACGGTCAAAAATGCCCAAGGAACAGAAAGCCGCTACATGGTGGCATTGCCAGTCGGCTTTGGTCGTGACATCCGCACTGTTAATGTCAATCTTAGGGATCGCAGCCATATGGATTATAAGCTCTTGATTGGTCGCAATTGGGTTAAGGGTCACTATTTAGTCGATGTGGATGAGAAGCCCGTCATTGGCGCTAAAGCAAACATCTCAGTACTGGAGTCAGATCTCGTGTATCTGGCGCGCATTGATACTGGCGCGGTAGAAACGTCTTTGCATGCGACCAATATTCACATAGCGGCAGAAGATACTAAGGATATGCGAAATAACATAGGCAAGGAAATTCGCTTCACCACCAGTAATGAAGCGGGGCAAGAGGCCGTAGTGACCACCAAAATCGTGGATACCTCGTTAATTCGTAACTCCCAAGGCTCAGAAGTGCGCTACATGGTGGACTTGAGCTTAGGGGAACCAGGGCTTGAGTACAAAGTGCGAGTGAATCTAAGAGACCGAACTAAGATGAGCCAAAAACTCCTTATCGGTCGCAATTGGCTCTCTGGGCATTATGTGGTCGATGTCGAGCGCCATAAGTGAGTGGTGCTGCTCAGTAGTTAAGTTGTTTATTCAATCGTGGTTTAACTGAGCTTTATGGCCAAGGTGATGATGGCTGTCATTTCACCTTGGTCATCCAATACTGGGATTTTACACATTTGAAAATGAATGATTTCTCCTAAGATGGTGAGTTGCAAGTGGTAGCGCACCATAGCTAGGTTGTCTCTGGCCCGTAAATCTTGTCTATCTTCAATCTGCGCTATTTTTTCTGGGAATATTGCTTGGTTGGTTAATCCCACGAATGCTTGCGATTCTTGCTCTAGTAACTGGCATAACCCCGCATTCAAAGCAATATGTTTACCGCTTAAGTCTTTCACTGAATACAGTAATTCATTTGATGCCATCAGGGCATTATGATAAGTGCAGCCGCGCATATAATGGGCTTGCAGTTGCTGGTGGACGGCCAATTCCTCTTCTAATGCCGCTTGGCTGGCTTCGAGGCTAGCTATGGCTTTATCCAGTTGCTGAGTTTGACCGACTAAAGCGCGCGCCAAGGTGCCTAATTCATCGGGGCGATTACCGCTTATTTCTAATTGCTCATGGCGGTTATTGGTTAACGCATTAACCAGTAATCGTAGTGGCACCACTAAGACTTTATTGAGCGCCACAAACAGAGAGATAAGCGCAATAATCTGAATGAGGATTAAATAAATACCTACTTGATCAACAATATGCCGCGCATTGCCGGCAAGTAGCGAATTTGGGGTAAAGGTGATGACTTGCCAATAGGTATTAGGCATCATCAGAATGCTGACATTGCTCTTATCATTAAATAAAGGGTCATCTTGCTCAAATTGCGCTAAAGGCAGAGAGCTTGGCGCCGTTGCGTTTAAATGCCACGCCAAGCGATGACTTAGTATTTGCCTTTGTTCAGCAGGAAAATGCTTAAAGGTTTTGTCGAATAATGCTTGATCATCCAGCGGGATAGTGGCGGCCATTAAACGAGTATGCACGTGGTTAATGCGATTTAATAATGACTGATATTGTGGCAAGGCCTGACTGAGTTCAGTCAGATTGGTGGCTTGCTTAGCTAATTCAGTTAATCCCAACGGTTTTGCGAGTATATGTTGAAAATTATCAGCGATTAACACATAGCCAGATTGATGCTTAAGCTGCTGATTAAGGTATTTAGACAGTCCTTGTAAACTTAAATCAACGCTGGCGACTCCAAGTAACTGATGATGTGACCAAATAGGTGCGCTCGCGGTCACCATAGGCTCTAAGGTATGAGGGTCAAGGTAAGACTGTGACCAATAGACCTTGCCTCTTGGCAGCAAACTGGCGGCTAAATACCAAGGTTCTTGGCGATAATCTTTAGCATTTTTCTGATTATAATCATTATTTATTAGGAGTTTATTGGCGCTGTTACGCGCAAAAAACAAACTGTTATTATTTTCACTGCGTTGTGCAGGCCAAATACCGCCGCCCACGATTAAGGTTTGCTGACTTTCCATCGATAGCAACGCGGGAACAGAAATCGCTAAGGTTTGCGGCTGCTGTTGATAAATTTCAGCCGTGGTCGCCATCATTTGCACTAAGGCTGAAATTTGAAAGGTGACAGAATTGAGTTCACTGACGACTAGGTGCCCAAGTTGCAGGTTTTGGCGTTCCAGTTGGTTGTTCTGATTATTTTGGGCAATGCCAAGCAGCACCCATAGCGTGGTTGCAATAATAAAAAGGGCTACCAAGGCTTGAATGGCAGTGAGTTTTACCGCGATATTTTGTTGCCAAAAACGTTTAAAAGATTGATGGGGCATGGTCATGGGATTCCTTCCTTTGCCATATCGAATCATAATTTGTAGTCAATTAGCAAGTCATCCTCTTGTGTTAGTGATTTTTGTGAGTTTTTAGTCTGCACCATAGGCGGTTATTGGCCGCCAAGCCCTGTGGCACTAATGTAGCGCTTGTAAGGATTTTGTTCTAACGATTCAAGTCTCTTGAGTGAGTTAAGGTCAATTTTTAAGGCGAGCACGGCTTAGTCATTATCGATTGTGGTTAACTTAAGTTAAATAGCTTCTTTTAAGGGAGTTTTTCACGCTTAAGCCCTGATATACCCTAGTCAAATAGGCGCTCGTGTCGTAAACTTTGTCTCTTTTTATCTGTTATTGTGTTGCGTTTACCATGATGGCGACACGCTATGAGCATGTCTAGCTGCTCGCAGATAATGGATAGCACTTTAACCGTGTGTACTCGTCTTTGGACAGTGCAACTGATAACAACGCAGTGGAAGAGAAGATGCAGCAGTTAACCGAGATCGTAGAACAGGCTATCGCCACGATCGACGCCACCAATGACCTTAAGGCATTGGATGAAATTCGCGTCGATTATCTAGGTAAGAAAGGCAAAATTACCGACATGATGAAGCTCATGGGCACCTTGAGCGCAGAAGAGAAGCCTCTGTTCGGTCAAAAAGTCAACTTGGCGAAGCAGCAAGTGCAGCAGGCATTAAGCCAAAAGTTAGAGAGTTTAAAATCGGCTGAGTTAGAAACTAAATTAGCCGCTGAACTCATCGATGTTACCTTGCCAGGTCGTACCTTAGTCAATGGTGGATTACACCCAGTGACTCGTACGATTGAACGCATTGAAAGCTTTTTCGGTGAGTTAGGCTTTAGCGTTAAGCAAGGCCCAGAAATCGAAGATGATTTTCATAACTTCGACGCCTTGAATATTTCAGAGCATCACCCAGCGCGCGCTGATCACGACACCTTCTACTTTAATCCTAAGTTGATGTTGCGTACGCAAACATCGGGCGTGCAAATTCGCACCATGGAAAATGAGCAGCCACCACTGCGTATCATTTCTCCTGGCCGGGTTTATCGTAACGATTACGATATGACTCACACCCCAATGTTCCACCAAGTTGAAGGCTTGTTGGTTGATGAACATGTGAACTTTGCTGAATTGAAAGGCATTCTTCACGATTTTCTGCGTAACTTCTTCGAGCAAGATTTAGAAGTACGTTTCCGTCCATCTTACTTTCCATTCACTGAGCCTTCGGCAGAAGTGGATGTTAAAGGTCAGAATGGTTGGTTAGAAGTATTAGGTTGCGGCATGGTGCACCCTAATGTTTTACGAAGTGTAGGCATTGACCCTGAAAAATATTCTGGGTTTGCATTTGGTATGGGCGTTGAGCGTTTAGCCATGTTGCGTTATGGCGTAAACGATTTACGTGCCTTCTTTGAAAATGACCTGCGTTTCCTGAAACAGTTTAAATAAGCGGAGCAATACTCAATGAAATTTAGCGAATCTTGGCTTCGTGAATGGGTGAATCCTGCGATTAGTCGTGACGAATTATCCCATCAAATTACTATGGCTGGTCTTGAGGTTGATGGTATCGACCCAGTAGCTGCTGATTTTAGCGGTGTAGTCATAGGTGAAGTGGTTGAATGCGCTCAGCATCCTGATGCTGATAAATTACGCGTTACCAAAATCAATGTTGGCGGTGATGAATTATTAGACATAGTTTGCGGCGCCGCTAACTGTCGTCTTGGCCTTCGCGTAGTTGTGGCTATGGTTGGCGCAGTATTACCTGGCGATTTCAAAATTAAGAAAGCCAAACTGCGTGGCCAACCGTCACACGGCATGCTGTGCTCTTTTGGTGAGTTAGGTATTAACATCGAAAGCGATGGTATTATCGAATTGCCACAAGATGCGCCACTTGGCACTGATGTGCGTGATTATCTGCACTTAAACGATGCGATTATCGAAGTGGATTTAACGGCTAACCGCGCCGATTGCTTAGGCATGGCAGGTTTAGCCCGTGAAGTTGCTGTGTTAAATCGTATTGAAGCGATTGAACCTAAGTGGGATAGCGTCGTTGCCAGCACAGATGTTGCTGTTAACGTCAATGTGGCTGAGCCACAAGCGTGTCCGCGTTACTTAGCTCGCGTTATCAACAACATCAATGTAAAAGCGGCCACGCCATTATGGATGCAGGAAAAACTGCGTCGCAGCGGTATTCGCAGCATAGATCCTATCGTTGATATCACTAACTTTGTTCTGGTTGAGTTCGGCCAGCCAATGCACGCTTTTGATTTCGCTAAGCTTGACGGTGACATTAATGTTCGTCTTGGCAATGGTGAAGAGCGTCTGACTTTATTAGATGGCAGTGAAATCACTGTTCCTAACGATACCTTAGTGATTTGTGATAGCCAAAAGCCAGTGGCACTTGCCGGTGTGTTTGGCGGTCAAGACACAGGTGTGAGCGACACGACGACGGATATCGTCCTAGAATGCGCTTTCTTCGCGCCTCTAGCCATCATGGGTAAATCGCGTCGTTTAGGCTTACATACGGATTCTTCACATCGCTTTGAACGTGGTGTCGACCCTGAACTGCAACACAAGGCCATGGATAGAGCAAGCCGCTTAATCCTTGATATTTGTGGCGGTGAAGCCGGTCCCGTGGTTGAAGTCGTTAATGAACAATTCTTACCTAAGCCAGTTACCTTATTGCTGCGTCGCAGCAAGTTAGACAAGGTGTTAGGTCATGTGATTGCTGATGCCGATGTCACCACTATCTTAACCATGCTGGGCTTTACTGTGAGTCAGCAGGGCAGCGATTGGTCGGTGACGACTGCGACTTATCGTTTTGATATGGCGATTGAAGAAGACTTAATCGAAGAAGTTGCACGTATCTACGGTTACAACAATATCCCGAACATTGCCCCTGTTGCTGCGCTGCGCATGACAGATCACAATGAAGCGGATATTAGCTTACGTAAAGTTCGTGGTGTATTAACGGCGCGCGGTTATCAAGAAGCCATTACTTATAGCTTCGTTGATCCAAAGCAGCAGAATATTCTGCACCCGAATGAAGCTGCCATGACACTGCCAAATCCAATATCAGTGGAAATGTCAGCCATGCGTCTGTCAATGTTCACTGGATTATTAGACGCAGTCGGTTATAACCAAGCTCGCCAGCAATCACGTGTGCGCTTGTTTGAAACCGGTTTACGCTTTGTTCCTGATGAAACTGCCGAATCCGGTGTTCGCCAGCAAGCCATGTTAGGCGCTGTCATCACTGGTACTTTGGCCGATGAACATTGGGACATGGCTACCAAAGCAGTTGATTTCTTCGACATTAAAGGTGACTTAGAAGCCATTATCGGCTTGACAGCCGCTGATTCAGAATTTACGTTTAAAAAAGCGTCACACAGCGCACTGCACCCAGGGCAATGTGCTGAAATTCTGAGGAATGATCAAGTGATCGGCGTAATAGGCGCCGTGCATCCTAGCCATGAAAAGGCTTTTGGCCTGAATGGTAAGACCTTAGTGTTTGAGGTGCAGTTAGACGCCTTATTACATGCTAATTTGCCGCTAGCTCAGGCTGTATCTAAGTTTCCTGCTAACCGTCGTGATATAGCTCTCGTAGTTGATGAAGCTGTCTGCGCCGGCGATGTAGTAAAAATGATAAGAAAAGTTGGCGAAAATCAGTTGGTTGGAATAAACTTGTTTGACGTATACCGAGGTAAGGGTGTTGAGCCAGGCAAAAAGAGCTTAGCTATCGCACTTACCTTACAAGACAACGCTCGTACACTTGAAGAGAAAGAGATCGCCGAAATGGTAGATTCTGTTGTTTCTGCGCTCAAGACCGAGTTCAACGCATCGTTGAGGGATTAAAGTATGGCACTTACCAAAGCCGAAATGGCAGAACATCTTTTCGAGACTCTTGGCATGAATAAGAGAGTGGCGAAAGAGATGGTTGAGTCGTTTTTCGAGGAAATCCGTGGTGCTCTCGAAAATGGTGAACAGGTCAAGTTATCCGGCTTTGGCAACTTTGACCTCAGGGAAAAGAATGAAAGACCGGGACGGAACCCGAAAACTGGTGAAGATATCCCAATTTCTGCTCGCAGAGTGGTGACTTTCCGTCCAGGCCAAAAATTAAAAAGCCGTGTAGAACTTTCTGATATTCAGAAGTCTAAATAATCTAGAAAAGCCACTGTTTCAGTGGCTTTTTTTTTGTCCTTTGTTTAGTATTGAACGCTCCTTTTCGTATGACATTTTGTCTGACACTCTTCATCCCATGACTTCAGAAAATTCCACGAGTAAGTATTTTGACCGCCGGTTTGACTGGGCCTTATTGCATCCTAAATTGTGGCCGACTTGGCTTGCTATCTTTTTAATGGGTGTATTGGCTTATATTCCAGCCTGTGTGCGCGATAAATTAGCCAGCTTCATTGCTCGCGGCGTCTATCGGTTTGCCGGTAAACCCATAGCGATAGCCAAAGCCAACATTCATTGCTGTTTTCCGGATAAAACCTCTGAGCAAGTAGATGAATTAGTACGTGAAAACGTGCGCCATTTTGTGATGATTTTAATGGGGCAGGCTGAATTACTGGTTCGCTCTAAAAATCATATTCGCCGCCGCGTTGCTCTTGAAGGCTTTGAGCATGTACAGGCCGCGCGCGCAGAAGGTAAAAGCATTATCTTTATCATGCCACATGTGTGGGGTATAGATTATGCGGGTCTGCGCTTAAACATGGATTTACCAGCCTTGGTGACTATGGCTAAAGCCCACCGCAATCCATTATTCAACTGGTTTAATAATCGCACTCGTAGTCGGTTAGGCGGCAACGTCTATATGCGAGAGGCGGGTATTCGCGCCTTATTAAGTGAGTTAAAGCAGGGCAATAGCTTCTTTTATTTACCCGATGAAGATTTAGGCCCTAAAAACAGTGTTTTTGCTCCATTTTTTGCAACCACTAAGGCTACCTTACCCGTCGTTGGGCGCTTAGCCAGTGCAGGCAATGCTAAAGTGCTACCAATTAAGATTGGTTATGATGATAAGACTCATCAATTTAAATTAACTGTGATGCCTGCCATTAGTGAAGAGTCGATGGCGGGTAAAGAGCAAGAAGCGCTCGCCTTAAATCATGCCGTGGAAGCTGTTATTTCAGCGTTTCCAGAACAATACATGTGGTTTTTGAAGATTTTAAAAACTCGCCCAGAAGGGCAAGACAGTATTTATCCATAAGCTAATTATGTGACAGACACAAAAAAAAGGGCACTTGTTAGCAAGTGCCCTTTATCATTTCTAGCGGTTTATTATTAAGAACTGTGTCTGATTACGCTGGCCAGAACTGAGCCACTATGATGAGGCTTCCCGCTAAAGTAGCCAGGGCTAAGCATAGCTTGCCACCTTGCACTTGGTATTGACCATGTGGACTTGCTTGTTTGCGTTTAACTAGCACCATAGCCACAGGCAAGTAGATAGCTAAAATCACCAGTGCCACGGCGGCGTAGCCTAAGGCTAAAATAAAGCCTTGCGGGTAAAAAATCGCAAAGACTAATGGCGGCACAAAGGTCACGATACTTGCGGTAATGCGTCGGCTTTTAAGCATGTCTTGCACAAAATCAAACAGACCTAAACTGACCCCTAGGAAGGAGGTGGCTAATGCGAGCTCAGCAAATAAGTTCACAGCGTTACTCATGAACGGGTGTGACACTAAAGTTGATAATTGCAGCAGCATGGCGCTTAAGCCTGGGTTTGCCAGTAAGCTTGCTTGACTTAAGGAGCCTTGGCTTGCCAGTAACCATAAACAATAAATGATTAGCGGAATGGCAGAACCAATTAAAATAACGCGCTTTAGTGCTGAGGTATCTTTACCTAAGTAACGCACCACAGATGGAATAGAACCATGAAAACCAAACGAGGTGAAAATAATAGGTAAGGCGCTAATTAATAATCCTTGTGATACTGGCGCTGCGGCTAAATGACTGACATCAACCTTTGGTAGTAAGATAAAAAACATTAACACTAATGCCAGCATTTTTACCGCAAACAAGCAGCGATTAACCCAATCAACAGTGCGAGTTCCTACAGTCACTAAGCCTGCCACTAAGGCGGTAAACACTAATGCTACCCAAGGTGATGCTATGTCAGTCTCAAATAAGCTAGATACCCGCTGACTTAACTGCTCTGAGCCGCCAGCTATGTAAGCTGAGCATAAGGCGTAGAATAAAAACAGCATGGCAAAGGTCGCTACCCATTGACCTGTTTTACCTAAATAGTGATGTGCTAAGCCATGTAAGCTGACTTGTTTTGGGGCATCTTGATGAACTTCAATCATCAGTAAGGCGGTATAGCTCATGAGCAGCCAAAAAAAGATCATTAAGCTGATGGCTAAGCTAAAGCCAAGGCCTGCGGCCGCAAGAGGTAAGGCAAGCATGCCCGCACCAATAGTGGTGCCCGCGATAATTAAAATACTACCGAATTGGGTGGAGGTTTTCATTGTGTATCCGAATTCATAAAGTAAAAAAATGATCCGGAAGGTTGAGTTTATCTTACACTGCCGCTGCCGAACCAAGGAGGTTGGCCACAATGGCAAGCGTGTTATTCGCTATCTACGCCACTGTGGCAACAGATAGTAATAATAAGAAAAGCTCAGAAGCATGAAGGATTTACCTTTTTTGAAATGAGCCATCACCATATGGATTGGTTGCAGTATTGTCAATCATTGTGAGTTCACAGGCGTAAAACTGTGAACTCACGCAGATTATTTGGCCCGAAGATAACATTAGCTAGGTTACATCAGTGGCTAGGATTTTATGCTTGTACTCTTGATTAAGGCTGGTAGCTGCAGTTCAACCTTGAGCCCAGGATGATTATCTTGCAGCTCAATATGACCTGAATGCAATTGAGTAATGGCTTTGACTAACGATAAGCCTAGCCCTAAGCCAGAATCTGTGCGGCTCTTATCGAGGCGATACAATCGCTCAAACACCCGGCTGCGCTGGGATTCTTCAATGCCTGGGCCATTGTCTGCGACACTCACCACTATGCAGTCATTGCTGTGTTGATTATGCCTGTCATGATGACCATTGGCACTGCGCGCGCTGGTTTTCGCGGCGCAGTGAATGACAATTTCACTGCCAGATGGGCAGTAGCGAATGGCGTTTTCAACTAAGTTGGCAAAGAGTTGCAGTAGTAATTCTTTATCGCCTAATACTTGGCAGGCATCGCTGGACGCTTGGTAATGAAACTTAATGTTATTGTCATCAGCAACATCTTGATAAATATCAGTTAAGGTCTCTAAAATTGCGGACACTGATACTGGACTAAAACGGCTGCGGCGCGCACCAGACTCAATTTGCGAAATGCGCAGTAACGCATCAAAAGTGGCGCTAATGCGCTGCGATTCATCGATGGCTTTATGCAGCGCTGGCAGTGAATGTTCGCCATGGCCCTCAGGCATTAACTGCTCAATGGTTTGTAATTGATACTGTAAGCGACTAATCGGCGTTTTCAGCTCATGAGCTATGTTGGCAGAAATATCTGTCATGGCATCCACTGTGGCTTGTAATCTTGACAACATCATATCGACTGTGGCGCTAATGCGTGCCAAATCATCACTTTGATATTTAACCCCAGTGCGGGCACTTAAATCCCCTTCGGCCGCGGTTAGTAACACATGTTCAATAGTTTTGATGCGTAGTTGACTGCGCCGACTGATCACTATGATTATCGCAACCATACACAAGGTAATAATAAATCCTATGATCCCAAAGCCAGTGGCAAGGACTGTTAGCATGTCATCACTGTCGATAATTTCATCGCCATCTATGTAGGTTTGCTGACCGCTAGCCAGCATTTGTATGCTTTGGCGGGTAATGTCATCTTCCATGTCGTCTAATTTGTAATCGACGAAATAGTAGCTCAGCACTGTCATTAGCAGCATGCTGGCGATGAATACGCAGATAAATATCAGCCCTTGTTGTATAGCGCTACTGCGCAGCCACAACGGCGCGTAGTGGCCAAAGCGAGCTTTAAACCAGCGCGATAATCCGGGCTTCATTGCGCTAAACCTTGATTCGAACCCTGATTAGCACTGGGTTTAGCCTCTTGCATTTTGGGATTAAAATACAACTTATAACCAGCGCCTCTTACTGTTAATAAAATGCTGTCATTAAAGGGTTTTTCAAGTTTGTTGCGCAGACGACTAATGTGGGTTTCCACCACACTGGTTTGAGGATCAAAGTGAATATCCCACACATGCTCTAACAGCATAGTGCGAGTGATCATTTTGCCTGGATGGCGCATAAATAACTCTAAAATGCGATATTCTTTGGGTTGCAAGTCCAGCGCTTGGCCTTGGCGGGTGACGCTATGCTCGGTGAGATCCATATTAAGATCGCCGTATTGCAACAGGTTTGAGCGCATTTGTGGCGCGCCAGAGCGTCGTGTTAATGCAGATATGCGCGCTAATAGCTCCGAAAAAGCGAAAGGCTTTGTTAAGTAATCATCGGCGCCAGCTTCTAATCCTTCCACTCTATCATCGACGCCGCCCAGTGCCGTTAGAAATAACACTGGCAAGTTAACTTGGGCAGCGCGCAAGGATTTTACTAGCGATAAGCCGTCAAGGCCTGGCAGCATTCTATCGACAATAGCGACATCAAAAGACTGACTTAAGATCATAGCTAAGGCGTGTCTGCCATTATCTAGTACTTCTACTTGATGGCCAGCTTGTTGTAACCCTTGCTCAACAAATTGACTAATGCTTGGGTCATCTTCAACCAATATTATATGCATAACAATATCTTGCTTAAATTAAGGTGCTTATCATAGCACGGGGGAATGGGAAGTCGTTTGCTGGTCTATATCATAGGTTTGACCGCCAGCGAGCCATTCAATCAGGCTCATCATTAGGCCTGCAAGCATACTGGCACCTAAAGTCATTATGCCGGTCACTAACATGGCCACAATAATGCTTAGGCTCATTAACGATTTTAAGGTAAATAACAGGGTGGCTTTCATAAACACCTCTTAGCTGCGCGATTGCTAGGCTTAGTTTTAGTAGTGAGCGGCGAGTAATATGAGGCTAACGCTAAAACCAAAGCATGAGTTATAACTCAAGCCTGAGCTTGTGATCGTCAGCATTTAGCATATCGATTTCAAGGATGAGTGCCGTCGGCGTTTGCTCAAATTCGATGTTATAGACAGTCGCGTCATAATGTTGTTCAACCTTAGCTATCACATCAATTAACGGGGTGAATCTGCCTTGTAAAATGGCGACACTCATTAGTATGTCTTCACTATCTATACCATGGTCAATAAATATTGGGTCACTGATTTTGCCTGTGTTTGGGTCAACGAAGCGATCAATCTGCTCGCCTTTGGCCGTTAATAACGTGACTTCATAGCGACTGCCGGTGAAATACTTATCAAACTCAGCATCGATGGCAATGGCCTCTGTGGCCTTTTCGGCGATGATAATGGCTTGGGTTAAGCTTACTTTGGCCGAGTTTAAGTCATGGTAATTAAAATGGCGAGCAGTAGCCGCTGCGCTCAGACTGACAAGGCTTAGCAGCAATAGGCTGATAGCCATAGGGGTTTTAGTTATCATTATTTTATCTTGTAATAAGGCATGGCATTTTAATACCCCATAATAACGGCTGCAGTTGTCGTTGAGCTTGCCGTAACATTACATTTTTGTAAGGTAAAAATTCCTTTTAAATTTAGATTTTAGCCTTACACTGCCTTCAATTTATCTTTCTGAGTATGGTTATGAAAAAATCGAGTTGGTTAGTTGGCGTCTGTGTTTCATCGGTATTAATGGGCTGCGGCTTCGTGGGTGAATCTGATAAGGCGCAGCTTGAGCAAGCGTGGCTGATGCAACATAAAGATATTCAGCAAGCGTTAGAGTCGATTCGCACCCAAGGCTTAGATGTCGTTGCTAAAACATCGGCCGCGGGTAGTGTTAGCGCTTGTGTGGCTGACGCGCTAACTAAATCACCTGTGGGCGCCCTTGCCAGTGTCGAAGGGGCTTTGGCCGATCCTGCGGCTATTACCACTTTACTTAATAATTTAGAAAAGACACTCGATGGCGATGTGAGTCTTGAGTCTTTATCTGGTCTGTGGGAGCAAGGCGCGGACGCGGCCAAGTATGTTAAAGATTTAGTGTCCAAGTTTGGCCTTGATCAAGCCATGGCGCAGTTGCAGCAAATGCAAGAGGCGAGCGCGAAACTGGCGGACACTGACTTAGCGAGCCATTTCCAAGGCTTGTTGCTCGAATGTGAAAAAACGGCTAATTAAGCCGAGTGTTGGCAAATTCAGCTTTAACCCTAAAGGCTAGAGAATAAAAAGCATCGCTTGAGCGATGCTTTTTTGTCAGTGCTAATGTGCCAGTGTTTGCCAGTGCACTAATTTATCTGAGTGCTAATTAGCGAATGGCGTCTGGGCTTTTCACTTGGCGATTAGCGCCCACCACCATCATTTCACATTTAGGGCAATCAAATACCAGTTTCAATACGTCTTTGCCAATTTCTAAAATCAAAGGTTCAGCTTTGATGCCAGGCACTTCTTTCGGGCATAAATTGAAGTTAAAGCGTAAGCAATGCTTAGTGATCATTAATGGCACTTCTTCGGTTACACCATTTTTCTCATAAGTATCTTGAATTTCAATCACGCCATGGCGCTGATAAAAATCTTTAGCAGCTTGGTTAGCTACGTTGCCTAAGTAACTTAAATGCTTAGCCGGATAGACGGCATCTTGGTTATGGGTCCAAGGCAAAGGTCTTTGATAACCTGACACTCGCGCTTGTTCTAAGGCGCTGATGGCATCACGGCGCAGGCCATTTAACTGGGACGCTGGTAAAAACCAAGGCTGCGATACAGCTAAAGTGATTTGCTGGGCTTCAAAATCGGTAGCGCCTAATTTTGCCAGTTGACTGCGAATTTTATCTAACGCTGTGTTATCCCGCGCCGGCGTTTTGTCCGTTACTAATTCGCTATAACCACTAAAACCATAACTATCGGTAATGGTTAAGCTTATGCCTGCATCTGTATCTGCCAATACCATGTCGACCCCGATAATGCGTTTGGCTGATTCTTTAGACAGCAGCATTTCAAAGGCTTGGTTATGGTTGCGATATAAGGTCATGCCGACTTTTAAATCGTGTGGCACTTGCATGACATACAAAGTATGGCCATCAGCGCGGTTAACTCGTAAGCCTTGCAACTTATCGTCAGATTGTTTGGCCTTGGCATAGTTAGCCGGGAAATAGCATAAGCCATCGCCGTTATTAAACTCATGGCTTGATTGCACTTTGATAAAGTCTTTACCTAAGCCAATCACTTTACCGACATCTTGACCTATGTACTTAGGAGAGCGGAAGTCACTGACGCCTTGGCTGCGTTCATGCACAAAATAATCCGTGCCGCCGCGGTTAAAGGTCTTTTCCGGATCTGGCGTAAAGCTATGCTCGACTCGGCCATGAGAGGTCGCTTGCAGTTCAGGCCTTTTGGCGATAATGGCATCAAGCGCTTGACGATAATGGGCGGTGACGTTTTTCACATAGCTTAAATCTTTAAGGCGGCCTTCAATTTTAAACGAGCGAATACCAGCATCGATTAAGGCTTCAAGGTTAGCGGTTTGGTTATTATCTTTTAATGACAATAAGTGCTCGTTCTCAGCAAACACATCGCCTTGACGGTTTTTCAAATTGGCTGGTAAACGGCACATTTGCGAGCATTCACCGCGGTTAGCACTGCGGTTACTAAAGGCGTGACTTAAATTACATAAGCCGCTGTAAGCCACACATAAGGCACCATGAATAAAAAACTCTAAGCGCATATTGCTGATGGCTGCCACATCGCGAATTTGACTTAACCCTAGTTCGCGGGCTAATACCACTTGCGAAAAGCCTACCTGCTCTAAAAAGGCGACTTTTTCTGGGCTACGGTTATCCATCTGGGTACTGGCATGCAAGGCGAGCGGCGGTAAGTTCAGCTGTAAAATACCCATGTCTTGAACAATCAAGGCATCAGCGCCGGCTTCATACAGTTCCCAAATTAGCTTTTCAACACCCGCTAACTCGTCATCCATGATAATGGTATTTAAGGCCACAAAGACTTGGGCATTATAGCGGTGAGCAAATTCACATAGACGGGCAATATCGGCCACGCTATTACCGGCAGTGGCGCGGGCACCAAAGGCAGGGCCACCAATATACACAGCATCAGCCCCATGGCGAATGGCTTCAATGCCAAAATCGGCATTTTTGGCCGGCGCTAACAGCTCCAAATGGTTGGAAAGGGTAGGCTTAGGTTCAGGGGTATAAATTTCAGCTTGGCTCATGGCTCGCGCACTCAAATTGTCGGTACAAATAAAAAGTGCGCTAGTATACCAAATTTGTGAGCCATGCCATCCTTTGTCAGCAAATTTACTGCTAATAACTATCTTTGATGCCTGTCATATAAGCGCTGCTGCACATCATAAATGGATAAGTTTTGATCTTCGAGCAGCACCATTAAGTGAAACATCAGGTCGGCGGCTTCATTGATAAGCTCTTCTTTATCATGAGTTGCTGCCGCCAGCGCCGTTTCCAAGCCTTCTTCACCGACTTTTTGCGCCATGCGCTTAGTGCCACTGGCAAATAATGATGCTGTGTAGCTAGCGGCCGCTATCTTGTTTGGCTCATTAAGACCTTGCTGCTTTTCATCATTAAATTGCTGGTGGCGGCCTTGAATAAGCTCAGATAATTGATTGATAAAGGGCTTGTTCCAGTGTGAATGCCAGCAAGTTGTGGCCCCTGTGTGGCAGGTTGGCCCCATAGGTTTGGCCATAATCAGTAAGCTGTCATTATCGCAATCGGCGCTGATACTAATAGCTTGTAAGAAATTGCCCGACGTTTCGCCTTTGCACCACAATTGCTGACGTGAGCGGCTATAAAAAGTCACCTTAGCGCTGTCTATGGTTAAAGCTAAGGCTTCGCGATTGACATAAGCCTGCATTAATACTTCGCCTGTGATCACATCTTGCACTATGGCAGGTAGTAGGCCATCGCCTTTGGCAAAATCCAGTTGTTCTAACAGCTTATCGGCATAGAGCACTGTGCTTAGTCGTTTTTCTAATGAGCTTGAATTCATAACATTGTCCTAATTTGGCTGATCCTTTGATGACATTTATAATCTTGAGCCACACTCTTGAGCTAGCTCAGCCTCACGGCAATATCTTGCTCACTTAAGTAGCGCTTTAATGCCTGAATATTAATGATTTGCTGATGAAATACGCTAGCGGCCAGCGCGGCATCGACCTTAGCTTGTATAAAAACTTCAGCAAAATGGGTCATGGAGCCCGCGCCACCCGAGGCGATTAAGGGCACGTCACACCCAGAACGTATATGAGCTAACTGCTTAATATCATAGCCTTGGCGTACGCCGTCTTGATTCATCACATTTAAGACAATTTCGCCGCAGCCAAGAGCTTGCACTTGTTCCACCCAGTCTTGGGTAAACCAATCGGTTTGCTTCACTGTGCTGCTATCACCAGTAAATTGTTTTACATGGTAACTGCCGCTGTTATCGTCATAAAAAGAGTCAATGCCAATCACTATGCATTGGCGGCCAAATTCATCACATAAGCGGGATATTAGGCTTGGGTCTGCTAATGCGGGGGAGTTAATGGAAATCTTATCGGCGCCATGGGCGAGCATAGTGCGTGCTTGGCATAAGGTGCTAATGCCGCCCGCCACACTAAAGGGAATATTGATGCGCTCGGCAATGCGCTCAACCCAAGAGGTATCAACTAAGGCGCCGCGAGTACTGGCGGTGATATCGTAAAACACCAGTTCATCCGCGCCTTCATCGGCGTAGCGCGCCGCTAAGGGCACTATGTCGCCGACAATTAAATGATCGCGAAATTGCACGCCTTTCACGACTTTACCGTCTCGAACGTCGAGACACGGAACTATGCGTTTGGCCAACATGCGATTGCCTCCTTTACACTAAAGCGCTCTTCTAACAAGGCTTTACCGACAATAATGCCAGCAGCGCCGCTGTTACGCATCGCCTCAATATCCTCAAGGCTGGCAACTCCGCCTGAGCCTTGCCAGTGAACGCTGGGATAATGCTCGGCTAATTCTTGATACAAGCTAACATTTGGGCCCGTCATAGTGCCATCGCGACTAATATCTGTGACTAATGCATGACTTAACCCATGGCTTAAAAACTCAGCCATTAAGGATTCAAGGGCGATACCCGCATCTTGCTGCCAACCTGCTACGGCTAAGGATTTTTTGCCATCAATAATATTGATATCTAAGGCAAGGCAAATGGCATGACTGCCATAAGTATCGAGCCACTGACACACAAGTTTGGGTTGCTGCACGGCTAATGAGCCAATCACCACCCGATCGCTACCGCATTCAAGTAAGGTATGTAAGTCTTGCTCACAGCGCACGCCGCCGCCCACTTGTACTTGGCAGTTGAGTTGACTGACAAGTGAGGCAAGGAGCGCGCTTTGACGATTGTCTGGATGTTTGGCACCATCTAAATCCACCAGATGTAACCACTTAGCGCCTTGGGCTTGATAAGACAAGAGTTGACTTAAGGGGTCGATAGTAAACGCCGTGGCTTGCTGATAATCCCCTTGATAGAGACGCACTACTTGCCCATGAATTAAATCGATGGCAGGAATTATCATCAGTTCATCTCCATAAAGTTGCGCAGGATTTGCTCGCCAACCAAGGCGCTTTTTTCGGGGTGAAATTGCACGCCCATAAAATTATCGCGACCAATGGCGGCGCTAAACTCTTGGCCATAATGACAAGTGGCTAAAGTGAAGTTTGATTGCGGCGCGGCAAAGCTATGCACAAAATACACAAAACTGCCGCTGGCCACTCCGCGAAACAGCGGATGCGAGCTCACGCTTAGTTGATTCCAGCCCATGTGGGGCACAGGTAAGTTATCGGCCTGTAGCGGATTAATCTTGGTGGGGATTATGCCTAAACAGGCAACGTCGCCTTCACTGGAAAACTCAGTTAACAACTGCATGCCAAGACAAATGCCTAAGAGGGGTTGCTTAAGCTCAGCGATGAGTTGACACAAATCCTTGGCCTGTAATTGGCGCATGGCGGCTGTGGCCGAGCCAACTCCTGGCAATATGACTCTGGTGGCGGCGCGAATTGTGTTGATATCGCAACTTACAATTAACTGGCGTGCTTGCTTGCCAGCCCCTGTCGCAAACTCTTTAGTAAACTCTGCAGCAAGTACGCGCTCGCAGGCAAATTTCACTGAGTTTAAATTAGCGCAGCCAGTATCGATAATGACAGTAGTATCTATTATTTCAGAGCTATCTCTCATGTCAGTGCTAGCAATTATGTCAGTATCTGTACTCATGGTCATAAGCATCCTTTGCTTGATGGCAATTGCTTACCATCAACCTTAATGGCTTGACGTAAGGCGCGCCCTAAGGCTTTAAACATGGCTTCGACTCTGTGATGATCATTGTCCGCCTCGGCGCTTACATGCACGTTGGCGCGCAGGCCATCGGCAAATGAGCGGAAAAAGTGCGGGACCATCTCAGTTGCCAGTCCGCCGACGCGCTCCCCCTTAAAGCTGGCATCGCAGCGACTGTAGGGCCTGCCCGATAAGTCTAATAAGCATTCACCGCGCGCTTCATCCATAGGTAAGCTAAAGCCAAAGCGGCCAATGCCGAGTTTATTGCCTAAGGCTTGGCGGATGGCATCGCCTAATGCGAGCGCGGTATCTTCTATGCTGTGGTGATCATCTATGTGTAAGTCACCTTTGACTGTGACGGTTAGGCTGATGTTGGCGTGGGTTGCGATTTGATCGAGCATGTGATCAAAAAAACCTATGCCTGTGCTAATGACTTTGGTGCCAGGGTTATCTAAATCTAGCTCCACTAGAATATCGGTTTCAGACGTAGTGCGGCGTACGCAAGCTTGTCTTGGTTGATTCAATAACTGGTTAACTATTTGTCGCCAGCTGCATGTTTCTCGCTGGTATTGAATGCCGCGTACTCCCATGGCTTGGGCTAATTGCATATCAGTCACGCGATCGCCAATCACGGCCGAGCGGGTAAAATCAACTTTGCCTTGAGTTAAATAGTCTCTGACCAACCCAAGTTTAGGTTTGCGGCAACTGCAATTGTCGCTATCAAAGTGCGGACAAATCAGTACTTGTTGAAACTTAACCCCTTGAGACTCGAACACTTGCATCATTAAATTATGGGGTAAGTCAAAATCCGCTTGGGGGAAGGAGTGGCTGCCTAAACCATCTTGGTTAGATACCATCACAAGACCAAAGCCTGTCGCTTGCAATTGCAGCAGGGCAGTGATGGCATCTTTTTCAAAGGCTAATTTAGAGGCGCTATCGACTTGCTTGTCGGTAACAGGCTCTTCGATAAGGGTGCCATCACGGTCGATAAAGAGTAGGGCGCGTGCTTGGTTCATGAGTTCACCTTGTTCTTGTTTTGGTTGTCATTAGCATTGGCGAGGTTGGCATTGATGGCATCTAATGCCTTGATGACGCGCTCAATATCAGCACTATGGCCCACACTAAAACGTATGGCTTGGGCTAAGCGTGGATGTTTATACTGGCGCGCTACTATGCCGTATTGCTGCAATATTGCTGTGACTAATGAAAGTGACGACAGGGTTGCGAGCACAAAATTACCTTGGCCAGGCTGCACTGCGCTGACAGCAAGGCACTCGGTTAACGCGGCGGCTAATCTTTGTCTTTGTTGATTGAGGCTTTGCACTTGAGTGCGCATTTGCATTAGGCCGTCAGGCGTTAACGCCGCTTGCGCTAATAAGGCCACCGGCAGTGGCACAGGATAGGGCGCTATGATGCGCATCATCATGGTTAATATCGCAGGATCGGCTAAACAAAAACCGCAGCGCGCCCCAGCTAAGGCAAAGGCTTTGGACAAGGTGCGCAAAATTACCAGATTGGGATACTGCTCCAGTAAATCTATGACAGACTCGCTGGCACTAAATTCGATATAAGCCTCATCAATGACCACTAGGCTGGTGGGCAGCGCTTTTACTAGTGACTCAATGGCGGCGCGGCTTTGCAGATTACCGGTAGGATTATTGGGGTGACAAATAAACACTAATTTGCAGCCTTGCATAGTGCTGGTGGCTGTCACTGGCAATGACCAATCCTCATTAAGCGCGGTATCTACTACAGCGACATTATGGCTAGCGGCGCTAATAGCATACATGCCATAGGTCGGACTAAAGATGCCAATACTGTCTTGCCCACTAATGCAAAACGTGCGAATTAATAACTCTATGGCTTCATCGGCGCCGCGGCAGGTTAGTACTTGTTCGGGCGCAAGCTTGGCATAGCTGGCATAGGCCGCAATTAAGGCTGGTGGCTGGCACTCGGGGTAGCGATTGATGCCGACTATGTCACTATTATTAAACGGCGATTCGTTGGCATTGAGCCAAATTTCCCCAGCGCCGCCTAAGCGGCGCGCGCTTTCGTACACTTGTAAGTCTAATAATTCTGGGCGGCACAATTGCTGCGCTAACACTTGGGCATTACTCATCATTAGTCAGCTCCTTAAGACGGACTTTGATTGCGTTAGCATGGCCATCGAGTAATTCAGCGTTTGCAAGGGCAATTACGTGGGGGCCTAAGCTTTTAAGCCCCGCGCTGCTAACCCTTTGCACGGTAAAGCGGCGACTAAAATCTGCAAGCGATAAGCTTGAAACGCTGCGGCTATAGCCATAGGTGGGTAATACATGGTTAGTGCCACTGGCATAATCGCCCACAGACTCCGGAGTATAAGCGCCCACAAAAATGGAGCCGGCGCTGCGCACCTTAGCAAGCACAGCCTCATTATCTTGAGTTTGAATGATTAAATGCTCAGGCCCATAGCGATTTGATATAGTCACAGCTTCATCCATGTCCGCGCATAAAATCATGCGGCTATTGCTTAAGGCAGCGCTTGCTATATCGCAGCGTGATAACCGCGGTAATTGCCCCTCGATGGCGCGCTGCACTTGCTCAAGTAACTCGCGGCTATCACTCACTAACAAGACTTGTGAGTCACTGCCATGCTCGGCTTGGCTCAGTAAATCTGCTGCAATAAAGGCAGGATTGGCCGCGCCATCAGCAATCACTAACACTTCCGATGGCCCCGCTGGCATATCAATACTAATGGCCACACGTTTTGATTGGGCGACTTGCTGTTTAGCTTCCGTCACATAGCTATTGCCCGGGCCAAATATCTTATCAACTGGGGCTATGGTTTCTGTGCCAAAGGCGAGTGCCGCTATGGCCTGGGCACCACCTACTTGATAAATCTCAGTAATATCGCATTGACGGGCGGCATAAATAATGGCTTCGCTAATGGGAGCCGGGCTTACCAGTACGCGGCGGCGACATCTGGCAATGGCCGCGGGAATGGCTAGCATCATGACAGTGCTGATTAATGGCGCTGTGCCGCCTGGCACATATAAGCCAACGCTTTCAATGGCTTCGGTTCTCAGTTCACAATTAACCCCAGGGCGAGTTGCTAGCGCAATGGGTTCCAATTGCTGCGCTGAATGAAACTTAACTATGTTGGCTATGGCATAATCTATGGCGGCTTTGAGCTCAAGGCTTAAGTTGTTACCAGCCTCTTGCCAAGCATTTGCTGGTAACTTCAGCGGCGCGTCTGAGTTATCAAACTTAAGGGTTAATCGGCGAAGGGCGGCGTCGCCATCGTTTGCCACTAATTGCAAAATCTCGCTAACGCTGCGCGTAACTTCATCGCTGCCAATCTGCTCGGCGCGTTGCAAGCAGGCATGTTGCTGCGCCTTAACAAGGCGACACCATTCCACGATTGTCATAACTTGGGTCATGCTTGGCGGATTTATTGACTGCATCATCATTTACCCCAGCATTTTTTCAATCGGTAGCACTAAGATGGAGCTCGCGCCTAAGGCGGAGAGTTGCTCCATAGTGTCCCAAAACAAATCTTCACTGCTGACCACATGAATCGCGACTTTGCTGCCATCATCATTGAGCGGCAATATGGTGGGGTTTTCTGCGCCTGGCAGCAGGGCAACTATGTCACTGATACTGGCCTTAGGGGCGTGCAGCATTATGTATTTACTTTCGCGGGCGCGGATAACGCCATGAATGCGTGATAGTAAGGTGTTGATTAAGTTTTGTTTGCTGGCTTGCTCAAGACTATCTTGAGCGTTAATGCTGGACTGAATAAGGCAAGCCATGGAGCGATAAATCACCTCTTGCTCGACTAAGCCATTGGCTTCTAACGTCGCCCCAGTTGATACTAGATCGCAAATAGCATCGGCAAGGCCTGCGCGCGGGGCAACTTCAACTGAGCCTTTGAGTAAACAATCTTTGTAACTTACGCCTTGCTCTTTCATAAAGCGGCGCAATAAATTGGGATAAGAGGTGGCTAAGCGTAAACCTTGCAGTGATTCAATCCCTTGGTAGGGAAACTCTTTAGGCAACGCTAGAGCTAAACGGCAACGGCCAAAATCTAGTTGTTTAAGTTTTTGGTATTCTGCGGGTTTGCCTATTAACTGCCGATCTAATTGCTCTTCTTCTAAAACGTTTTCACCTATGATGCCTAAATCCACCACGCCATCCATGATAAGCCCCGGGATGTCATCATCTCTTACTCGCAGAATATCTATGGGCATGTTATCGGCGTGGGCAATCAGGCGCTGTTCATTGATGGTAAATTTAACCCCACATGACTTGAGCAAGGCTTGGGAATCTTTGGCTAAACGGCCAGATTTTTGAATGGCTATTCGTAGTCGCGTTTCTTTGTTCATGATCGTACCTGTACTTTTGTTAGGGTTGATCAGGGACTTAAAACAAAAAACCCCTGAAATTCCTTCCAGGGGTATGAGCTGAGAGCTGGCCGCCAGAAGGATAGAGTCCTTCGGCAGTGAGCGTCCGAAGGCTACCGCTTATGGTGATGATGAAGAGTGTTTATTAATGTCAGCAGCATAGGTTTATCTCGCTCGGTAGTTAGGATGAAGCAATTGCTTGATTTTTAAACTAGCGACAATCCAACACTTGAGCAAGCATCTTTTTTAATGCGTGAGTTTTATTCATCAAGCTGCTGACTTGAATGCTGGTCGATAACAGGCATAATGCTTGCCAATCTCTAGACTTGGCGTTTGTGCCACTATCGTTAAGGTGTCCATTTGCGCCAATCTCTTGTTGAACATACTGCCAAGGTGTTTGTGAATGGCGGCCCGCTTAGCCAGCATATTCGCAATTATGAGTGCCGGCCGCAGCAGCAAATCATGGCGCAAGCTGTGGCGAAATGTTTATCTAGAGGTAAGCATTTACTGATAGAAGCGGGCACAGGTGTGGGTAAAACCTACAGTTATTTAGCGCCGATTTTACTCAGTGGCCAGCGGGTGATTATTAGTACGGGCACTAAAAATCTACAAGAGCAACTGGTCGCTAAAGATTTACCTGCCTTAACCCAAATGCTTAGTTTGCCGCGGGATGTAGCGCTATTAAAAGGTCGCGGCAATTATTTGTGCCAGTGGCAATTAATGGAGCAATTACAAGCATCAAGCTCACTTGACGCGCAGGTGCTTGATGATTTACTGCGAATTCATCAATGGCAAACAAGCAGTCTTGACGGTGATTTAGATAGTTTGCAGTGGGTTTCTGAGCACAGTAAAGCGCGGGACCTAGTGCGCAGCCGCGCAGATGGCTGCCAAGGCCAGCGCTGCGATTACTATCAAGCCTGTTTTACCCGCAAAGCCCGCGCTAAGGCGTGTGAGGCCAAGCTTGTGGTCGTCAATCATCATTTGCTACTCGCTGAACATAAACAAGTGCACTCTGACGTTGAGCCTTGGCTGCCAAATGTTGATGCCATAGTGCTGGATGAAGCCCATCAGTTACCCGATTTATTGGCGCGCCACTTTGCGCGCACGTTTTCCATGGTTAAGTGCCAGCAGCTATTAAACCAATTGGCGTATCTAGGTCAAACGCAGTTAAGTGATACCCGCGCTTTAACCACTTGCGTGCACGCCGCGGCCTTAAGTTTAGCGGCGTGGCAACAATTACTGATTGAGCATTATGCTAACGGCAATAGTGTTAATTGGCGCCATTACTTAGCGAGTCGCGCCATTTGTACGCAGATGGGGCAATTGCAGCAGCAATTAGTCCAACTCACTGAATTATTAACCGCGCTGTTAGTGAATTTCCCCGAGCTTGACGCTTATGTCATTGGCCTTGATGAACTGTGTCTTGATCTTAACGCCTTTATTGAAACTGATGATTCCACCTCGGCGTATGTGGTCGATGGTTTGTCTGGGGCGGCTTATGCCGCTGGATTGGCAACATCTAATAACACTGCCAAAATCAGCTTGCACCAAATCCCGTGGCAATTAGGCCATCAATTTCAGCAACTTTTGACTGAGCAATATGGGGCGGATTGCCGCCTTATCATGACATCGGCCACTTTGCAGATGCATGGCTCGCTCCAAACGTTTGCATCCACCTTAGGTTTTACTGGCAAATATGCCAATCAAGTTGAGCAAGTGGTACTTGATAGTCCATTTGATTATGGGCGCCAAGCCTTATTGTGCGTGCCAAGGCAGCTTTATGATGTCCGCCATCAACAATCAGCGGCGCAGTTAATCAGTATTTGTCAGCAAGCCATTAGTGCTGCCGATGGCCGCACTTTTGTGCTCTTTACCTCGCACGCTATGTTAAATCAGGTGGCGGCGCGCTTGCCAAGTCTTGTGAGTCAACCGGTATTAATTCAAGGGCAGGGCAGTAAATCGGCTTTGCTGGATAAATTTAGGCAGTTGGGCAACGCGGTGTTGCTGGGGAGTTTTAGTTTTTGGGAAGGGGTGGATGTTAAAGGGCGGCAATTAAGCTGCGTGATTATTGATAAATTACCTTTCACGCCGCCAGATGATCCTTTGCTCGCTATGAAGTCCTTGCAATTACAGTTGCAAGGGCAAGATCCCTTTACTCAGTTGGCCGTGCCTTTGGCGGCGATGAAACTAAAGCAAGGGGTAGGGCGCCTGATTCGCGACAGTCGCGATCAGGGGGCGTTGATCTTATGTGACCATCGCATAGTCAATCGCCCTTATGGCGGAGCCTTACTTGCCGCGCTGCCGCCCATGCGGCGCACTCGCGATTTACAGCAAGCCTTAGATTTTTTGCAGAAGATTTAGCTTTCTTGCAGAAGATCTAACTTTCTTGCAAAAAATCTAACCTGATAGTTAATGTCGGCGAGTCTTTGGCGGCGTTTTAGATGCAAAAAGTTGTGTGATATTTATTTTTAGATTTTTTTAGAGATATTTATCGCTTAATTCTGAGCTCTTTGCAGTTGTTTGTGTTGGGTTTGCTGGTTCTGGTAGCGGTTGACTCTGCTGGCTGCGAAACGTTTTTTTCAGATCTCAGTGGCCATCTTGGTGTGATCTCGCGCACTTGTTACATGCTGGTATGGAGATGATAATGGCGTCCTCTGAAGGTGTTCATCCACCTCCCTGCAAGCTGTATCATGGATTGATATGGTATTATTGGTGTTAAGTTAAACCATTTTTTAGGCGACCTAGTGTCGCCATTTTTTTGTTTAGCGCTTGGCGAATCGCACTGAACTAATCACAATGAACTAATCACACTGAACCAATCGCACCTCACGAATCAAAGTGAGCTCATCACCATTAGCCATGCTGAGTGCAGCCTAGTTGCCATTAAGAGCCTTACTTAAATACTGACATTGCTATGGCTAGCTCGCCACAGGATGCTGATACACTAAGGCGAGTTCTGTGGCCAACTTATAAAAGCGCCGCGCGAGTTCCTGATTAAGCCACCAATATCCCGCCAAATTAATATCAATGTCTTGCCCTAAATGCATAGCATTATTGCAATGCAGCAATTCAATATCAGCCTGCTGGATAAGGCCGAGAGTCATAGTTTGCTGCGGGCTGCTACTTGAAAGCGGTATTGCTGCTTGAACTTTTGCTGGCATTGAGCGCGGCAGTTGGCTCGCTAAGGTAAACATCAACTGATTAAGTTGTAACTGCGCTGCGCATGCCGGCGCTAATTGCTGCCATTGAGTTTCAGTTAAGGTTTGCAGGCTATGGAGCATACGTTTATGAGCTTCGGTGATCTTGGCGAAATGCTCGTTTTTTACGCCACTTTCTTTAATGGCGTGGGGCAAGATGCTGATTTGCTTGGTTAGTAGGGTTTTAAGCTCAGCTAACAACACGCTTGCTGCCGCGCTAGTTTGTTGATTGGTGATTTGTTCTAGCTGAGTTTGACGTAACTGGGTATGCGCTAAGTGCGCTTGATAAGCCTTGGCAGCGCTTTGCAAAATTTCGGCATTGAGCACATGAAAATGATGCAATGCCCGAATAGGAAACAACACACGACTGGCAAGCATGGCAAGCAGCGCGCCCCAAATCACATTGAAAGTACGCTGCCAGGCAACGTCTAGATTTCCAGGTCCTGCGGTGGCCACTAAGGTAATAGTTAACGCACATAGCAACATGGCATAACTGTATTTACCGCGGGTAAAGTAAATGCTGGTGGCTAACATCAATAAAAACAGACTGGTGTGGAGCACCATGTCGCTATTAGGCAATAAATACAAAGATAAACCTAAGGCTGCGCCGGACAAGGTACCAATAATCCGCTGCTTGGCTTTACTTAACACTTCACCTAAGTAAGCGACTGAGCCCATCACCATGATAATGGTAATTAATGCCCATACGCCGTGAGGCACTTGGGTGAAGGTTATGATGAGCATGGCAAGTGCTGTGGTAAAGGTTACCCTAAAGGCATGAAACCAGGCTGGATAGCGTAAAATTAGAGGTTCTAAGTTAGGTAACGTCATGAAGAGGCTCATCATTTATCGTGGGTACTGCGTCTATCCAATAGTAGCAATAACTGTTAAACCAAGTGCTATTAAATAAAATGAATCAAAATTTATCCGCGCTTTTTCATTAACAAGAAAATCAACAGAGGAAGCCATGGCGCTATGCTGATATAATCGTTAAGCATTTTGTCATTAGGTCGACATAGGTCGGCATGACTGACTTAATTTTCTTCTTTCTTTTCAGAGATAACCATGTCATTTACACAACTTGGATTAAGCCCAGAAATTACTCGCGCCCTGAGCGAACTTGAATATAGTCAACCGACTGAAATTCAAGCTCGAGCCATTCCAGAGGTGTTAGCCGGTGAACATTTAATCGCGGCAGCCCAAACTGGCACAGGTAAAACGGCGGCGTTTATTCTGCCATTACTCCAAATGTTTAAAGATTTACCGGCGATTAGACCTAAGCGTATCCGCGCCTTGGTATTAACCCCGACCCGTGAATTAGCATTGCAGATAGCCAATAACATCAACCAATACAGCCGCTATTTGTCACTCACCAATTTAGCCATGTATGGCGGCGTAGATTCACTGCCGCAAAAGAAAGCGCTGATTAACGGCGTTGATATTCTGGTGGCAACCCCTGGGCGCTTACTGGACATGTATACTCAGCGCGCTGTGCATTTTGATGAGCTAGAAGTCTTAGTATTAGATGAAGCCGATAGAATGCTGGATATGGGCTTTATTGATGACATCAATCAGATTTTAGATAGATTGCCGCAAAACAGACAAAACCTGCTGTTTTCTGCGACTTTATCTAAGCAAGTGCGTCAATTAGTTAAAACCGTAGTGGCGCATCCCAAAGAGATTGCTATTACTCGTAAACAAGCCAGTAAAGACACCATTGAGCAGTGGTTGATCACGGTTGATAAAGATAAAAAGTCAGCCTTATTAAGCCACATGATCAAAGAAAACGATTGGCAACAAGCGTTAATCTTTATTGAAACTAAGCAAGGCGCGGCCAAGTTAGTGAGCCAGTTAGAAAAGCGTGGCATTTATGCTGAAGCCTTTCATAGCGGCCGCAGTCAAGCCTCGCGCGAGCAAGTATTAGCCGACTTTAGCGCTGGTAAAGTGCCATTTTTGGTGGCGACGGGTATTGCCGCCCGTGGTATTGATATCGCCGAATTATCGCGAGTAGTTAACTATGACTTACCGCATCAAGCCGATGATTATATTCACCGTATTGGCCGCACCGGCCGCGCTGGCTTAAGCGGTGAGGCGATTTCATTTGTCTCTATGGATGATTTTAAGAACCTGTGCAGTATTGAGCGCCGCTTAGAGCAGTTAATTGAGCGCCGTGAAATAGAAGGTTTTGCGCCGCGTAAAGTAGTGCCTGTCTCGGTGCTGAATTTTGAGCCGAAAAATCAGGCGCCGCGCAAACCTAGTGCCAATCAAGAACGCCCAGTGCTGTCTGAATCTAACGGTACTCGCTCTAAAAGAATTACCAAGACCACAGGTCGCCAAGGTAAACCGGTAGCTGCGGCTTCAAGCACGCCTTATGCAAACAGCAATGAGCGTCGCAGTAACCCATGGGCAAGTACTCAGGCTGAAAGCGCTCGTCCTGAGCGAACCCGTTCTGATAAGCCGCGCCCAGCAAAGCCGGCTACGCCATCATCTAGCTCAAGCAATAACAGTGCTGGAATGAACCCATGGCAAGCCGCCAGCGATAAGTTTACTAAAGAGTAAACTTAAGTTTGCGCGACTCGTAATCACAAACACCGCCCTGTAGGCGGTGTTTGTTTTTATAAGGCTTTATGACAATAGGCCAGCTAAGCGCCAATCACATGCCAACAACAGGCTTAAACCATTAATTAACCTCTTGGTAGCATTGTTGCCTCAACAGCCATAACTCTTCATAATGACTTATTAGTTAGCTACTTAATGACGAATATACCTATGTCCGACAGTTTTTTATTGTTTAATGCCGATGACAAACAAGATGTTACTCATAAAGTATTACCTTGCTTTGACATAGATATTTTACCCAAAGCATGGGTTATCGAAGAGCCTGCAGAGTTTCCTCCTGAGAGCCGCGTGTATGCCTATGTTGATGATCAATTGGCACCGAGTATTATTGAGGCGGCCGTGGCTGGTGGCTGGCATTTAGCCATTTTACCGCACCCTAACGCCAATCATGCTCGGCGCGGTTTTTGTTTGCAAAACAATCTTGAAAAAGCCGTCAATGGGGCAAAAGCCGCTAAAGCTAAAAAAGTCGATGTGCTGCGTTGTAACGGTCAAGTGGTGTTAAGTTCTGTGCTGCTCGGGCGCGGTTTTAACTTACGCCCAGGGGGGCAAAGTAGCCTCTGGCAAGAGCGTTTAACTAAGGCGTGGGATAACATTATTCATGTCAATAACTTATTGCCGCAGCGCTTTACCTTTACCACGGCCAATGACAGCAGTTTTACCACAGCAGCCATTGGGGTGGTTGTGGTTGAACACGCCATCGGATCTATGTTGTCGCGTAATATTTTGCCCGACACCCATATTAATGATGGCATGTGTCACGCCATGATTTTAGCCCCCAGAAGCGTGATGGAAATGATTAGCTTTTTTATCACAGCGCCATTTAATCGGGTGATGAAACAACCTGAGTTTCTGGGGTTAGTGAAAACCAAAGCCCTCACAATCACCAATGGCAAAGTAATGAGCTTTGATATTGATGGCCGTAATCAAGAAGCTGAGCAATTGGTATTAGAAACCGATTCGCGCAGCCTTAACTTGTTAGTTGGCGATTCACTGCCCGTATCTGACAGCGCAATTAGCAGTAAAGAGCAACGTAAAATCGACCGCTTGCCCGCTGGTGAAGCAATAATGGCGATGGCTGCGAAACATCTGCCATTAATCGCGCACGCTGCCACCGAAGAATTTAAGGACTTGTATCAACTGCTTCGGGAAAATGCGACGGCGTCCCCAGCGTTTTTAACCTTAATGGTGCTTTCAACCTTACTTGCCACCATAGGTTTGTATGCGAGCTCTGCCCCTGTGATTATTGGCGCTATGATTTTAGCGCCCTTGATGGCGCCGATTATTTCATTGGCCATGGCGCTCACTCGCCAAGATACCAACCTTTTAACCGGGAGCTTAAAAACCTTAGGCACAGGCTTAGTGATGGCGCTTGGCTTTTCGAGCTTTGCCTGTTTTATTATGCCGATGGAAGTGATTACCCCTGAAATTGCCGCCCGTTTAAGTCCGAATTTATTAGATTTGGGGGTGGCAGTAATATCAGGTATAGCTGGGGCTTATGCGCACGCACGCATAGATGCCGCCAAAAGCTTAGCTGGGGTTGCCATTGCTGTGGCCTTAGTACCGCCACTGGCGGTTACTGGTATTGGTCTTGGTTGGCTTGACCTGCATGTTGCTTGGGGTGCGTTGCTGTTATTTTTAACCAACTTAGCGGGTATTGTGTTTGCAGCGGCCATTACCTTCCTCGCCTTAGGTTTTGCGCCTTTTACGCGCGCTAAGAAAGGCTTGGGCGTCGCCTTGATTGCCGTGGCTGTGGTCAGTATTCCATTGGTGTTCAGTTTTATGCGTTTATCTGAAGAAGCGCGCATAGTCACCAGCTTAGAAGGGGAAAGTGTTGGTGATGTGACGCTGCGCCATATTAAAGCGCGCGCGGGCAATCCGGTGGAATTGTCACTGCAACTGGTCTCGCCTGAGGCATTAACCAGTAGCGATATTGATGCCATTAAAGACGTGATTGAGACCCAGCTTAAGCGTGACGTTACCCTAGAAGCGCAGATCATAGTGCGTCGCCAATAACATCAATTTGCCGCTTTTATTATTGTTAACTCGTTAAATACAGGTTTTCGCAAGTGCTTAACCTAGCAAAAGGCTGCAAGCGCTGCCGCGCCTCATAGTTTGATGATATGATTGCAGTATACCGGGTGATGATGCCCAAGACGGATGTTGAGATACATGACTAGACTTTTTTCTGCTTTACCACCAAAAACTATTCTTGCGCTAGATACTTGTACCGAAGGATGCTCGGCGGCATTACTGATTAACGGTCAGCGTATAGCACGTTTTGCTGATGCTCCAAGAGAACATAGCCAGCGGTTATTACCTATGGTGGATGAATTATTGGTTGAAGCTGGCATTCGATTGGCGGACGTTGACGTGATTGCCTATGGCCGCGGCCCTGGCAGTTTTACCGGTATTCGTATTTGTACCAGCATGACCCAAGGCTTAGCTTTAGGGGCTGACTTACCTGTAGTAGGTATTTCTACCCTGCAGACCATGGCGCAGCAAGCCATTGAAAAAAATGGTGGCACTCATGCGCTGGTGGCTATTGATGCCAGAATGAATGAAGTGTATTGGGCTGAATTCGTGGCTGAAAATGGTGTTGCCGTATTAATGGGCACTGAGCAAGTGAGCGCGCCAGAGATGGTGACTTTAACTGCGGCTATTGAAGACACCCAAGTGTGCGGTACAGGTTTTAGCGCCTATCCACAGTTAAGCGAGCGTTTTGGCGTACCGGCAGAAACTGGGGTGTTATTTCCTGAAGCTCAATATATGTTGCCACTAGCCCTTAAGGCTTGCGAGCAAGGGTTAGCAACCAGCGTCGATGATTTAGCGCCTGTGTATTTACGCGATACAGTGGCGTGGAAAAAGTTGCCTGGGCGCGAATAATTAATTTCAGTCATAGCCAGCCATACTTGCCAGTGAGGCATAGCTAGTGAGGCATAGTTAGTGGCGCTAAGTAAGTGGTGCTAAATAAGTGGCGCGTTAAGGAGGATTGAATCATGTTATCGCTTCAATCCTTATTTTACATAGGTCAGGCGCGCCGCGTTAGCTTATTGACCGCCACAGCTTTAGCCCATTTTATCCATTTTCCTATACCTGCTATATCCCCAATATCCCTTGTATCCACTTTGTTCACTTTAGGCTTAATATCCTGCCGCCATCTAATATTTGATGTCCGTTCAACTGTTTTGTGTCCGCTTAGTTCACACTTAGGATCAGCAGACTCTTTACTCGGACTTGACCTCAATGGCTATTAGTGTGGTGCCTAAATACGCTGTAGTGTCACGCGGCCGCTTTTTAGTGGAATTAGGCGTTGCATTATTGCTGGCCAGATTACCTATTATCGGCGTGCCATTTAACTGGTTAGAAAGTTATTTTCATGAATTGTCACACGCCTTAATGACAGTGCTAACCGGCGGGCAGGTGAGTCATATTCAATTATTTGTTAATGGCGCGGGCTTTTGTTTTAGCCACGGCGGCGCCCCGATATTAATTGGACTCAGCGGTTATCTTGGCGCCTCGTTATGGGGGTTGCTACTGTATCAACTGACCTTATGGCCTAAAGGCATTCGTTGGTGTTATAGCCTAATGTCGCTATTAGTGATTGGCAGCGCAGTATTATGGGCGCGTGATAGTCTCACTTGGCTTATTTTAGTGCTCTTAGCTGGACTGTTTATTTTACCCAGTCGCTTTGCCAATGCGGCGTGGTTATTAATGAAACTGCGCATTATCGCGTTAGTGGTGATGCTAAACGCCATTTTAAGCCCGCTAGTATTGTTGCAATACGATGGTCAAGGAGATGGTCAGCTGTTAGCAAGTCTTACTTGGGTGCCAGCCATAGTGTGGGTGTGTTTGTGGATTAGCGTGAGTATCGCCGCTGTCTATTGGTGTTGGCGGCGAATTGGGGCATTTAGGGGGAAAGGCTCAGCCTAAACCTACGCCTAAACCCTAAACCAAAACCCTCTCGCAACGCTTGCAAGGCAAAGCCTTGTTTATTAGCGCCCATCAGCAAGTCCATTTGTAGTTAGCTACATACATGCTATGCACTAAATATGGCGAACAAATACCGCGCTTGGGATTTGCAAAATGTTTGCAAATTCGTGCGGGCTTGTTAGTTTAGTGGCGGTTAATTCATCTTTTCTACACAGGACGTGCTCATGAAATTGCTTAAGACTTTAATTGCCGCCACCTTGGCGTTAACCTTGTTCCCCGCGAGTGCCAATGATGCCATTAATGCGGCTGTGAGTAGTGACTTTAGGCAAGAGGCTAACGCTGCCCGTGATGGCGCGCGCCATCCTGCGCAGACCTTAAGTTTCTTTGACATTTCACCTGAGATGACAGTGATTGAACTCTGGCCTGGGGCGAGTGTGTGGTACGCCGAAATATTAGGGCCACTATTGGCGCAAAAGGGTCAATATATTGCGGCGAACTTTAATACTCAAGGTACAGCCAATAACAAAAGTGAGGAGTTTTATCAGCAAGCGGGTAAAAAAGTTGAGCAATGGCTTAGCGACAATAGTGCTACTTTAGGTAAGGCGAAAACTGTCACCCTGCAACCCCCTGTGATTGAACTTGGCGCCGATAATAGTGCTGATAGAGTGCTGACTTTTAGAAATTTACATAATTGGCAAATGGATCAGCAGTTAGATGCCGTATTCGCCGCTGTGGCCAAAGTGCTTAAACCCCAAGGGATTTTTGGGGTGGTTGAGCACAGAGCTAACCCTGGCATGTCAATTGACACTGGCTATATGCTGCAAGATGAGGTTATCGCCTTAGCGGCAAAACATGGTTTAGTGTTAGTGGCCGCCAGTGAAATAAACGCCAACCCTAAAGATACTAAAGATACTAAAGATTATCCTAAAGGGGTGTGGACCTTACCGCCGCGCTTAGCCTTGGGCGAGCAAGATAAAGATAAGTACCTTGCCATAGGTGAAAGCGACCGCATGACTTTAAAATTCGTTAAAAAATAACTATGTCGATACCTATCTGGCGAGCATCTGCTCGCCTGCATCCAGATGAAGTAAGTTTAACTCTGCCACATATCACACTTGCCGGCTGTTATTGGCGCGGTAAATCTGGCCCAGAGTTGAGTGTTGCCGCACTTGGGCAAGAGTGCGCTCAAACCAATATGAAGGGCGAGGTGCTGCTCATTGCCTTACATGGCTGGTTAGATAATGCCCATAGCTTTTATCCGTTAGCTCAGTATTTAGATGACTATCCAATCCTTGCCATCGATTGGCCAGGGCATGGCTTATCGCAGCATAGAAGCCTGGGCTATCCTTTGCACTTTTTTGATTATCTTTATGATCTTGCAAAGGTTATTGAGCATTGCCGCCATCAATTTACCCATATTGTGGTCATGGGGCATTCTCTTGGTGCCATGATAGCGAGCACCTATGGCGCGGCGCAAACAGACACTCTAGATGCCGCCATTTTACTTGAAGGTTTGCTGCCCATGGCAGAATCTAGTCAGCATGCCAAGGCGCGTTTACAACAGAGCTTATCTGCCCATCAAAGTGTCACTAAACCCATAGGTTATCAAAGTATTGAGTCAATGGCGGCCGCGCGCAGCAAGCTTACTGGTCTGTCCAGTAAATGGAGTCATCTGTTGGTGACAAGAAATGCGGTAGAATGCGCAGGAAAATTTTATTGGCGCACCGATCCACGCTTAAAGCGGGATTCCCCATGGCGCATGACGATAGAGCAACGCGAGCAGATTTTAGCCAACACTGAGTTACCTATGCTTTTAGTGCAAGCCGAGCAAGGGTATCACCAACTGAATGCGCAATTAGCCGAGGCTAAGCGCTGGTTTCCGCTGTTGGAGTCATCTTGTTTGCCAGGCTGTCATCATTTTCATATGTCTGCTGCTGAACTTGTGGCGCAAAAAATTAGTGATTTCATCCGCCAACATTTTGAAACCCCTCACTAATGTTTGAGGGCTAGGCAGCTTGTTAAATTTGTGTGATGATGATCAACATTAAAACGACTGTATGATTTTACCGTCGTCATAATAACAAATAGCACTCGGTGGATCTCAAGGCGCCTAGTAACGCCTCTCACCGACGATTGATTAGGAGATACATTTAGTGAACCAACCTTGGATTCATCATTTACCGGCCGATGTGCCTGCGAATATTAACCCTGAAGTGTATAGCTCTCTGGTCGATATGTTTGAAAAATCAGTTCACACTTATGCTGATCAAAGCGCCTATGTGAATATGGGCGCCAATTTAACCTACCGTAAGTTAGAAGAGCGTAGTCGCGCCTTTGCCGCTTATTTACAAAATGAGCTAAAGCTTGAAAAGGGCGATCGCGTGGCGATTATGATGCCCAACTTGCTGCAATATCCGATAGCCTTGTTTGGTGTGCTGCGCGCAGGTCTAGTGGTTGTCAACGTTAATCCACTGTACACGCCACGTGAGCTTAAGCATCAGTTAATCGATTCTGGCGCTAAGGCCATAGTGGTGGTTTCTAACTTTGCCCGCACTCTTGAAGAAGTGGTTGATGAAACTCCAGTAAAGAGCGTCATCATTACTGGTCTTGGGGATTTATTAAGCCCACCTAAACGCACCTTAGTGAATTTTGTCGTCAAATACATTAAGAAATTAGTCCCTAAGTATTCGCTGCCGCACGCGATTTCAATGCGCCAAGCGCTCACTAAAGGTCGCCGGATGCAGTATGTTAAGCCTGTACTTGGCCTTACCGATCTCGCCTTGCTGCAATATACAGGTGGCACTACCGGTGTCTCTAAAGGCGCTATGCTGACCCATGGCAACGTGGTGGCTAACGTGTTGCAAGCCGATGGCGCCTATTCACCAGCATTAAAAGATGGCGAAGAGACAGTGGTTACTGCCTTGCCGCTTTATCATATTTTCGCGTTTACCGTAAATGCCATGCTGTTTTTAAAGAAAGGCGCGAACAATGTGCTGATCACCAATCCGCGTGATATTCCTGCTTTTATTGACGATCTTGAGTCGCACCCATTTACTGCCTTAACCGGGGTCAATACCTTGTTTAATGCCTTAGTGAATAATCCTAAGTTTGCTGAACTAGATTTTAGTAAACTGAAATTATCCATAGGTGGCGGTATGGCTGTGCAGCGCGCTGTCGCTGATAAATGGCAAAACATTACTAAAACCCGATTACTTGAAGGTTATGGCTTAACTGAAGCCTCACCATTAGTGACTTGCTGTCCTTATAATCTTGATGGTTATAACGGCTCCATTGGTTTCCCAGCGCCTTCAACTGATATTCAAATTCGCAGTGAAGAAGGGCAAGTATTGCCACAAGGCGAGCGCGGCGAATTGTATGTCAAAGGCCCGCAAGTGATGCAAGGTTACTGGCAGCGCCCAGAAGAAACGGCAGAAGTCATCGGCAGTGATGGTTATTTAGCCACAGGCGACATAGGTTACATGGATGAAAAAGGTTTCTTCTTTATCGTCGATCGCAAAAAGGACATGATTTTAGTGTCTGGCTTCAACGTTTTCCCCAATGAAGTGGAAGATGTGGTGGCCATGCATCCTAAAGTGCTAGAAGTCGCCGCAGTTGGCGTTCCTCATGATGTTAGCGGCGAATTAGTGAAAATATTTGTGGTCGCTAAAGATAAATCGCTGACCGAAGATGAAATCATCAAGCATTGTCGCCATCTTTTAACGGGATATAAGATCCCTAAGCTGGTAGAATTTAGGGATGAATTGCCTAAGACCAATGTGGGTAAGATCTTACGGCGACAGCTTCGTGATGAAGTGCAGCCTAAGGCTCACTAGATTGGCAAAACCGGCAATAGCCGGTTTTTTCTTTTCCGCTAACAGGAGTGTGTTTTGTTAGATTATTTGTATATCAGTGACCAAGTCAGTATCGATGCTTTAGTGGCACAATATCGTCATGCCCCATTACTGGTACTAGACACTGAATTTGTTCGCACCCGAACCTATTATGCCAAGCTGGGTCTCATTCAGGCCTATGATGGTAAGACGTTAGCGTTAATTGACCCGATTGCCGTGCCAGATTTATCGGGCTTCTGGGCGTTATTGCAAGACACTAACATAGTGAAATTAGTGCATTCATGCAGTGAAGATCTAGAAGTGTTTGCCCATTATGGCCAGTGCCAACCGGCGCCATTATTTGATAGCCAATTAGCCGCCGCGTTAAACGGTATGGGCCATGGACTTGGCTACGCTAAGTTAGTGCAATCTTGCTTAGGGGTTGAGCTTGATAAAGGTGAGTCGCGTACCGATTGGTTAAAGCGTCCCCTCAGTCAGGCACAATTACAATATGCCGCCAATGATGTGTATTACTTATATCAGTTGTATCCGCAATTATTGGCGGAATTGAATAGTAAACAGCGACTTGACTGGTTATTTGAAGAAGGCCAGCGCTTAACCCAAGGGCGATTAACGCCAACGGATCCGCAATTAGCCTATCTTAAAGTCAAGAATGCCTTTCAGCTGAGTAGTGAAGAGTTGGCGGTATTGCGTGACTTAGCCGCTTGGCGTTTACATCGCGCCATTGAGCGTGATTTAGCCTTAGGCTTTGTGGTGAAAGATCATGTGCTCTTAGCCTTGGCTAAACGTCAGCCGAAAACGCTGGAAAGCTTATTAAGAATGTCTGAGCTGACTGACCATGAAAAGCGTGTCTTAGGGCAAGGGTTAGTCAATATCATCAATAAGGTCGATTTTAGCGATTGCCCTGAGCCGATTGATATTCTAGCGCTGCAATCTGGCTATAAACCTGCATTTAAAGCCATTAAGACTGAGTTGCTGCAAGTGTGCGAGGCGCATCAAGTGCCAGAGGAGTTACTGGCCTCAAAGCGTCATATTCATGAATATTTAGCCTGGATTTGGCATCATAAGCAATTGGCTGAGCCTTTGCTGCTGCAAGGCTGGCGCGCGCAATTATGCGCTGAGAGCTTGCAACAAGTGAAAGTACAGTTTATTCGCTAAGTGCTTGATACTTGGCTGCTAAGTTTGAAGTAAACTGGCATAAAAAAAGGCGCATTAAGCGCCTTTTTTATTAGTTTTTATCGGGCAAGGTGACGTTTAACTCTAATACTGAGAGGTTTTCGTCATTTTGATCTAACTGAAAACTGACTTGCTCGTCAGAGATAGTGATGTATTTACGAATAACATCGATAATCTCTTGCTTCATTTGTGGGAAATAATCTGGCATACCACGATCTGAACGTTGGTGGGCCACGATAATTTGCAGTCTCTCCTTGGCGGTTACCGCGGTATTCGCCTTTTTACTGCTTTTGAAGTAATCGAGTAATGACATAGTTAGCTACCAAATATACGTTTCAAGAAGCTTTTCTTGGCTTCAGTGACAAATCTAAGCGGGATATCTTGGCCAAGTAAGCGGTTAATAGTGTCGGCATAGGCCATGCCAGCATCACTTTGATCATCCATGATGACAGGCACGCCAGAGTTTGATGCTTTTAAAACCGCTTGCGACTCCGGAATCACTCCCAGTAACTCGATGGCCAGAATTTCTTCAACATCTGACACACTGAGCATTTCGCCTAATGCCACTCGGCTTGGCGAATAGCGGGTTAATAGCAGGTACTCTTTAATCGGCTCTAAGTTTTGCTCAGCGCGGCGTGATTTACTTTGCAGCATGCCTAAGATGCGATCAGAATCGCGCACTGAACTCACTTCTGGGTTAGTAGTGACAATGGCAATATCGGCATAATACAGGGCCATCATGGCGCCATTTTCAATGCCAGCAGGAGAATCACAGATGATGTAATCAAAATCTTGCGATAATGCATCTAATACCTTACCGACGCCTTCTTTGGTTAAGGCTTCTTTATCACGAGTTTGCGATGCCGGTAAAATAAACAACTTGTCACAACGCTTATCTTTAATGAGCGCTTGATTAAGATTCGATTCGCCATTGATAACGTTAACGAAGTCGTAAACCACTCGACGTTCACATCCCATGATCAGATCAAGATTTCGTAAACCGATATCAAAATCAATAACAACGGTTTTATGCCCAGCGAGAGCTAGTCCTGTGCCAATCGCTGCGCTGGAAGTGGTTTTGCCCACCCCACCTTTGCCGGATGTGACAACAATAATTTGTGCCATGTATTTATCCTTTATTTGCCTGCGTCCTACACAGGTATTGATTCAACTATCAGTGATTCGCCATCAAGACGAATACAACCGCTTTTAATATCGCTGTACTGCTGCAAGTTTTCTGATAACCAATATTGCCCAGCAATAGAAACTAATTCAGCTTGTAGATCATGGGCGAGAATAATGGCATGGCGATCGCCATTGGCGCCTGCCATTGCCTTGCCTCGCAAGCTGCCATAAATATGGATATTGCCATCAGCAATGACTTCAGCCCCATTACCGACAGCGCCAAAGACAATTAAATCGCCGTCTTTGGCATAAATTTGTTGGCCAGAACGAACATTCTGTCTGACTATTTTGGTGGTTCTTGGCGGTGGCGGTGGGCAAAATGCATCTTTACCGGCTTTAACTACCGCCACACCTAAATCTTTAGCTTCTAGATTATGGTTATTAGAAGCTGCACTTATACCAACGATAATAAAATCATGCGCCCGAATAACGTTAAATAAACTGCTTAAGTCGAGGGCATGAGCCAATGGGTGACTTAAATTAACTATGATGGGCGCTTGCGCAAAAAACTGCGGAGCTTGAGCCACTTTAGCCGTTAATTCATCGGCTAATTGATTCAAGTCACTGCTATTTATATAGAGCACCGAAAAAGTGAAAGTCGAGCCTTTTAATTCCAGGCTAGGTGTCGGCATCAAGATCGATTGCTCCCAAAAAACATTAGCTAGGCTAAATTTCTAGCCTTGCATTATAGCTTTATCATTATGATGTCATGTTATAGTGTGGGCCTTAGCCTGACAAGGTTTGTTAAACTGGAATTTAATGAAAATATGCTCTGTGCCGTATATAAAAGCAGCCGTAAGGCCGATAGCTATCTCTTTGTAAAAAAAAGGGATGATTTCAGCGATGTTCCCGCTGAATTAATGACAATGTTTGGAACTGCTAAATTAGTCATGGTCATGTCACTTGATAAACGCGATCATTTGGGGATGGCTGATATTCATAAGGTTAGAGAGCAGTTAACTAGCAAAGGATATTATTTACAGTTACCGCCGCCACCAGTTGATTTACTTAAAGAATACAAGCAAGGCCTAGCGCCAGCGAGTGACTAATAAAAGCGAGTATCTCGACTAGAATTGGTTAAAGGTACTCATGTTGATAACAAGGATGTTTAATGAAACTATATGTGCGTGCAGCAGTGTTATTAATTGGCATCACATCTGGAGTTTCTGCTAATTCACAGGCAAATCAGCCTGCTGAACAACAATTCTCATCGCATCTTGCGCAGTTAACATCGGCGGTATTAGCTGACCCTCGCCATTCATTAGATAGCCGCGCGTTAGATAAGATCATGGTGGGTATTAAGCCTTACTTCCGCTACTCGGTAGCGCCTGCGCAGCAAACCACTGTTAATCTTGATACTTATCTTGCAACTCAAGTGCCTAATCACAAGGTTGAACGGGGCTTAGCCTTATTGCAAGAGCACCAAGGGCTGCTAGATAAAATCGGCGAGCGTTTTGGGGTGCAGCCAAGGTTTATCTTAGCGCTCTGGGGCATTAGGTCTAATTATGGTGAGCAAGCGGGGCAGTTTCCGGTGTTAACTATATTAGCCAGTCAAAGCCAGAGCGATGAGGCGCAGCAAGCAAGCTTTATCGATGCTGTGGTGGCATTAGCGCAATCAGGGCTAAGCCCGCAAGATTTTGTGGGCAATAGAGACGCGCGCCTTGGACAAGTCGCTTTAACGGCATCGCAATACTTATCCCATGGTGTTGATGGCGATGACGATGGCAAAGTTGATATTTGGCAAAATCATGCCGATATATTCGCGACCATAGCCAATATACTCAAGCAGCAGGGTTGGCAGCAAGAAGCCACTTGGGGACGCCAAGTGCAATTGCCCGTGGATTTTGATTTAAGCCAAGCGCAAGCACCGCAAGCCTTTAGTTACTGGCAACAACAAGGCGTGCGCCGTTTTGATGGTACTGACTTACCAAACGTCGATAGCATACGCGCTAATGTAATAGCGCCTGATGGTAAAAAAGGGCGCATTTATCTGGTGTATGACAACTATCGAGCCATCAATGCATGGCTTGATAATCACTATGACAGTATTTCAGTGACCTATTTATCAGAGCGGATCAAGTTTCCTCAACTAAAATAGTGTAAACTAGCCGACTTTTCTCAAGTATCAAGTGGTCATGTATGTCGTTTTGGAAGCAAAAAAAGCTAGCTGAGTTTACCCATGAAGAGTGGGAGTCTCTGTGCGATGGCTGTAGTAAATGTTGTTTGAACAAACTTATCGATGATGAGACTGAGCAACTCTATTATACCAATGCGGCTTGTAAGCTTCTTAATACGGCGTCAGGCGGCTGTCAAAAGTATGCCGATCGCTTTCAAGAAGTGCCTGAATGTACTCGCATTACCCCTGAGAATATTGCTGAGTTGACTTGGTTACCGGATTCTTGTGCGTATCGCCGTATTTATCAAGAACGTGATTTGCCAAGCTGGCATCCGTTATTAACTGGTTCAAAAACCGCCATGATTAATGCGGGTATGTCAGTGTCTGGTAAAGTGGTTTGTGAAAGCAAAGTCATAGATATTGAAGATCATATAGTGCTTTGGCCATTGCAAGACGTTGAATAACTACTCATTTTGGACTAGCGCCGCCGTTGTATTTATCGCGACACAGATAAACAGGTAACGAGTTAGCCCAATGCCAAGTGCCATAAAAATGCCTAGCCTATGCGCTGGGCTTTTTTATGGCGACAGGTTTGTAGCTCTTGCTGAGTGACTACCTGCGCGCCGATAAACTGCTCAATTAATTCACGAATTTTATGGGTTAGCCATGGCGGTCCATCATCTGTCATGTCATTGTGTTTTGCATCGATTAAGGTAACAACACATATAGCTTGGGACTGACTATTTGTTTTTGTGGGCAATACACCCTCATCCGCCGCAAAATCACTGGCTCTAATCGATAATATGTTAATGGCTGTAGTCGTTGGCAATGGCATTCTGCGATGATCTAAGGTGATCAACCGACTGATATAGTCATTTGGTTGGTTGGCAAGCCATGCAGATATATCGCCGCCATTGGAATGTCCTACTAACGTCAGATGGTCAAAATCAAACTCAGGCAGGCGCTTTTTCAACGTATCTCGCACAAAAGTTAAGGTTTGCGCGCCGCGTTGCCAATTTTCCTGACGGGTGACAAAAAAGTTACCTTGGGTGGCGAGCATAGGGTCGCTGGCTAATTCATGGGCTATTTCAACTACTAAGTAGCCTTGCTGATTAAATAGCTGGCGAATAAAGGTATATTTAAGATGAGGTACGCCGTAACCGGCACTGATAAACACCACAGGGCAGGGCTTGAGTGCACTGCATTGTGATGCGCTCTGCTGCGAGTGATGCAAAGGTTTAGTAATATTAATCGGGATAATGCGCTCTCGACTGCTATCAACTAATTGCTGTTGGTTAAGGCCAACATCAGCCTCAACCACAACCTCTATATCCGCACTATAAGCTCTTGCACTATAAACATAAGAACCAGTGATAAATAGCAGGGCTATCAATACTTTTATCATATGCATTCCTTTGCCTTTTTATATCAGTAGGATTTTTACATCAGTCTGAGTGATGGCTAGTAATATTTGCCCTGTATAACGGCTTGGCCATAATGACCCAGGCGATTAAATAGAGACTGAAACACACTTGCATCCACTGCGCCATGCTTAACCCTAACATGCTCCACACTGAATCTGTGCACATGCCCGTTGGCATAAGAACGGCTGGGAACCAGTCATGCAGCGGCATGAAACTTGGGAAGTTAGGTAAAAAATCACAAGTGGCAAAAGGGGATGGGTCTGATTGAATCGCGACTAATTCGGTCGCAATTTGTAATCCCCAGCCAGCACTCACCAGCCAAAGTAGGCCGCCTACGATTCTCACTGTGCGCACTGGATAAATAATATTAATTAACGCCGCTACACCTATGCCAAATACGGCGAGGCGAATATAGACACACATGACGCAAGGCGTGAGTCCAAGACCATATTGAAAAAATAAGGCGGTGATTTCAAGGGCGAGGGCCGTTAGGCCAAGGATGGCCCATGAACGACGAGAATGGCTAAATTGGGTTAGCTGGTTTTCGGTGATCACAACAACTCCTATCAATAAAAAACGCCCTGAGATCAGGGCGTTTGACTTTACTCGATAGTTATTAGGGCGGTCAACTTAATGTGAGGCAGCGCCGCTATTCATCACTTCTTGCACACTATGGTGAATTAAGAAGTTATTGTCATAAAAGTACTGAGTCATCTCCACTAAGAAACCTGTCTCAATGGTCACTAGGCCAACGACAGACAAGATGATGGTATATGGCAGCGCCATCCACACCATGCGTCCGTAAGATAAGCGGATGAGTGGCGCCAAGGCTGAGGTTAATAAGAACAAGAAGGCTGCTTGTCCGTTCGGTGTAGCTACCGAAGGTAAGTTAGTCCCAGTGTTAATAGCAACCGCTAATAAGTCGAATTGTTCACGGGTAATTTGACCATTTAATAAAGCAGCTTTCACTTCGTTAATATAAACAGTACCCACAAACACGTTGTCAGACACCATAGATAACACGGCATTAGCAATGAAGAACACCACTAATTGTATATTACCTTCAAAGCTCAGAGCCCACTGAATAACAGGCGCAAACAATTGCTGGTCAATAATCACGGCCACAACTGCAAAGAATACGGCCAATAATGAGGTGAAAGGCAGCGCTTCTTCGAAGGCTTTACCTAAGGCATGCTCATCGGTGACGCCATTGAACGCAGTACACAAGATAATGACAGTTAAGCCGATTAAGCCTACAGAGGCTAAATGCATGGCTAAACCTACCACTAGCCATACACCCACTATGGCTTGCACTATCAGTTTCATGTTGTCGCGATTAGTGCGGTGAGCATCTTCATGGTCGGCGTATTCACACAAAATTTTATGTACTGCTTCGGGCAACTGGGCGCCATAACCGAAGATTTTGAATTTTTCAACGGCCAAGCAAGTCAATAAACCCGCGAAAAATACAGGCACTGTCACAGGTGACATGCGAATAGCAAACTCAGCAAAGTTCCAATTAGCTTGCGCTGCAATAATCAGGTTTTGCGGTTCCCCCACCATAGTGCAAACACCACCTAAGGCGGTACCAACACCAGCATGCATTAATAAATTACGTAAATAACCCCGAAAGGCTTCTAATTCATTTTCATGTTCATCTAAGGTTTGGTTGTTATTTTGTGGCTGGTCATGGCTTTCACCAAAAGACATGCCAGAGGCAACCTTGTGATAAATGCTATAAAAACCAACGGCAACGGCAATGATTACCGCGATAACGGTCAATGCATCTAAAAAGGCTGATAAGAAGGCGGCGGCGGCACAGAACATTAGCGATACCGCTGTTTTGCTGCGCACCTTAGTGATTATCTTAGTGAAGCCAAATAGCAGCAACTGCTTCATGAAGTAAATGCCGGCGACCATAAACACCAGTAATAAAATGACCTCGAGGTTGGCTTCGATTTCATGCATGACTTGGTTAGGCGTTGTCATTCCTATAATGACGGCTTCTATGGCAAGTAAACCACCAGGTTGTAATGGGTAGCATTTTAATGCCATGGCCAAGGTGAAAATAAACTGTATAACTAATGCCCAACCAGCAACAAATGGGTCGAAATAAAACAGGATCGGGTTAATTAGTAAAAATGCGAGGATTGTTATCTTATACCACTTAGGCGAACTGCCTAAAAAGTTTGAGATAAACGCCTGACTTAAGGTCACAGGCATGGCTTCCGTACTCCTAAATAATTTAAATATAACTAGCGGCTAAACATGTGTTTGTTATCGCTAAATTCTAACGTAAAGTGCAAACTAATGTCATGTCAATGACGGGATAATTAGTCTAAACCTGATCTATACAACATAATGGCAGTATTTTAAAGATAAAGCCCATTTATCATAATTGTTAACTTTTAATTTATGATTTTTATGCATTTACGCTTTGGGTTTTCATTTTTGTCCCTTCTGGTATGATAAGCGCCAATATTAATGCAAGACCAAAGGATAGTGGGCTGATGATTATCGAAGCCAAAGGACCTGCAAGTTTTGCAGAAAAGTATATTGTGCGATCCATTTGGGAAGAAAAATTCCCACCTGGCTCAATATTGCCAGCTGAACGTGAGCTGTCAGAACTGATAGGTGTGACTCGCACCACGCTTCGAGAAGTATTACAACGTTTAGCGCGTGATGGTTGGTTAACTATCCAACATGGTAAACCGACTCGTGTTAACAATGTCTGGGAAACCTCAGGTCTTAATATTTTAAGTACCATAGCAGATCTAGACCCCGAAGGTTTTCCTACCTTAGTCGACCAATTACTGTCTGCTAGAACCAATATCAGCGCCATTTATTTCCGTGGCTGTATTCGCATGAACCCTAAGATTGCGACCGAAGTCTTGAGCGGTATTCATGAGCTTGAAGATACGGCTGAGGCTTATGCTGAATTTGACTATCAATTGCACCATACCATGGCGTTCTCTTCTGGTAATCCATTGTATGTGTTGATCCTTAATGGCTTTAAGAAGCTGTATAGTGGCGTTGGCCGTTATTATTTCAGCAGCAGCGAAGCGCGTTTATTAGCGCTAAATTTTTATCGCAAGCTGGAAATGTTAGCCCAAGAAAGCAACTATATGGATGTGCCTATGTTGATGCGCCATTATGGTATGGACAGTGGCAAAATGTGGTTAAAGCTTAGAGATGATATGCCTGCTGATGTTGCTCAGGAGCTGAAATAACTACCGATGAACTACCCTAACAACCACTAGACTCAGTGTTATGTTAGACAGTTATCTTGAGTGGACTTATCAAGAAAATGCCCCAAAATGGGGCATTTTTTGTATTTGCAGTTTTCGATTAGTCTTAAGCCATTATGGCTGCGAGCGATGGGGCTTATCAGAAATCGGGCAACTGGCAATGATTTGGCGGCTACCATCGTCATTATGTTGCTCAATTCTCACGTCAAACTGCCACAACCTATGCAGATGACGCACCACTTCTTGGCAAGAATCCGCTAACGGAATACCTTGATGAGGCACGTATCTTAAGGTGATTGACCTATCTCCCGCGACATCCACTTGGCAGACCTGAATGTTGGGTTCCAAATTCGACAAGTTATATTGCTGCGATAAAGTATGACGGATATCACGATAACCTTGCTCGTCATGGATGGCCGACACAGATAAAAACTGTTTATTGGTGTCATCATGCACACCAAAAAACTTAAATTGGCGAATTAAGCGTGGCGATAAGTACTGGCTGATAAAGCTTTCATCTTTAAAGTTTTCCATGGCAAAGTGTAACGTCGTTAACCAATCGGTATCGACTATGTCAGGAAACCAGTGCCTATCTTCATCGGTCGGTTCTTCACAAATCCGTTTGATGTCCATAAACATATTAAAGCCTAACGCATAAGGATTAATGCCACTGTAATAACGGCTGTTGTAGGCCGGTTGCGCGACTACACCTGTATGGCTTTGCAAAAACTCCAACATAAAGCGGTCTGTCACTACGCCATCATCATAAAGATGATTCAATATGGTGTAATGCCAAAATGTCGCCCAGCCTTCGTTCATGACTTGAGTTTGCTTTTGCGGATAAAAATATTGCGACATCTTGCGCACAATGCGCACTAGCTCGCGCTGCCATGGCTCGAGCAGCGGGGCATTTTTTTCCACGAAGTATAAAATATTCTCTTGTGGCTCAATCGGAAAGCGTTGCTTCTGGCGGCGCTCGGTCTTGGAGCTATCGGTTTTTGGTATAGTGGTGCGCCATAAATCATTGACCTGACTTTGCAAATAGGCTTCGCGCTCACGTTGACGCGATTGCTCTTCTCGGAATGATATTTCCGCCGGGCGTTTATAGCGGTCCACACCATAATTCATTAAGGCATGACACGAGTCGAGAATGTCTTCAACCGCACGCACGCCATGGCGCTCTTCACATTCGGCGATGTAATTTTTAGCGAACACTAAATAATCTATGATGGAACTAGCATCTGTCCAAGTTTTAAATAAGTAATTATTTTTAAAGAAACTATTGTGACCATAGCAAGCATGGGCAATCACCAGTGCTTGCATAGTAATCGTATTTTCTTCCATTAAGTAGGCAATACACGGGTTGGAGTTGATCACAATTTCATAGGCTAGCCCCATTTGGCCGCGTTTATAACCTTGCTCGGTTTGAATAAAGCGTTTGCCAAAAGACCAATGGGTATAACCTATGGGCATGCCAATGCCGGCATAGGCATCCATCATTTGTTCCGCTGTGATCACTTCAATTTGGTTGGGGTAGCTGCTTAAGCCGTAATGAGCGGCAACTCGTTTAATCTCTTTTTGATATTGCTCGATTAAGTCAAAGGTCCATTCAGGGCCATCACTTAACGGTGTTAGCATTGTTTTAGTCATAAGCCCCCCTTAAACCGCTTGTTTCTTAAATAATTCTCGAAACACTGGGTAAATATCTTCTACTTGTCGAATATGCTGGACCGCCATATTGTCGTAGCTTTGTTGCAGCGCTTCATATTCACGCCATAAGGTTTGATGCGCCCGATTAGTGATTTCGATATAACTGAAATAACGCACTAATGGCAGGATGTTATCTTCTAATAAGGTTTTGCAACCTGGCGAGTCATCAGCCCAATTGTCACCATCCGAGGCCTGGGCTGCGTAGATGTTCCACTCATGAGCTGGGTAGCGTTCTTGCTGCACTTCATACATGAGTTTAAGAGCGCTTGATACTATGGTGCCACCGGTTTCTTGTGAGTAGAAAAACTCATGTTCATCCACTTCTTTGGCTTGGGTGTGGTGGCGGATATAGACCACTTCTAAGTTCTTATAAGTTCGAGTTAAAAATAGGTATAGCAAGATATAAAAGCGTTTAGCCATGTCCTTAGTGGCTTGATCCATTGAGCCTGATACGTCCATTAAACAGAACATCACGGCTTGACTGGTAGGAATTTCGCGTTTGGCAAAGTTATTGAACTTCAAATCGAAAGTATCAATAAATGGCACTTTATCAATGCGTTGTTGCAGTAGAGCTATTTCTTCTTTCAGCGCTAAAATCTTCTCAGCTTGTGAGCCTGGCGTGTTTTCTAAGGCGGCAAGTTGCTCAATGAGTTCATTGAGTTGGCGTTTACGCCCTGAAGTCATAGCAATGCGCCGCGCCTGCGAGCCGCGCAGTGAACGCACTATGTTGATGTTGGCTGGCACGCCGTTATTGGTAAAGCCAGCGCGATAAATCTGATATTCCACTAATTTATTGAGGCGGTTTTTTTGTAAATTGGGCAGTTCTAAATCTTCAAACAATAACTCCAAGTATTCTTCTTGGGATATTTGAAACACAAACTCATCTTGGCCTTCGCCAGAATCTGAGGCATCACCTTTGCCGCTCCCTTGGCCACCACCGCCTTGGGGACGTTCAATTTGATCGCCGCGAATAAATTGGTCATTGCCCGGATGCACGCGATCACGCACGCCACCTTTACCTTGATGAAAACTTGGCTCAGTAATATCGCGGGTCGGAATACTGATTTTTTCGCCTTTATCCACATCGGTGACGCTGCGGCGGGTGACGGCCTCACTGACTGATTTTTTGATTTGGTTTTTATAGCGGTCAATAAAACGCTGGCGGTTGACTGTGCTTTTTCCTTTAGCATTTAACCGTCTATCGATGAAATTAGCCATAGCGCACCTCCCATAGGCTGGAGGGGACTAAGCCCCTCCAGTAGGACTAAGATGATTTACGCACTCTGAGATACCACTCAGACAGTAAACGTACTTGTTTCTTGGTGTAGCCTTTCTCCATCATGCGATTGACAAAGTCATCATGCTTACGCTGATCATCGGTCGATGTCTTAGCGTTAAAGGAAATGACAGGCAGTAAATCTTCTGTGTTGGAGAACATTTTCTTCTCAATCACAGTGCGCAACTTCTCATAGCTAGTCCACTGCGGATTATTGCCTTCATGATTCGCCCGTGCACGCAGCACGAAGTTAACGATTTCATTCCGGAAATCCTTAGGGTTTGAAATGCCCGCTGGCTTTTCAATTTTCTCCAGTTCAGAGTTAAGCGATGAGCGGTCAAATAATTGGCCAGTTTCTGGGTCGCGATATTCTTGATCTTGGATCCAGAAGTCAGCATAAGTGACATAACGGTCAAAAATGTTCTGGCCATATTCTGAATAAGACTCGAGATACGCGGTTTGAATTTCCTTACCAATAAACTCCACATATTTAGGAATGAGGTAGCCTTTTAAGAACTCCAAGTAACGCTCCGCGGTGTCGCTTGGGAACTGGGCTTGTTCAATCTGGCGTTCAAGTATGTAGAACAAGTGCACTGGGTTGGCGGCAATTTCAATGCTATCAAAGTTAAAGACTTTCGATAGAATTTTGAAAGCAAAACGGGTTGATAAGCCCTGCATGCCTTCATCAACGCCGGCATAATCGCGATACTCTTGATAAGACTTAGCTTTCGGGTCGGTATCTTTTAAGCTTTCACCATCATAAACCCGCATTTTTGAAAACAAGGAAGAGTTTTCTGGGGTTTTTAAGCGTGATAGCACAGTAAATTGTGCCAAGGTTTCTAAGGTGCCAGGGGCGCAAGGCGCTTTGACCAACTCAGAATTGACCAGTAATTTTTCATAGATACGAATTTCTTCAGAGACTCGTAAGCAATAAGGCACTTTGACTATGTAGACTCGGTCTAAGAAAGCCTCATTGTTCTTGTTGTTACGAAATGCTGACCACTCAGATTCATTCGAGTGCGCCAAGATGATGCCGCTATAAGGCAGTGCGGATAAACCTTCGGTGCCGTTATAGTTGCCTTCTTGAGTCGCCGTTAATAGGGGATGCAGCACTTTAATCGGCGCCTTAAACATCTCCACGAATTCCATTAAACCTTGGTTAGCGCGGCACAAGGCGCCTGAATAGGCGTAAGCGTCGGCGTCATCTTGGGAGTAATGTTCAAGCTTGCGAATATCGACTTTTCCCACCAAGGCGGAAATGTCTTGGTTGTTTTCATCCCCAGGCTCAGTTTTGGCGATGGCAAGTTGATCCAAAATTGACGGATACACCTTCACCACTTTAAAGCGACTAATATCACCACCAAATTCGTGTAAGCGCTTGACCGCCCATGGCGACATAATGGTTTTTAAGTAGCGTTTTGGTACTTGATATTCATTGGCTAAAATCGCGCCATCTTCATCAACATCAAATAAACAAAACGGATGGTCATTGACTGGGCTACGCACACCATCAGCACTTAAAATGTATACAGGTACTTTTTGCATCAACGCTTTGAGCTTTTCGGCTAATGACGATTTACCGCCGCCGACAGGGCCCAGTAGATAGAGGATTTGTTTTGATTCTTCAAGCCCTTGGGCTGAATGTTTTAGATAAGCAACGATTTGCTCTATGGCTTCTTCCATGCCATAAAAATCTTTAAACGCTGGGAACCTTGAAATCAGACGGTTAGAAAAAATGCGGCTAAGAATGGGATCTTTTGAAGTGTCAATCACTTCAGGATCACCAATGGCCATTAGCAGGCGTTCTGCTGCTGATACATAGGCACTGCGATCGTTTTTACAAATATCTAAAAACTCCTGCAAGCTATACTCTTCGTCGAGCTTCCTTTCGTAGCGTTGTTGGTAGTGCTCAAAAATGCTCATATTGACCCCCTGAAGCGCTGACTTAACAATACGATGATTATCATCCCATCCCTTAGTTAAGAATAGACACTATATTTACATAAAGGTCAAAAATATTTAATAAAAACAACGACAAATAGTTGCAAACGCAACAGTTGCAAACGCATTGTCGACGCTGTTAATAAACGCTAACCATAAAAAAGGAGCTCTAAGAGCTCCTTATTATCAAGGCTGATGATTAGCCTTGCAGATTCTCGTTTACAAAGTTCCAGTTCACTAATTTCCAGAAGTTAGCTAAGTAATCTGGACGCAAGTTACGGTAATCGATGTAATAAGCGTGTTCCCACAAATCAACGGTCAGCAGAGGCGTTACACCAGCTTGAGTTAGTGGGGTAGCAGCGTTGCTAGTGTTAACAATGGCTAAACTACCATCAGCATTCTTAACTAACCAAGTCCAAGAACTACCGAAGTTGTTAACAGCGCTATCGTTAAACTTAGCTTGGAATTCAGCAAAAGAACCGAACTGCGCCTTGATAGCGTCAGCCACAGCACCTGTTGGTTCGCCGCCAGCGTTAGGGGCTAAACAATGCCAGTAAAAAGTGTGGTTCCATACTTGAGCGGCGTTGTTAAATACACCAGCAGTAGAAGTCTTAACGATTTCTTCTAAAGTTTTGTCAGCAAAATCAGTCCCTTCAATCAAACCATTCAGTTTGACTACATAGGTATTGTGATGCTTGCCATAGTGATATTCTAAGGTTTCTTTAGAAATGTGTGGCTCAAGTGCATCCATAGCGTAAGGTAAAGCGGGTAAGGTAAAAGCCATGCGATTCTCTCCGTGGATTGTATTGGTCATTATCTTGACCGTGCTGATGTCTCTATTGTACTGATTAATTGTGTGAAGTGAATCATCAATTTACCGATTGGCTAGATAGTCATCATCGAAATAAGCCATTAAGTAAAAGACTTACAATCTGTGGGATTTTGTTCTTGGATGGCTTAGCGTACAATATTGGATAAGTTCAGCATGTATTAACTTAGGAACAAGCATGGAAACCGTAGAAAAGATTAAGCAACAAATTGCCGAAAACCCAATCATTGTTTACATGAAAGGGTCACCTAAATTGCCAAGCTGTGGTTTTTCATCTCAGGTTGCACAGTTAATGATCAATATGGGTGAGCAGTTTGCTTATGTTGATATTTTACAGCATCCAGATATCCGCGCCGAATTACCAAAATATGCAAATTGGCCAACCTTCCCACAACTGTGGGTTGAAGGTGAATTAATCGGTGGCTGTGATATTTTGACTGAAATGTACCAAAAAGGTGAGCTGCAGACGTTAGTTAAAGACGTTGCCGCCAAGTACAAAACCGATGAGCCAGAAGCTTAATCGTTAATAAAAAACCCGCATTTGCGTAATGCCGATCAGTTAAGACAGATCGCTTGACGATCTCACTGAAAGGATCAAAATCCGATGACCCCATGTCATCGGATTTTTTTATGCAACTTTCAGAAGCTTTGGCGCGTACTCATATCAATCGCCATACCGAATTCACCTGTCTGGCCGATGTGCTTGAGCCTGATTTAATTCAGTCGTGCCTTGATTCTCATGGTGTTGCCAGTTTACGGCGACGTAAGTTACCTATGGATGCCATGATTTGGGCGGTGATTGGTATGGCTCTGTTCAGAGGCGAGTCCGTCCGCTCTCTCATCAATAAGCTTGATATCGTCTTACCTCAAGAGGTGGATTACGTGGCTCGCAGCGCTGTTACACAAGCGCGCAAGCGGCTGGGCTCTGACGTTGTTCAGGATGTGTTTAAGCGAAGCGCCAAGACTTGGCATGAGAGAGCAGAGCATCCACATTGGTGTGGACTCAACCTCTACGGTGTCGATGGTGTCGTGTGGCGAACACCTGATAGTGAGCAAAACAACCAGGCCTTTGCCAAAACCGCCAACGCTGCTGGTGATGCTGCCTATCCTCAAATTCGTATGGTTTGCATGATGGAATTAAGCAGTCACTTGGTATTGAACAGTGCCTTTGATTCTGTTGCTGTCAGTGAAATGAATTTAGCCGCCGAACTGATATCCAGCATACCCAATAACAGCCTAACTCTGTTTGACAGAGGCTTCTATTCGTTGGGGCTTTTGCACGCTTGGCAACAGGCTCAACCTAACAGCCACTGGCTGCTGCCGTTGAAGAAAGGGACACAATATGAAGTGGTACGCTCTTTAGGAAAACACGACCAATTGGTGCAGTTAACCACCACACCTCAAGCCAGAAAGAAATGGCCTATGCTGCCTGACAATATTGAAGCTCGCTTACTGACGAAGACGGTAAAAGGTAAGTTGGTTGCCATTTTGACCTCATTAACTGACCCCTTGCGTTATCCGGGGGCTGAGATAGTGGATTTATATGCCCATCGATGGGAGATAGAAGTGGGCTATCGGGAGATGAAGCAGCATCTGCTGGAGAGTCGCTTTACGTTACGCAGTCAATTGCCAGAGCTGGTTATCCAAGAATTGTGGGGGGTACTGTTGGCCTATAACCTCATCAGATACAAGATGGTGTTGATGGCTAAAAGCTTACCGTCGTTACATCTGAACCAATTGAGCTTTAGAGATGCGTCGAGTTATATCATTTTAAAACTGACTCAGCTGTCATCTCAAACGCCAGGGAATGTCCCGAGAGATGTTTTGGACATAGTGCGTAATGCAAGGCAGTTCAAGCTTGATGGGAAACGGGATAGGGCCTATCCACGTGCGTTAAAAATGAGTAAAAACAAGTATCCCATTAAGCCTAAGAAAAATGCCGTTCACACTAAGTGAACGACATTACGCAATTGCGGGCTTTTTTGATGCACTAATCGCCAATGTAGTAGGGATAGTTGCCGACTTTATAATGCACTAGTTTTACTGCGCTTTGCTCTCCACAGTAAAGTGCGCTGGCAGTAATAGATTCATTAAGATAGCTACAATACCGCACAAACTAATGCCGCTCAGGCTAAACTCGCCAATACCAAATGCCATACCGCCAATACCAAAGACTAAGGTCACGCCAACAATACATAAGTTGCGCGGAATATTAAGATCAACTTGATTTTTAATTAACGAGTTAAGCCCTACGGTCGCAATCGAGCCAAATAATAAGCACATAATGCCGCCCATCACAGGCACTGGAATGGTTTGCATCATGGCGCCTAACTTACCCACAAACGCTAACACTATGGCGGTAATTGCAGTCCAAGTCATCACCACAGGGTTAAAGTTACGGGTCAGACTAATAGCACCGGTGACTTCGGAATATGTGGTGTTGGGTGGTCCGCCAAAACTTGCCGCCGCAATTGTCGCGATACCATCGCCCATTAAGGTGCGATGTAACCCTGGCTTTTTCATGTAATCTTTTTGTGCCACGTTGGAGATAGCTAAGATATCACCTATGTGCTCAACCGCTGGGGCAATGGCCACGGGGATCATAAACATGATGGCTTGCCAGTGAAATTCTGGGGCTACGAAGTGGGGGATAGCAAACCATGGCGCGGCAACGACGGCACTGAAATCGACAATGCCAAAATATAAGCTCAGTAAGTAGCCGACGGTAATGCCAGATAAAATAGGCATTAATTTCAGTATGCCTTTGGCAAATACCGCCACCAAAATCGTGGTGAGTAGTGAGGCGATAGAGATAAATAAGGCTAAGTCTTGTTGCACTAACACGCTTGAGCCATCGCCAGTTTTACCTAAAGCCATATTGACGGCCGTAGGCGCTAAGCCTAAACCAATCACAATGATGACCGGGCCCACAACTACAGGTGGTAATAGTCTATGGATAAAGGTAACGCCATTGATTTTAACGGCAGCGCCTAGAAGCACATACATGCAGCCGGCGGCCATTAAGCCGCCCATAGTGGCAGGTATACCCCAAGTTTGTACGCCGTAAAGAATGGGCGCAATAAAAGCAAACGAGGAAGCGAGGAAGATAGGTACTTGGCGTTTGGTCACTAACTGGAACAATAAGGTGCCAAATCCAGCGGTGAACAGCGCCACGCTAGTATCAAGCCCGGTGATCAGTGGCATTAGCACGAGCGCACCAAATGCGACAAACAGCATTTGTGCTCCTTGTAATGGTAGAGTGTACTTACTCATAAACGGTCTCATTATTGTGATTCATTATTGAAGGGAACATTAATATTTGAGCAATATTGAATCGAATAGGGATCTTTTATACTGAGGAGGGCGCTCCACAACACAATCAATGCGATTCGATGCTTGTATGCATGAAGGCTTAGTTAAGCTACGTGCAAAACCCACAGATTTTATCATGAAAATTAATGATTAAATTTTGATTAATTTGGGGTTTATCACACTAATGCTAATGAAAGCGTTATTCGAGAACTTCAAATCATCCAAGGGGATAGGATCGCGAACTTAAGTTTCTGTGGTACACTTTGGCCATTATATTGTCATTGGGATTATTGCGGATAAATGCGTAAATTATTTATTCTGTTCATCGTTTTGAACACTTATGTGTGGTCAAACTTTGCTAATGCGGTGGTAGTTCAACAACTTAATCAGGCTGTTGTCCCTGTCACTGATAGAAGTGTGGATGCCCGCAAAGTGGCCTTAGCGGATGCACTTAAACAAGTCATCATCAAAAATACTGGCAATCCTAATGCATTAACTAATCCGCTTGTTCAGGCGCAAATTAACGATCCCGATGCGATATTGCGCCAATTTGGTTACCTGCAAATTGAAGGTCAATTAGCTGTGATGGCAAGCTTTGATGAACGCAGATTAATATCGTTATTGCGCGAAGCTAATGTGCCGATATGGGGTAAGCAACGCCCCCTCATTTTAATGTGGCTGGCCAATGATGATCAACAAGCGACACTGGACCCGCGCCGACTGGTGGGCGATGAAAGTAGCTTAACCATACGCAAAGATTTTAAGCAGCAAGGCCAAGATGCTGGCGTGCCATTATTATTCCCAGTGCTTGATTTAGACGACATGATGTTAGTGAGTGTGACCGATGTGGCTGGCGGTTTGACTGGCAATATTGCGCAAGCATCACTGCGCTATGGCGCCGATTACTTTGCTATTACTTCTGTGTTGGCTGATGCTACGGGTTGGAAATATCGTCTTGCTTTATATAAGCAGCCAAGCGCCGATGAAACTCAAGGTGCCATAGTGCCTTTACTGTCTGATAGTGGTAGTGCGGTCACTGAGCTTGAAGCCAGTCAAGCCATCATAAGTAAAATCAGTCAGTTCTTAGTTCAACGTTATGCGGTTGCAGATAATGGCGAGGGCACTCGTTTGCAATTGCAGGTGGGCGGCTTATCTAACTTGGAAGATATGCATAAACTGCAAACCTATCTGCAGCAACTGAGTGTGGTTAAACAAATTACCTTAAGTGAGCTCAAGCCTTCAGCGGCGATTTATCAGATAAGCTTATTCTCTAATGAGCAAGATTTTCAGCGCTTATTGGCGTTAGAGGCTCGCTTGTCACCTGTGAGCCCATTTAAAACCACAAACTCGCCAGCCAGTGTTAATGCTCAAGTTGATATGAATGTGGCAGGGGATGTGAATGCTGCAGGGACTAATACTCAGACCGATGTAAATACCGGAGTAAGTATGGCGCCATTAACCGGTGCCGCTGTTACCCCTGTGCCAAATCCGGTGGCAGCGCCTAACGAAGCGCTAACGACCTTGTACTATTTGTGGCAATAATCACCGCTTGACGTTCAAATCGACGTCAAACTAGGTGAAATTGATATTTTATCCGGCGTACGTGGTAAACTGTACGCCTTATAACGGCTCGGTGATTGAGAATTTTTGATTGACACAAAACTCACCTATACAGTTATCTTTACCGGTACATTTACCGGATGACGAAACATTCAACAGTTATTATCCTGCCACCGGCAACGATGAACTGATCCAAACCCTGCAAATATCTGCGGCCGGGGAAGGCGCTCACATCATTTATTTATGGGGGCCTATCAAATCTGGTCGTACCCATTTGTTGCATGCCGCTTGCGCTTACGCCAATGATAAAGACAGGCGTAGTTTTTATTTACCTATGGGAATTCATGCCAGTATCTCTCCAGCCTTGCTTGAAGGTTTAGAGCAGCTTGATTTGATTTGTATCGATGATGTTGATGCTATTGCAGGCCACCCATTATGGGAAGAGGCTTTATTCGATTTATATAATCGTGTCACTGAACATGGTCGTTGCTCCTTAATAGTGAGCGCCGCTAAGCCCATTAGTGACATAGGTATTTTACTGCCAGATTTGTTATCGCGGATGCAGTGGGGCATTAACTATCAATTGCAACCAATGGCCGATGATGAAAAGTTAGCAGCATTGCAGCGCCGTAGCGCTATGCGTGGCTTGCATTTGCCTGATGATGTTGGTCGTTTCTTGTTAAATAGAATGGCGCGCGACTTACGCACCTTGTTTGATGTGCTTGATAAGTTAGATAAAGCCTCAATGATCCATCAGCGTAAATTAACTATCCCATTCGTGAAAGAAACGCTTCGCCTCTAATCTATGCTATCTAATCAATAAAAAGCACAGCCGAGGCTGTAATGCCGATCAGTTAAGACAGATCGCTTGACGATCTCACTGAAAGGATCAAAATCCGATGACCCCATGTCATCGGATTTTTTTATGCAACTTTCAGAAGCTTTGGCGCGTACTCATATCAATCGCCATACCGAATTCACCTGTCTGGCCGATGTGCTTGAGCCAGATTTAATTCAGTCGTGCCTTGATTCACATGGTGTTGCCAGTTTACGGCGACGTAAGTTACCTATGGATGCCATGATTTGGGCGGTGATTGGTATGGCTCTGTTCAGAGGCGAGTCCGTCCGCTCTCTCATCAATAAGCTTGATATCGTCTTACCTCAAGAGGTGGATTACGTGGCTCGCAGCGCTGTCACGCAAGCGCGCAAGCGCCTGGGCTCTGACGTTGTTCAGGATGTGTTTAAGCGAAGCGCCAAGACTTGGCATGAGAGAGCAGAGCATCCTCATTGGTGTGGACTCAACCTCTACGGTGTCGATGGTGTCGTGTGGCGAACACCTGATAGTGAGCAAAACAACCAGGCCTTTGCCAAAACCGCCAATGCTGCTGGTGATGCTGCCTATCCTCAAATTCGTATGGTTTGCATGATGGAATTAAGCAGTCACTTGGTATTGAACAGCGCCTTTGATTCTGTTGCTGTCAGTGAAATGAATTTAGCCGCCGAACTGATATCCAGCATACCCAATAACAGCCTGACGCTGTTTGACAGAGGCTTCTATTCGTTGGGGCTTTTGCACGCCTGGCAACAGGCTCAACCTAACAGCCACTGGCTGCTGCCGTTGAAGAAAGGGACACAATATGAAGTGGTACGCTCTTTAGGAAAACACGACCAACTGGTGCAGTTAACCACCACACCTCAAGCCAGAAAGAAGTGGCCTATGCTGCCTGACAATATTGAAGCTCGCTTACTGACGAAGACGGTAAAAGGTAAGTTGGTTTCAATTTTGACCTCATTAACTGACCCCTTGCGTTATCCGGGGGCCGAGATAGTGGATTTATATGCCCATCGATGGGAGATAGAAGTGGGCTATCGGGAGATGAAGCAGCATCTGCTGGAGAGTCGCTTTACGTTACGCAGTCAATTGCCAGAGCTGGTTATCCAAGAATTGTGGGGGGTACTGTTGGCCTATAACCTCATCAGATACAAGATGGTGTTGATGGCTAAAAGCTTACCGTCGTTACATCCGAACCAATTGAGCTTTAGAGATGCGTCGAGTTATATCATTTTAAAACTGACTCAGCTGTCATCTCAAACGCGAGGGAATGTCCCGAGAGATGTCTTGGACATAGTGCGTAATGCGAGACAGTTCAAGCTTGATGGGAAACGGGATAGGGCCTATCCACGTGCGTTAAAAATGAGTAAAAACAAGTATCCCATTAAGCCTAAGAAAAATGCCGTTCACACTAAGTGAACGGCATTACAGCCGAGGCTGTGCTTTTTGATTTAATCAATTCATCCTGCAATACCAGTTTTACTCTCTAGCGTTAGTAGTTAGCGCCTTTGATAGTTAAGCCTTGGTGGCGACCATGGACATTTACTTCCGGTAAGCGCAGTGGCGATGCCATGCTGCGATTACTTGGCGCTATGGTATTTGGTGAAATGGCAAGATTCGCGGCCCAGCTGCGACCTGGCGTCATTAATATTGGCTCAGGTAAACTGCTGATCAATTTGTCACCAGTTTGTTCTGGCAGCATAGCATCAATCACAAAAGCGGCGCGGCTTGCTAAGCTATTATCGCCAATCCGGCCTCTTTGGCCCCATTCCACCACAATACTGTCTGCGGTTAAACTGGCCGGTTTGTCTGTTACGGCCACATCCCTTAGTACGCCAAGGCGATAGCTCATCATCGCCTCTTCAAATAACATGGCTGCATCTTCGCGTATGGTAGAATAATTGTAAAAATCATTGGCAACATCTTGATTGAAAAACCCGCTGATATCTGCCGGTAAATATTGCTTTTGCGCCGCGCTAACGCTGGCGCCTCTAAATCTTACTTGAGCTAAGCCTTGCATCGCATCACTTTGCAGTGGGTAGGCTTGGGTCAACACACTGCTGACTAAAGTGCCTGCGTCGTTGCGGGCATTATAAGCATCAATAAAGGTATCTCCAACCAACTGCTGATGCACGCTGCGCGGGAAAAAATCATTGGCATGAGCCAGTTCATGGTAAAGCAGCGAGGCAAAATCCGCTTCAATATCCGCTAAACTTCGCGATTCTCGAACATTGATAGGGATATTACTGCTCGCGTATTGGTTGTTTTTAACGTAACGCCATGGCATATAAAACTGCAGTTCATCGCCAAAACCTGAACGATAATCTGGCGCTTCGTTGATAGTATCGCGCTCACTTGGCGTTAACCATAAATCACTGGGGTCGAGATAAATCGCGCCTGTGACTACCCAGTAAAAAGATGGCCTAACATCATAACTTATGATGATGGCACTGACCGATTGCAGTAGATTTACAAAATCACTGTTAGGGTCCATTTGCCTAAGAAATAAGGCAAAATTATCACCCATCCAAGGGTGTGACACTAATACCCGCTCTAAAATCGCGTCAATATTGTTGGCATTTGATGTTTGGCCAATTAACGGCAAGCGCGCGATAGTGCAAGTGTTTACTAAGCTATTGGAGTAAATGCAGCTTTCTAGCGCTTTTTGATAATTAGAGGCGCGATAAGCATGCACTCTGGCGACGGGTTCATCAAAATAACTGGAGCTGATGGTAGGCTCTTGGGTTATTAAGGCATAAGCTCGGTCGGTATGCACTTGACCATTGACGCTCGCTTGTACTTTTAGCACGCTTAAGGTATCAGCATTAACCTGTGGTGCAGTAAACAAGGGGCGAAGGGGCTGCGACACATCAAGTCCTAGATCTGGGCCACTTTGAATACACCAACTGACTTGGGTTGGCGTTGCTGCGCCATCTAAACGAAAACTGACATTATTACCTTCAACTACTTGATGATCTAACCGCGCTAATAACGCTGGGGTTTCATCAATAATTTCTATGGTGACTTGTTCAATGCTGGTATTGGCGCCTGGTAATTCAATGCTTACTTCAAACTGATAACTGCCTGCTTGTGTGGCTTCAAAGGCTAATACTGGGCTAGTGGGGCTTAATAACGTTAGGGCAGGGCCTGCAATTTGGCGCCATTGGTAACGCCATTGTTGACTATGGCTTTTGGATTGAATGATGAGGCTATGATTTTGATTGCGATAATAATTAGCTTCTGTGAGTAAGCGATATTGGCTGCGATCGATTGCTGTCACGAGCGATAAGGGCGCCTCACAGCGAGTCAGATTATCGATAGGAGGCTGTGGCGGAGCTGGTTCGGCAGAATCCGAGCCACAGGCTGAAACGAACAAACTGGCCAAGAGAGCAAGATAAATATTAGGGTTCTTATCCATAAAGCCTCGTTAACAATAGTCGTTTTTTTTGTTACGAAACGACTATAACACGGCTTGTTTATCTTAAAAACTACTCAATTGAAAAGGTTGGCAACGCTACCGAGTGCAATTGCCAACCCCATTTAGGCTTTATGTTTTTTTAATCCTAAGCCAAGTTCTCGACCCTTTAGGCGCGCAAACAACGAAAAAGTGATTAAACAAAACATGAGTAAGGCACTTTCTATGCTGGCAAATATTCTCAGTTCTGGGCTTACCCACCATAACGTTAAGCTGTGCAGTAGGTATAAGCACAAGATAAATCCTGCCCAAGCGAAGGTATAAGGTCGCCCTTCAATGATCCCTTTCATGGGGAGCAATATAGGCAGCAAACCAATAAGACTAAACCAAGGAGAATAACCATTGCCCGCAAAAGCGGCGCTAATAAAATAGTAGCTAAGTAGTATTATCAGGCCGGCATAGCCAATGCGGCTTGCCAGTAATAACCCTTGGGTCGACATAAAACCTCCATTTAAAACATGCGACTAGCGAGTGCCAATGATGAACTGCAGCCAACTTACGCTAACAAGGTCAGTAATTGCTCTGGCGGACGGGCGATAATAGCGCGATCGTTGACAATAACAATCGGGCGCTCAATCAGCTTGGGATAATCCACTAAGGCTTGACGCAATACGCTCTCATCATTGCTATCAGCCAGGGCTAACTCTTTATATTCAGCTTCTTTGGTGCGCATCAACTGACGCGCACTATCAAATCCTAATAATGACAAGAGCTTAGCTATATCTGCGAGAACGGGCGGTTGCTGCAAATACAACACCACCTCAATATCACAATTATGCTGTTCTAGCAGCGCCAGCGCTTCGCGACTTTTTGAACATCTAGGGTTATGATAAATAACAACTTTGCCCATACATACCTCTCCTAATTGGGAAGGCGCAGTCTAGCATTTTGTGATCTATCCCGCTATTTGAATTCATCCTATTTAAATTCATCTAAGGTACGCTCAAGCTGCTTAAATTGCCGAATTCTGGCGTCAATCCGTGCTTGCTCTAAAGGATCATTGACCGCCGCGCGATAAGCGTAATTTAGCTGATCGATAGCACCTGCATAATCGGCGACTAAACCTAAAGATTCTGCGCGGGTATAAAACTCCATTGCTTTGTTATTTAAGTCTTTATAGGCTTGCGTTAACAACTGCAGCGGCAAGGCATTCTTTCTATCTAGAAAGATCATTTCTTGCAGCAACGGAATGGCTTTAGCAGGTTGCTTGGCTTCAATATAGGCATTGGCTAGGTTAAGAGTCACCACTTGCGAGGTCGGTTTTAAGGCGCGCTCAGCAAGCAACATCGCAATGGTTTGATCAAAAGCTTTACGCTGCAACAATAAATCCGTTTTGGTATCTAGATAAAAGAGGTTGTTGGCATCCTTGGCCAAGAGTCCATCTATGATGGCTTCGGCCTCCTGGTACTTTTTATTACGAAATAGCGCCAAGCTTTTGCCATAAAGCGCGGCTTCTTTTACTTGATAGCTGTTCTTTTTCAATTGGTCGTTAAACATAGTCAGCACAGCATCATCGCTGTAACTTGAAAATCTAACCTGTACCCGCGCGCGCGCCAATTCGTAATTTAAGCTCACAGGTAAGCGCACTGGTGCATATTGAGCGGCGCGGCTGCGCGCTTCTGAAATCCGCGACTCTGGTAAGGGGTGGGTTAGCAACATTTGCGGCGGTTTAGTGGTAAAGCGATAGCGAGTGGCTATTTTATTAAAAAAATCGGCTGCGGCTTCAGGGTCAAATCCGGCATCAACCATGACTTGGGTACCAATACGGTCAGCTTCTTTTTCATGTAAGCGAGTGAAGTTGATAGAGCTTTGCTGCGACATGGCTTGCGTGGTCATTAATGCCGCCATACCGGCTTGAGGCGCGGCAATGGCTAATAGAATGCCGCCTAAAATACCAGCCACAGTGGCAGGCGTTGCTTTTTGCTGCGCCTCAATACCGCGGGCTATATGACGCTGCGTTACGTGAGTGATTTCGTGGGCGAGCACTGAAGCTAACTCACTTTCATTATCAGCATTTAAAAATAGGCCGGTATGAACGCCAACATGGCCGCCAAAGAAGGCAAAGGCGTTAATTTCATCATTATTTAATAAGAAGAAATAGAAGGGCGTTTTAACGCCTGTGGCATTGGCCACTAAACGATTGCCAAGTTCAGTCAGATACTGACTCAATACCGGATCGTTAATCACAGGGGCCGAACCGCGGATAATCCGCATGTAAGTGTCACCGTAAAGTTGTTCTTTTTCTAAACTGAAGGTATTAATCGCCGCAGTGCCGAGTTCTGGCAAATTTTGGCTGTCAGAAGTTAATGTCTGATTCGCCGATGCGACAGCAAAATTGGACATAGCCAAGGTCAGACTTAAGACTGAGGCGATACAGGTTACCCTTAGGTGATATGGCAGTGACTTAGGCAAGATGATCCTTATTTTTCTGTGATTTATCTTCTGCGCTAGCGGTGCAAGTCTTGTGCATCCGAGGGCAAGTTAGCATAATAGTCTGCACTTATAGAAGGCAAGCGGATTATGGAATTTATTGACTTAACTGACCACCGTTGTCCATACCCGTTAGTGACAGTAAAAATGGCACTAAAACAGATGTCTGTGGGAATGCAGTTGCACGTTTTGTTATCAGACAAGCAATCTTGCAAGGATGTTCCCGCTTATATAAAAAAACAGGGCCATACAGTGAGTACAGCCCCTACAGAGTTGGGATTTTTGGCGGTTTGGATCACCAAAGCCTGATTTATTCTCACTCTTTACTCAAAAGTTTTGATGGAAGTAACAATGCTGAGTTTTGTCAATAATTGGTATAAAGATCGTTTCAGTGACCCGCAAGCTGTCACTCTGGTATTTATATTAGTGGTGCTGGCTTCATTAATTTATTTCGGTGGCGGCTTACTGGCACCTATTTTGGTGGCATTAGTACTGGCGTTTTTGCTGGAATGGCCGGTTGCACAAATGAGTCGGCTTGGAATTAACCGCGTGGCTGGGGCTTCATTAGTCTTAGTGTTATTTATTGGACTAATGGTGTTACTCACCTTCGGTTTGCTCCCAAGCTTATGGCGCCAAGGCGGCGCATTACTGACCGAACTGCCGCGCATGGTCGATAAAGGCTTGTTATTAGCTGAATCGCTCGTGACTCAATACCCACAATATATGTCATCCGAGCAACTAAGTAGCATGATTGACTCAGTCAGGGCCTTACTTGATACCCAGCATTTGCTTGATTTTGGTAAGCATTTATTAGGTTATTCGGCCTCTTTATTGGTGTGGATGGTGTACGCGATTTTAGTGCCGTTATTAGTGTTTTTCTTTTTAAAAGATAAACAAGAGTTAATTAATGGCGCCAAGCGTTTCTTCCCCAATAATCGCGAATTAGCGGGTCAAGTCTGGTCGGAAATGCACCAGCAAATCTTCAATTACATTCGCGGTAAAGTGATTGAAATTGTGATTGTAGGTATCGCCAGTTACATCTTTTTTGCGGTCATGGATTTACGTTACGCGGCGCTGCTTGGAGTATTAACCGGTTTATCTGTGTTAATTCCTTATGTTGGCGCCACCTTAGTGACCTTACCGATTGCGCTAGTGGCTTTTTTTCAGTGGGGATTTAGCGCTGAATTTGGTTATTTAATGTTAGGGTACGGCATTATTCAAGCCATAGATGGTAACGTGTTGGTGCCCGTATTATTCTCTGATGCCGTGGACTTACACCCGGTCATGATTATTGCCGCGGTATTAGTGTTTGGCGGCCTGTGGGGCTTTTGGGGGGTATTTTTTGCAATTCCGTTAGCGTCACTCATTAAAGCGGTAATCAATGCTTGGCCTAAATCAAGCGTGAACACTAAGGTCAATGCGCCCTAAGCTGAACCGAAATAACCGCAATAAGAGTAATAGCATAAAACAAAGGCGCCGATGGGCGCCTTTACTTTATGCGCATCATAAAGGCAACTTAGGCGTTGAATTCGCAGGTATTAAATTGGCGAACACTCATGCTCAATTCTCGAATGAATGATCCAGACTCCATTCATTGCTCTATATGAGTACAAGGTAATAGCGATATAAGTGCTTTATATTTTAATGTGGCTGACATAGCGTTTTATATAAATGACCGGATTAATCTGGCAATAACAATGCCTCATTGCACTCTGTTATTGTGCGCTGCTATATAAGGGGGAATGCTGAATGTCTCGAGTAAATGGCAGGCTTCTTTCATTAAAATCAATTAATGTTAATTATTCCTCTGTCTTGGAATAAGATTTCCGAATAATCATCTGTGAAATGTTTTCATACAAATATTTTTCAACGAAAATTAAATGGATATTTTATGGCTAAAACCCTGAGCAGATAAGCAGTAGCTTAAGTGAATGGTGATATTTGATATTGATTTTGGCCATGATGACTCAGTGCACTTAAGTATTTAATCTTGCTTATGGCTTTAGTCTATTGTTAGGATGCGGGTAATTAATCTTTTAGTAATCGCTCTTTATTGGGCTGAATATGGAGTAAAGGTGTTGCTATAAAATGGCGTTAGAAATACATCATGACCACTCTATAGCTGTAGTTTTACTATAAATTCATGCCATTGGACTTTTTACTTAATTACCATGGATGACAATATGTTGCCTCATCGAATACTCAGTCGGAGTAACCTTGCAAAACAGTGTATCCTGCTTGCTTTATACGCTAGTGGCTCAGTCTACGCCGCCGAACAATTAACTCCACAAGCGTTTAATTCAGCTAATTATCCTGCGAATGTACAAGGCCCAAATACTTTGCCTACTAGCTATTTCTATATGGGCGGTGAGTTAGGCATTAATCATTATCAACATGGCTGCGACTCTGGAAGCCTGGATTGCGATAAAAACGCGACCATGGCAGGATTTTTTGCGGGTTATCAGTTTAATCAATATCTTGCCCTGGAGGCTGCCTACATTGATTTAGGTAGCGCTAAGGCCGCTTATTTAGAAGGCGGCAAAAACCAAGCCTACGAAGGCACTATGCAGGGGGTTAATTTATCTGCCGTGGCGTCAATGCCAGTGTATGAAGATTTCACTGTATTTGCCAAGGCTGGGGTATTTAATTGGTATGGTGAAAACAAAGGCCCTTTTGCAACTTTAAAGGCCGATGACTGGGCGCCATCTGTGGGCCTTGGTATGACTTATCAAATCAGTGACGCTTGGCAGGCAAGGATGCAATACCAGTATTTTCATCATCTCGGTAATGATGATATTGGCGGCACTAACGCTCATGCCACCAGTGTAGGTATTAGTTATCAATTTGGCCGCGCTCGACCTGAAATCATCACTCAGATTGTCACTAATACCGTTATCACTGCTGCGCCCACAGAATTAGAGCCAGTGACTTTCCCGGTATTATTTGATTTTGACAGTAGCAAACTGTTATTTGTGGATTCACTGCAGATTGTGGTTAAGCGCTTAACTCAATATCCAGACGCTAAGGTTGTTTTACAGGGGTTTAGCGATAGCCAAGGTGAGCGCGAATATAACTTAGGATTAGCGGCAGAGCGCACCGACGCTATTAAGCAATATTTGCTGGAGCGTGGCGTTAAACCTGAGCAAATGATTACTGAAAATTACGGCGAGCAATATCCGGCCGATACTGCCATCAGCGAAGATCAAAAGTATTTAAATCGTCGCGTGCAAGTAGTATTGCCGTCAATGACCTTGCAACCGCAGGAACAATAATAATGACTTATCTCTCTCAAATTAAATTCGCCTTATTATCCATCTTGCTGTTATTAAGTGGGTGTGGTGATGGCAGTAATTCAGGTTTCCCTAGTGGTTGTGGTAACGCGGGTAATTTATGTGTTAGCGCCTTAACTATTAGCCCTAATGCCTCTGGAATATTAGTGGGCGGTCAACAAAGTTATCAAGCTATGGCAACGTTAACTGATGGTAGTGAAGTTAATATTACCGATAAAGTGACTTGGTCCGTGGATAAGCCTAATGTCGCGACCTTAATGGTTGCTGGTAATAATGTGGCTGCCACTGGGGTTGCTGATGGTGTTGCCACTGTAATCGCTCATTATCACGACTTACAAGCGAGCGCCGAACTGGTGGTGGGCGCTATTAGCGTGAGTATCATGCCATCGACGAGCACCATACTGACTAACATGGAGCAAAGTTATCAAGCCTTTGCCATTTTTTCTAATGGCTTACAGCTAGATGTTACGCCGCAAGTGACTTGGCAAAGCGCTAATGCCGCGGTTGCGACTATTAGCGTGACCGAAGATGGCGTACTGGCCAAAGGTGTCGCGGAAGGCGTGGCCTCTATTAGTGCAAGTTATCAAAATAAGTCGATTTATGCGCAGCTTAATGTAGTTAATAGTACTCCAGAAACCTTAGTGATAACCCCTGCGAGCGATGTGCTGCCAAAAGGAGCCGCTAAACAATACAGCGCGTTTTTAACGACTAGCAGCGGTGATGTGATTGATGTGACGACTAAAGTCACCTGGCAAGTTGCCAATAGCGCGATAGCGAGCATAGATGCCGATGCCTGGTTAAGCACACTATCTGTCGGCTCAAGCCAAATTTCAGCCACCTTGGTGTATAACGCTAAGACGTTGACGGCTAGTTCCAGCTTAACAGTGAGTAATGCGCAGCTTAGCTCAATTGCGATTACGCCAGTGGATGGAGTCTTTCCTGTTGGCAAAATGGGGGTTTATCACGCTCGGGGCAATTTCTCTGATGGTAGTGTGATTGATATTACCCGCGCATCTACTTGGGCGATTGCCAATCCCAAGGTTGCCAAAATCATAGCTACAGGTATTTTTGCCGGCGATACTATCGCCACCGCTGCAGGAAAAACCAGTGTCAGCGCCACTTTTAATAACATGACAGCCTCCACCAGTTTAGAAGTCAGTGACGCGAAACTGGTTAATATCAGCATGAACCCGCAAAATGTTACCGCGCCGCTCGGAACCAAAGTCGCTTATAGCGCTTATGCCCGTTATTCCGATGGCTCAAAGCAAGACATTACTAAATTGGCCGTTTGGAACAGTAGTGATACCAGTGTTGCGGCCATTGAATTTAGCCGCGCATTATCTGGCGTCACGAGTAACCTAGCCGAAGGTCAGACCGATATTTCTGTTAGCTTTGGCGGGCTTAGTCAGTCAACGCCGCATACAGTCAATGACGCTGTGATTGAGTCCTTACAAATTACTCCACAAAACCCGAGCGTACCTGTGGGCGTAGACGGTCAATTTACGGCGATTGCTTATTATTCTGATAAGAGCACGGCCGATGTCACCGATAGTGCCAACTGGCTAGTGGATGATTACAGTGTGGCGGCGGTTATCCCCAATGGGGTTAACGCAGGTTATGCCAAAGCCTTAAAAGAAGGTACCACACCATTAGTGGTTACATTTGCGGGGCAAACGGCAAGCACGCTTATAACTGTATCGGCCGCGACCTTAGAGTCTATCTCGTTAACGCCAACCATTGCTGAAGTTCCCGCGGGCACCACGCAGCAATATCAGTTATTCGGTGTGTTTTCTGATGGTAGTAATCATGATTTAAGTGCCTTTGCTCACTATCAAACCAGTGATAGCGCGTTAGTCACTATTGATAGCAATGGCTTAGCTAGCGCTCATCAATACAATGTTAAACCTGTTACAGTAACGGCAAGCTATAACGGCTTGCAGGCAAAGGCGACACTTAAAGTGACCGCAGGTTTACTTGATCATATTGAAGTGACGCCAGCGACACAGAACATAGCCATTGGCCATAAAGGGGAGTTGCAAGCCCGCGCGTTTTATTCTGACAACACTAGCGCCGATATTACTGCGCTGGCCACTTGGAGTGTGAACGATGGCAATGTGGCTTCGGTTGATAATACCCAAGCGAATAGCGGCGCTGTGTTGGGGATTAGCCAAGGTGTGGTAACAGTCACTGCCAACTTTGGTGGCAAAACCGCCAGTAATACTACGACGGTAACAGCGGCCGTGCTTGAAAGCGTGACTATTTCGCCAGTTCAAGCAACGTTGGTCGCAGGTTTAACTCAGCAGTATGCGCTTACAGCGCAGTTCTCTGATAACAGCAGTATTGATGTGACTAAGCTCAGCGCTTGGCAGTCGAGTGATGTCGCAACCGCTGCGATTGATAACTCGGGGCTTGCGCACACTTATAAAGATGGAAGCGTAAGTATTACTGCTAGCTATCAAGGGCAAAGCGCTAGCGCCAATTTATCTGTGCTCGCGGTTACCTTAACTGAGCTTAAGATCACCCCTGAAAATCCCAATGAGCCAGTCGGCAGTCAGGGGCAGTTCAGCGCCACCGGCTATTTTAGTAACGGTTTAACGGCTAACGTTACCCGCGGCGCCACTTGGAGCTCATCGGACTCAAGCGTGGTCAGCATAGTTGCCAGTGGCACGAAAGCCGGCCAAGCCAGTGCTGATAAGGTCGGGACTTCGACTATTAGCGCTAGCTTTGGCGGCGTAAGTGATACCAGCTTAGCGACAGTCACACAAGCGGAGCTGGTGAGCATAGTTATCACCCCTGGCATAGCTAGTGTGATGCAAGGCATGCAATATCAATTTAAAGCAACCGGCATCTATTCAGATAATGTCAGTAAAAACATTACTAATGCTGTGAATTGGCAAACATCTGATGCGAGCGTCGCTAGCATCACCAGCCAAGGTTTAGCCAAAGGCGAAAACAAAGGCACTACTGAGATAACGGCTAAGTATCAAGGTAAGCAGGCGCGCGCGACCTTAGTGGTGGCTGTGCCTGTGATCACCCGCTTAGACGTCATCCCCACGTTCACTGAATTACCTATAGGCAGCAGCATGTATTATCAAGCCATTGCTTATGATGCGACAGGGCAAGATTATGATGTGAGCAAGGCTGCTGATTGGCGTATGGTCAACCAGACTATTGCCCATGTGGATAATACTGTGGCTAATGGCGGCTATGTGACGGCATTATCTAAAGGGACAACTCAGATAGTGGTGAGTTTCGCTGGCAAGTCACAAACCGTGAGCGTACAAGTAACGCCAGCAGAAGTAACATCATTGATAATAACGCCAAGTGATATCACGATTCTTGATGGTGAAACCCAATTCTATGTGGCCACCGCGCAGTTTAGTGATGGTAGTAGTTTAGTGGTGACTAAGGAGAGCAGTTGGGTAAGTACCAATCCTGAGATTGCGACTATCACCACTAATGGTAACGCTATCGCCGCAGCTAAATATCATGGTGTCACTAATATTCAAGCGACTTATCAAGGTATTACGGCGCAAACAAGCTTAACAGTACAAGAGCGGGAAATTAAGGGCGTACAAGTTATTCCCCATGTTAAGTATCTTGACGTCGGTGAACAGTTGCAGATGAAATGCATGGTTGACTATGTAGATTACTCGGTTAACGATTGTACGGATGAAGCTTTGTGGACCATAGGTGATGATACTATTGCCCATGTTGAGCCTGAAGGCGGCTTAGTCACAGCCATAAAATCGGGGACGACTCGGGTGTTTGCCACCTACAAAGGCGTATCGAGTAAAAGTGATGATGGACAAGTGTCGGTAAGATAAGCCTCTTAAATTTGTTATTGCTAATAATGTGTTGTTGATAATAAAAGGTCACCTTAGGGTTAATGCCGATCGTTTTAAGTAGTTGAACGATCTTTCAAGGGCTTCATAATCAGCCGCAACCTAAGTTGCAGCTGATTTTTTTATGTCTGAATTTTCTAAAGAGCTACTCGTTACCGCTGAATTTTTCCAAGCGCAAGATATTGATGTATTCGCCAAACATGTTCCCATGGATTGGGTGGCTGAGGCTGTGCAACAAACTGGCAGGGCCTCGCTTCGAACCCGCCGTTTCCCTGCAGAGCAAGCTGTTTGGTTGGTTCTAGGCATTGGTTTGATGCGTAACCGCTCGATTCAGCAAGTCTGTGATACGCTCTCACTGGCATTTCCCGACTCCAAGGGGGAGCTCCCGCCACTGGCGACCAGTAGTATCATCAAAGCCAAAGAAAAGTTGGGTTCAGAGCCCATGCGTTATCTGTTCAAAACAACCGCTGCACAGTGGGAAACACAGTGCGAATTTGATGAGATAGCGGGATTGAAATTGCTCAGTGTTGATGGGACGTATTTTAAGACGCATAACACTGAAGAAAACCATCACTTTGGCTTTGCACAAAGCACGGCTTCTTTTCCCTCTGTGCTGGCGGTCACCTTAATGTCTACTCGTAGCCACTTACTTTCTGATGCGGCTTTCGGGCCTGTTACCCACAGTGAAATTCACTATGCACAGCAATTGGTTGGCTCAGCTCCCGAGAATTCGCTCACGTTGTTTGACCGTGGGTTTATGTCTGCCGAATTGCTCATCAGCTGGCAAGAAAGCGGTGCAAACACCCATTGGTTAACCCCGATAAAGTCTAAGACCCGCTATCAAATTATCGAGTCATTCTCAGAGTATGACCATCTGGTTGAGATGCCGGTATCACCCCAAGCTAAACAGCAAGCGCCTTATCTGGGGGAGAGCTGGCAAGCCCGCCTTATTCTTATTCCGTCACCCAAAGGTGATATCAAAGGGTTTATCACGTCCTGCCTATGCCCCAACAGCTATCCAGTGAACGATTTACTCAAGGTGTATTGGCAGCGATGGGAGATAGAGAGGGGTTATAGTGAGCTAAAGCAATATCAACTGGAAAATAAACCAGTCCTGCGCAGTAAGAAGAAGGATGGGGTGTATCAAGAATTATGGGGGATCTTAACGACCTACAATATTGTTCGGCTAGAGATGGCCGCAATGGCAGTGCAGCATAAAGTTGAGCCACAGAGGATAAGTTTCATTAATGCCCTGTTTTTAATACAGGATGAGTTTGGTTGGAGTGACAGAGGGAGTCCGGGAGCGATCCCACAGCACTTAAAACGACTGAGGGAAAATGGCAAAAGGTTGATTTTACCCCCAAAGAGGAAGCGGCCCAGCTACCCGCGTGTGGTGCTAAAGAAAACAGTGAAATATCCAAGTAAAAATGCCACTCGCTCTTAAGCGAGTGGCATTAACCTTAGGGTGGCCTTTTTATATGGAATAAATTTAAATGAAGATGTTATTTACCGCGGCTAAAAATATAAGCCAATACAGATGTTTTGAATATACCAATTTTGATTGTTAGGCATTAACTAATGTAATGCTTTAGAAATATACTGGCCGCGGCACTAATAGTGACTCAGTCAAAGACTTGTTATGTTAAATTCTTAAAAAAGCAACGACCCATAGAATAGCGGCATAATGTAGTGACCGGATTAGGGAGCAGGGCGAGAGCAGGAGTGTTTGGTTTTTGCTCACACCGTTAATCCCAGCCAAAATTACTTGCTCTAAATAGTTACTTTTCATTGCTGCCAATCAATGGCAATTTCCGTAGATATGTGAACGCCAATGGATTGATACGCTCAATACGTTGGAGATATTTCAATTTAAAAACAATTGCTTACAACTGTTTTGGTAGGGTGGCTATCAGTTCGGAGCTAAGGATTTTTATCGGTATATAGCTAGGCTTTGTAAGGGGGAACAAACTCGCGCGAATAAATTAAAGGCGCCCATGGGCGCCTTAGTTATTTGTCTGTATTACTTGCCGACTTAACTATCAGCCCTGTCTCTTGATCAGATCTCATAGCGTTTCTCCGGCTTCAAATAGGGCTTTGGCTAAGCGATACCCCTTTACCTGAGCCTGAAGATCATCCCATCCCTCCCAAATCGTGGACCAGCTGGCCATTCCCGTGCGCTTGCTATCATTAAAGCCTCCTAGTTTGGCCAAGGATTGATAAGCCCACTTCATATTTGGGGCTTCTTTGCCTTTATGTCCCCTTGGCTTGTAGAGCTGCATCAGTACTCGCCATTCATCATTCTCTAAGACATTGCTGCAGCTTTGATTTTCCATGCTTTGCGCTGCTTCGATTTGCCCTCTTTTTCTCAGATAAATTGGCAGGCTCATCACTTCCCGAAGTTGCAGTAGCCGCACACCAATAAAGCAAAGTATCGAGGCCGCTCGCTCAAGGTTGTCTGGCGATGTCATGCGTAACCTTTCAACCCCCGCGCCGGTTTTCCACGCCTTATGAAAGTCCTCAATGCGCCATCTAGTGGTATAAATATCAATCACATGAAGTTGCTGCGCCAACGTGTCAATCGGCTCACTGGTCAGTAGCATCCAAGATAGTCCATCTTCACCTTGGGGAGGATTGAGCTCTTGTGCGTACACCACATTAATCGCATGCTGCTGACGATTATGTTTGATGTTAACCGCACTGGCTTTGAGGGTGAGTTTGGCTGTTCGCGAGGGACGATTCTTGCTTTTCCCACTGGCTTCCTTTATGCCTTTTTGTGGGATGGCGATGGTGTATCCGCCGGTAACGGGATGACTATCCATGTGCTCAAACAGCTTAGCCTCGTATTCTACTAGGTTTCTTGCATGTTTTGCCCGCACCACAAACCGTTCACTATGTGATTGTTTATCCGATAAATAATGCATGATATCCGCTTCTCTATCACACACTGAGATCACTCGCGACATGTGAGCCTGCAAGCGTTGCCGCGTAAAATAGGATGCATCGGCCCATTTACCGCTCTCTTTTTCATCGGCCTCGTTGGGATTATCAGGTCGACACCACCAATCTTGGTGGATCAAGCCCAAGGTCCGAGAAGTATGGCTATCCAGTAGCAAGACAGAATGAACCCACCAACCACGAGACTTATCGGTAGGTTTGCCTAATTTCCCTAATTCAGACGCCACACTGTGCTTATAACTCAGGGCTGTCGTGTCTTCGAGAGCAAGTATTTCATTTATATTTTCAATCGCTTGGGCGGTGCGAGCAAAACCGGCGGCTCTGATCATAGATGGGCTAACATTATCATTGCGGATCAATCGATAGGCTCCTTCGAGTTTGGCATCTTCACCATTACAAGATCTGGCAACCGATTTACCGCTGCCAACCGCCATGTGTTCAGCGACGACGGTTAACCTTGCCGCTCGTCGTTTATCACCTAGCTCAGCATGATGAAAGTGATCATATGCCCATTTGTTCGGGTTAAAAATTGACATTAAAAATGATGAAGTGAGTGAATTTGCATGATCTGATCATCGCCAGTCAAGAAAGTTCCATTTTTTGCTAATAATTTGTGTAGAAGAGACAGCTATCAGCCTTCACTGTTGGCGTTAACATCACTATTAACGCCGCGGTTAATTAAGCCTGCGCTGATAATTGCTGCAATACCACTTGATGGTGATCTTTGGTTTTGAATTTATCAAAGACATGGCTGACTTTGCCATCTTGGCCAATCAGGAAACTTAATCTATGAATGCCGTCATACACTTTGCCCATGAATTTTTTCTCGCCCCATACGCCAAAGGCGTCAGCGATTTGATGATCTTCATCACTGACTAAATCAAAGCTGAGTTGATACTTTTCGCTGAATTTTAAAAGCTTAGCTACAGGATCTGGGCTAATGCCAATTACGTTTACATGTTGCTGGGCTAATTGCGGTAATACCTCATTGAGTCCACAGGCTTGCACTGTGCAACCTGGCGTCATGGCTTTGGGATAAAAGTACACTAACACTGGGCCGTGACTGAGCTTATCGCTTAAATTAATCGCGGCTCCGTGTTGGTTAGTTAAGGTAAACAGGGGGGCCATATCGCCTGTGGTTAAGGTATTCATTACTTGTCCTTTAATTAGGTTTAGTTGCCTTGCATGCGCTTAATTGTCAGTATTAGCGACATCTCTTGGGCTAAGAGTTGTAACTGCGACTCTAATTTATCGAGTTCAACTTTTTCAGGAATATTAATAGCGAGCGACATTTTTTGAGTCACATTTCCTGTGTCTGAATCCGAGCATGAACGCAGTGAAGCAATATCAAGGCCGCGTTCGGCGAGAAACTCGGTAATACGTTTTATTGAGCCGCGCTCATCTTTACCTTGAAAATTAACTTCAATTCGCGACACATAATTTTGCGGAATATGCTTGCTCGTGCGCTTCATTATGGTCAGTAAATCTAACTGCACACTGAGCTCAGGTAAGCTGGATTCTATTTTAGTAATCGCGCCCCAAGAGCCTGCCATCATCATGATCAGGGTGAACTCATTGCCAAATAATGCCATGCGGCTGTCAATAATGTCACAGTCACAATCGGCAGCAAGCCGTGAGAGTTTGCTGACCAGACCAGGCCTATCAGCACCCATGGCTGTGACGACCAGATAGTTGGTCATGGAATCTCCTCGAATAATTCATCATTTTTGTAAGCAAAACCGAGAATTGAGCGGATTTGCTAAGGGAACTAATGCTACCATAACTTATCCTATTTTATAGCCTTAGCAGTGCTTGTCATTCGCTAAGTGCATTAGTACCATAGCCTTTGCAATTTTCTTGGGGACAAGTCAGATGATTAATGGAAGTATTGTCGCATTAATTACTCCTATGTTGAGTGATGGCACAGTGGATTATGCCAGTCTTGAGCGACTCGTAGCATTTCACATCGAACAAGGAACCGATGCCATAGTGGCTGTTGGTACCACAGGGGAATCAGCGACGTTACCGGCCGATGAACATGTTGCTGTGGTAGCGCAAACCGTTCGTTTTGTGGCGGGTCGTATCCCAGTGATTGCCGGTAATGGCGCCAATGCCACGGCCGAAGCGATTTCGTTGACTAAAGCGTTAGCCTCCACTGGCGTTGATGCCATGCTGGGAGTCACGCCTTATTATAATAAGCCGACTCAAGCAGGGTTAGTGGCGCATTTTAAAGCCATTGCTGCTGTAACTGATATTCCGCAAATTCTTTATAACGTGCCAGGGCGCACTGGCGTAGATTTATTGCCAGCGGCCACGAGCGAGTTAGCTAAAGTGAGCAATATTATTGGCCTTAAAGATGCCACTGGCCAAGTGTCACGTTTGCCACAACTGCGCGAGCTATGTGGCCCAGACTTCTTATTATTCAGTGGCGATGATGCTACCGCTTGTGAGTTCATGTTATTAGGCGGTAATGGCGTAATTTCTGTGACTAATAACGTGGCACCAGCGCAATTTAAAGCTATGTGTGACGCTGCCTTAGCGGGTAATGCTGAACTTGCCAATCATTTAGATGCGCCAATGCGCGGGTTATATTCGTCACTCTTTTGTGAAGCTAACCCTATCCCAGTGAAATGGGCTGTTGATCGTATGGGCTTAATTAGTCATGGTCATTTACGTTTACCGCTAACCCAACTTTCTGACAATTTCCACGAGGAAGTTGTTAATGCAATGATAAAAGCCCGAATAGAGGTTCTTTAATGTATAAACCCTTAACCAGTGTGCTGTTGTTAAGTCTGATTAGTGCTTGCTCTAGTCCCTTAGATAGACGTCATGCCAATGGCACTGATGACTATGTCAGTGCGCAAATTGTCCCTATGCTGACTGTGCCTGCGCCGTTAGTTACGCCGCGCTTTAGCCGTGAGTATGACATCCCGGCGCTCAGTGCCAAGGTTGACCCTAACATGGTGGGGCTGGCTTTAGATATTCGCCCGCCATTGCAAATTTTGCCTATGGCAGAAGGTACGCACGTTGAAGAGGGCGCTGACACCATTAAAGTTGTGGTGGAAAGCATAGATAATAATGTTGATTTAAAACAAGAAATCTTTAGCACCCTTAAAGAGTACTTAACACTTAAAAATATAGGTATTGCCGCTGAAGATTTTCAAGCCGGTAAGTTAGATACCGATTGGATTGAAAATAGTGAAGTGCTAGATACCAGTTTTTTTGGTAGCGATAAGATTTATACCTTAAAACAAAGATACCGTTTTGATGTTGAAGTGCGCTCGCACGGCCGTACCGGTTCATTGGTGATTAGCCTGATTGATCATGAAGAATCTTATGATGGTGATATTAAGCGCATTGAGTTAACGGCAGCTGATAAACAGCGCTACACCATTGATATGCTTAACTCTGCCGTGGCTTATCTAAGCCTTAAGCGTACTGAAGCGGCGCAAGCTAAGCGTGTGGAGCAAAGCCAAGGCATTGAAATTGGTTTAGTGGAAGCTGAACATGATTACTTCTTAGCTAAGGCCTCTTACGATTTAGTGTGGGAACGCCTGCGGATCATTCTGCCAGAAATGGGCTTAGAAATTGCGGATATGGATCGCTCTAAATCCTTGTTCTTTGTTAACTTTGACAATGAATCAGGTTTCTGGAGTTCACTGTGGGGCAATAACAGCCTGCCGCTGAAAAAAGGCAGTTATCGCGTGCAGTTATCAAACGCTGACGATCCGCAAGAAACCGCCATTAAGCTTAGCGATATCTCTGGTGAGCCATTAAGCAACGACATGATGGAACAGATTTATCAAGGCTTCTCTAAGATGATGTCTGAGAAACGCAAAGTCCGTTAATGTGCCTTATATCGCCGTTGATTATTGCGACATAGGAATGCTTAAGCCTTATTTAAAACGCCCTGATGGGCGTTTTTTTTTGGTTTAAAATCCACCACTTAGTTTTAGTGAGGCTTAATTGTAAGGATAAGTAAAACAACTTGATACCAAGGTGTTAACGGTTACACTGGCAGCAATTCCAAGTGCAAACCGTTGACGACTGAATTTTTACTCCGTTCTGTAGCGCTGCACTTAACGCACAAAAACACAGTACAGTAGATGCCCAATGAAAAAAATAATGTCACTTGTGGTAGTTGCAGCAGCGATTGCTGGCGCCTTGTGGTTTAGTCAAGGTCCGGCGCCATCAGAGTCGCCGCCCAAAGGCGCGAAATTAACACCCAATGTGGTGGTGGCTAATGTCACATTTGTAAATGTCCGCGATGAAGTGGAAGCCTTAGGCAATATCGGCGCGAATGAATCAACCACTATCACTTCAAAAATATCCGAAGTGATAGAGCGTATTTATTTTGTCGATGGCGAATATGTCAAGCACGGCCAACTGTTAGTGCAATTGCGCAGTGCAGAGCAGCAAGCCCAAGTGACTGCCGCCAAAGTTAAACTGAGCGAGCAAACACGGGAATTAGCCCGAATTAGCACCTTAGTGACTAATAAAACTGTGGCGGAATTAGAGCGCGATCGGCTGCAAAGTTTAATTGAAACCGCCAAGGCTGAACTGGATCAAGCCTTATCCGCACTTAATGAACGTGAAATTCGCGCGCCATTTTCAGGGCGCTTAGGTCTGCGCAATGTTAGCCAAGGCGCCTTGGTATCACCTGCTACCGTCATCACCACCTTAGATGATATCGCTCAGGTGAAACTTGATTTTACCGTGCCAGAGCGCTTCATCCCGCTATTATCCAAAGGCCAAGTGATTGAAGCTTCTGCGGTGGCATTTGATAACGAGCTATTTACTGGCAAAGTTACCCTGATTGATAATCGCGTTAATGCCAATACTCGCGCGGTGACGGTGCGAGCCATAGTGCCCAATCCCGATGGTAAGTTATTACCCGGCATGCTCATGACGGTTAAATTAATTAAGGAGCAGCGCCAAGCCATTATGGTGCCAGAAGGCGCGATTATCCCACAGCAAGACCGGCATTACGTTTATCTCGTGAACAGCCAAGGCGTGATTGAACAAAGACAAGTGAAGCTAGGCCTGCGTCAACTCGGCGCAGTAGAAGTGATAGACGGTTTAGCGCAGGGTGAAGTGTTAGTCACGCGCGGCATACTCAAAGTGCGCCCAGAGATGGCGGTCGAGGTGCAAGCGCAAGAAAGCTTTAGCGCTGTAAAAGGTGACACTAACACGCCTGAAAAACCGAGTGTAAAGGGCGCGGTTAAGACTCTCGGGGAGGCTGCGCTATGATGTTGACCGACATTTCAGTCAAGCGCCCAGTATTAGCCTCGGTAATTAGCATCCTTTTGGTACTCTTTGGCTTAATGGCCTTTGATAGATTACCGCTGCGCGAATACCCAAGTATCGACCCACCGATAGTTTCTATCGAAACCACCTATCGCGGTGCCAGTGCCTCAGTGGTTGAAAGCCGTATTACACAAGTGATTGAAGATAGGGTGAGCGGTATTGAAGGCGTGCGCCATATTAGCTCATCGAGCAGTGATGGCCGCTCGAGCGTGACCTTAGAATTTGATGTTAGCCGAGATATTGAAGCGGCGACCAATGATATTCGCGATAAGATTGCAGGCTCCCTTGAAAGCTTGCCGCAAGAAGCCGATGCCCCTGAAGTGCAAAAAGCCGGCAGTAATGATGACACTATCATGTGGCTTAATTTAGTGGCCGCCAACATGGATACCTTGCAGCTCACGGATTACGCTAATCGCTATTTAGTCGATAGATTGTCTGTGGTTGATGGCGTCGCCCGTATTCAGTTAGGTGGCGGCAAAGTGTATGCCATGCGTATTTGGGTCGATAGACAAGCGTTAGCGGCGCGGCAACTGACAATTAGCGATATAGAAAATGCACTTCGCAGTGAAAACGTGGAACTGCCCGCAGGTTCGGTGGAGTCGCAAGACCGTCATTTTAGTGTGCGCTTAGAGCGCGGCTTTCATACTCAACAAGACTTTGCCAATCTAGTGTTAAAAGAAGGCAAAGATGGCTACTTGGTGCGTTTAAGCGATGTGGCGCAGGTGGAAATTGGCTCGGAAGAAGAGCGCATTATGTTTCGCGGTAACCGTGAGTCCATGATTGGCCTTGGGGTATCTAAGCAATCTACCGCCAATACCTTAGATGTTGCCAGACAAATTAATGCCTTAGTGGATGTCATCAATCCAACCTTACCGCCAGGGATGGAGATTAAGCGCTCTTATGACAGTTCGGTGTTTATTGAAGCCTCGATTAACGAGGTCTACAGCACCTTATTTATGGCCATGATCTTAGTGATAGTGGTGATTTATCTGTTCCTTGGCAGCGTGCGCGCCATGCTCATTCCTGCTTTAACTGTGCCAGTCTCCTTGCTGGGCACTTTTATTGTGTTATACGCCTTGGGTTACACCATCAACCTTATTACTTTGTTGGCCTTGATTTTAGCCATAGGCATGGTGGTGGATGATGCCATTGTGATGCTGGAAAATATTCATCGGCGCATTGAATTAGGTGAAAGCCCGTTAAAGGCCGCTTTTCTTGGTGCTCGAGAGGTGTCATTTGCGATTATTGCCACCACCTTAGTGCTGGTGGCTGTGTTTATGCCTATTACCTTTTTACAAGGAGATATTGGTAAATTATTCAAAGAGTTCGCCGTTACCATGAGCGCGGCGGTGATTTTCTCGAGCCTAGTTGCCTTAACGTTAAGCCCTATGATGGGCTCCAAGATATTAAAGCCCGCATCTCATGACTCCAAGCTGATTAAATCGATTGATAGCCTGATGTCTACCCTTGAAAATAGCTATCGCCAGCTATTGTCGCGCCTATTTAAAGTACCAGTGTTTACGGCAATCATAGTCATAGTGGCGATTGCGGCTAGCGTTTACTTGTTTAAACACCTACCTGGTGAATTTGCGCCGAAAGAAGACCGGGGATCGTTATTTTTAATGGTCAACGGCCCGCAGGGCGCGAGCTTTGAATACATGAAAGAATACATGGATGAGATTGAAGAGCGTTTAATGCCGCTGGTCGATAGCGGCGATATTAAACGCCTGCTCATTCGCGCGCCGCGCGGTTGGGGCGGTAGTGCCGATTTTTCTGGTGGTATGGCGATTATCGTCTTAGAAGATTGGGGGCAACGTAGGCCTGCTAACGCCATTATTGGCGATATTCAAACTCGCCTTGCGGATCTTACTGGGGTGCAAGCTTTTCCTATGATGCGCCAAGCCTTTGGTCGGGGTATGGGTAAACCGGTGCAATTTGTATTGGGGGGCGGCGATTATCAAGAAATCGCTCGTTGGCGCGATATTTTACTGGAGCACGCGGCTAAAAACCCTGGGTTGGTTGGGCTTGATCATGACTATAAAGAAACCAAACCGCAATTTAGGGTGGTCATTGATAACGAGCGCGCCGCCGCCCTTGGGGTGAGCGTATCCCATATCGGCAGAACCTTAGAATCTATGCTGGGCTCGCGCTTAGTCACGACTTTTATGCGTGATGGCGAAGAGTATGACGTGATAGTCGAAGGGCGCCGTGATTTACAAAATACCGCCACAGATCTTACCAATATTCATGTGCGTTCAAGTCGCACCGATGACTTGATCCCGCTATCTAACTTAGTGGAAGTGACTGAATTTGCAGATGCTTCCGATCTTAAGCGCTATAACCGTATGCGCGCCATTACCTTAGAAGCTAACTTAGCGCCAGATTACAGTCTCGGTGAAGCCTTAACCTTTATGAATGAATTAGCCGCCACTCATTTACCCGCGCAGGCCATTATCAGTTACAAGGGGCAATCTCTTGATTATCAAGAGTCGAGTTCAGCCATGAATTTTGTGTTCATCTTGGCGTTAGCGGTCGTGTTTTTAGTGTTAGCGGCGCAGTTTGAGAGCTTTATTCACCCGTTAGTGATTATGTTAACTGTGCCGTTAGCTACCTTAGGCGCTTTATTAGGGCTGTATTTTTCTGGGCAGACCCTAAACATTTACAGCCAAATCGGCATAGTCATGCTGGTGGGCTTAGCGGCTAAAAACGGTATTTTGATTGTGGAATTTGCCAATCAGTTGCGTGATAGGGCAGTGCCTTTTGAAGAAGCCATTTTGCAAGCCTCGATGCAGCGATTAAGACCGATTTTAATGACAGGCATTACTACGGCCGCCGGCGCTGTGCCCTTAGTGTTATCCGCCGGCGCAGGCGCCGAAACTCGCTTTGTGATTGGCGTTGTTGTGCTTGCAGGTATTTGTGTGGCCACAGTGTTTACCTTGTGGGTGGTGCCTGTGGCTTATGCCTTTGTGGGCCAGTATGGCAACTCACCGCAACATGTTGCCCTTAAGTTAGAGGCCGAACTTGCTGACGAAAACGGCGTGGTTGAAAAGTAAATATCACTAGGCTTAACGCCGTCATCACACTTAATCAGCAATGAATTTTGGCATTTATGATTGTCCCTTGGCCGCTCTATGGGTATGCTCAGGGACAGTTTTTTTAAGGAATTCATTTATATGACTCAAGTGTTTTTTTATCCTATTGGTACTGTCAATATCCCTTGGGGCGCCGCTGAGCGCCAAGCTTGGCTAGCGTCATGTCAAATTAAACGCGCGTATAAAGACGTGCTTGATGAAATAAGTCAATTAGGTGCAGACTTTGACTTGATTAATTATGGCGCTCTGTCCATTGATGTTGAGCGCTATCCCTTATGGGCGATTAAGAGTCGCCACTGGCAAGCCGATAAGCCGTGCGTACTGATCACCGGCGGCGTTCATGGTTATGAGACTAGTGGTGTCCATGGCGCCTTAGCATTTGTCGCCGAACATGGCCTGAGCTATGGCACTCAGGTTAACTGGTTAATGTTCCCATGCATCAGCCCATGGGGTTATGAAACCATTAATCGTTGGGCGCCCAATGCCGTTGACCCAAATCGCTCATTTAGCCAAGACAGCCACAGTGAAGAAGCTAAGGCGGTGATGGCGCTTTTGGCACAATTAGGTCATGAATTTACTATGCATATTGACCTACATGAAACCACAGATACCGATGAATCTGAGTTTCGCCCAGCATTAGCGGCGCGCGATGGCAAAAACACTGAGCCTGGCACTATCCCAGATGGTTTTTATTTAGTGGGGGACAGTGAAAATCCTCAGCCTGATTTTCAAGCGGCCATCATTCAAGCGGTACGCGCCGTTACCCATATAGCTCCAAGTGATGAACACGGGCAGATTATTGGCGCCGATGTTGTGCAGCCTGGCGTGATTAATTATCCGGTGAAATCCTTAGGGCTGTGCGCTGGCGTAACTAATAGTCTTTTTTGCACAACCACCGAAGTGTATCCAGATAGCCCAAGTGCTACGGCCTTAGAGTGTAATCAAGCGCAAGCGGCTGCCGTTAAAGCTGCCATAGATTTTGTGCTGGCACGCCGTTAAGTCGTTAACCTGTGGAGACTGTCATAAGCACGCATTAATGCGTGCTTTATTTTTATCTGTCATAGTAGACTTAAGCTTGTTAACCTACTGAAAATAATCTGATAACCCTTAACCTCTCTATCTGTGGTATTAGCCATTAGATAAGGGTATGGAATGGCTCAAGGTGAAGATGGACTCGATGAAAAAAATATTAATAGTTATCTTAGCCTTAGGTCTTGGCGCATGTGCTAGCGCACCAGAACCTAAGCCTAAGCTCAAACCCGTAGCGCCAGTATCAGTATGGAATGATAACAATATTTCGCAGTTGCATTCAGAGTGGCATGGGGTGCCTTATCGATTAGGCGGCGGCACTAAAAGTGGCATAGATTGCTCAGCTTTTGTCTCAGTTGCCTATGAGAAAATGGTCGGCATGACCTTACCGCGCACAGTGCGCGAGCAGCAAAGATTGGGGCATACAGTGCCGCGTAATCAACTGCGTAAAGGGGATTTAGTCTTTTTTAAGACAGGTAAAAGCACTCATCATGTGGGAATTTATGTGGGTAGCGATAACTTTTTGCATGTATCCACCAGTCAAGGCGTGAAAATTTCAAGCCTGCATAATGTCTATTGGGCATCTAAGTATTGGAATGCCAAGCGAATTTCACGCATCTAGCGGCATAGATATCATGGCCTGTTAGCGAGTCACTAAAGCAAGCATTCGCCCGCGAGTGCTATGTTTGCCACTAGTCCTTACATTTATCCCTTCGCTTATCCTAACTCGCTACTTTCAATCACAGTTAAGGAGGCTCATAGCATGGCCACTCGGCGCCGCTTTATTCAATCACTCGGTATTATCAGTGCGGTCACTATGTTCTGTGGCCCAAAGGAGTTGTGGGCTATGAGTAACAACAAGGCTTGGTTTATGCCAGATGAGAGTGCGCCGCACTTACGTACTTGGATGGCTTTTGGCGCGAGCCGCAAAATTTGGGGCAAAAAGTTATTGCCAGAAGTGCAGCGCAATTTAGCGACGATAGCGCTTACCATAGCTAAGTTTGAGCCAGTATCTATGCTAGTGCGCCAGTCAGACTTTGCTGTAGCTAAGCAATTAATGGGTGATAAGGTTGAGTTAATAGTATGTCCCCTTGATGACTTGTGGATGCGCGATATTGGCCCTGTATTTGTGCTTAATGATAGTGGCTATGAAGCAGCCATTGATTTTAACTTTAATGGCTGGGGGAAGAAGCAAGATTTTGATGTAGATGCGGGTGTTGCCGCTTTTGTGGCGGATAACGCTGATGTGGATTTAATAACGACTCAGTTAATCCTTGAAGGCGGCGGTATTGAAGTTGATGGTGAAGGTACCGCTATTATTACGCAAAGCTGTGTGCTTAATGATAATCGCAATCCAGCATTGAGTAAGGCGCAGGTTGAGGCTGAGCTTAAACGTCTATTAGGACTGGATAAAATTATCTGGTTACCAGGCATTAAGGGACGGGATATTACCGATGGTCACACGGACTTTTATGCAAGATTCGCGCGCCCTGGCGTAGTTGTGGCGGGATTTGATCCAGATGTTGAGTCATTTGATCATGCCGTTACTACTAAAAACATTGAGATTTTACGCGCTGCGACGGATGCTGCGGGACGCAAGTTAGACGTAGTAGTATTGCCCGCGCCGCAAGATATTCGCGAAACTTATGCTAATGATGATTTTGCCGCAGGTTATATCAATTTTTATGTGTGTAATGGCGCTGTCATCGCCCCTGAATTTGGCGATGTTAAAGCCGATGCGCTGGCATTTAATGAATTACAGCGATTGTTCCCTGAGCGCCAAGTCGTACAAATCAACATAGATGGTATAGCGGCGGGGGGCGGTGGTATTCACTGCACTACTCAGCAACAGCCCTCAACAACAGCCATCAGTAGCAAGCTTGATGAGTAAGCTAAAGGGATAATAAGCTAATTCAACACCTTAACATTAAGCTTAAGCCAAAAAACATAAAGCCCCGAACGGGGCTTTATTGGATACGGATGTCGGTCAAGCGGCTATCGAACGGTTAGCGAACGACTAGCTAACGACAACCAATGGTTCGCGGATAAGCAGTCTTTAGTGGTTTTGCTTACCATCAACTGACTTAGTGCCATCTTTGCTAACGCCGTCATCTTGGGTCGCGGCGTCCTTGTTGTCAGCGTCAGAGTTGTCAGTCGCTTTTTTTTCAGTCACTGCCTTTTCGGTATCGTTTTCAGGCTCATTGGGGCGCAGCAAGTTAACTTGCGTGCCCTTAGGCTTATGTCCAAATTGGGTCATCTTGAATTTGGCACTGTATTTAAGTACGGCGAGATTGCTAGCAATAACACCTATCACCAGTGCAATAATTAAAATGACTTCCAAATCAGACATAGTTCATCCTATTTACCAACATCTAACATCCAGATTAATACTTGCGATATTAATCAATGGCTAACAGTTGCTCACACTTGCGAATATCCGCTGGAGTATCCACTTCTGGCGAATCAAAAGCGCCAATGGCGATTTTGATTTTGTGGCCATTTTCAAGAGCGCGCAGTTGCTCTAATTTTTCCAAATCTTCTAAACGGCCGACAGGCAAGGTCGCGAAGGTGTGTAAGAAACGGCGGGTATAGGCATAAATACCTAAGTGCTTATACACAGGATAGTCGTTGGTGTCGCGGCCATAAGGAATACGATTGCGCGAGAAATAAATGGCATGGTGCTGATTATCAAATACCATTTTTACCAGCATAGGGTCGTTACGCTGCTCTTCACTGAAAATTTCAACGCCCAAGGTGGCCATTTCAAATTCACCTGGATTGGCGTTAAACAGGCTAATTAGCTGCTCAATACAGATAGGGTCTATCATAGGCTGATCGCCCTGTAGATTGATGATCAGCTCATCTTCTGCAAGATTCAGAATTTGCGCTGCTTGCTCTAATCTATCGGTACCTGATGCAGCATTACTGTCGGTCATCACGACCTTGCCGCCAAAGCTTTCTACCGCTTGTTTAATGCGCTCATCATCAGTGGCCACATAAATATTATCTAATCCTTTGGCTAATGAGGCGCGCTCGTAAACGTGTTGGATCATAGGCTTGCCGCAAATAGGGGCCAGAGGTTTACCTGGAAAACGACTTGAGCCGAAGCGTGCAGGAATTATCAGTGTGACTGCCATACAAATACCTTTGTACTGAATGAAAGGACAATAATGCCCTGTAAAAATTTGCCCAGAGCGTAAACTGCTTTGCGCTCTGGCGCAAGTAGTGCGGGATTACATTCGCAGATAGAAAGACTTAACTCTTTCATCTGTGATCTTGCTCTCCCAACCATACCACAGACACAGAATTAGCCATATTGCATGAGATAGGCGGCGCTTTGCATGTGTAACCATTTTTCTATGTCGGTACTACCAAACCCTAGGAGCACGGCTGTTGGTAAGCTTAAGTTGGGCTTACCTTACCGCGCCAATAAAAAACCTGCACTAGGCAGGTTATTAGAACACGCGAATAAACATGAAATCACAGTCAGTTAATGGCTTAGCAAGCACCCGTTAGAGAGTTTGTGCGCTATCGACAGTCACATCTAAATCTGTCAACAAACCATTGTCTATGCCATAAATCCAGCCATGTACACTGACTTCTTGGCCGCGGCGCCAAGCATCACGCAATATCGATGAACTGGCAACGTTAGTCACTTGTTCAATCACATTGAGCTCACACAGACGGTTAACTTGCTGCTCTGGACTCAAGGCTTGGATTTCGTCTTTATAAATGCGATGAATATCGCGAATATGACCTAACCAGTTATCAATTAAGCCTAAGCTAATTGGGCTTAATGCGGCCTTAATGCCACCACAGCCATAATGACCCACCACCATGATGTGTTTTACTTGTAATACTTCCACGGCATATTGAATCACAGATAAACAGTTAAGATCAGTATGGATCACCATATTAGCGATATTGCGATGTACAAACACTTCACCAGGTAATAAGTCGATGATCTGGTTTGAAGGCACTCGACTATCAGAACAACCTATCCATAAATACTGCGGGTTTTGTTGCTGCGCCAGTTGTTCAAAGAAGTTTGGATGTTCTTTACTCAGGCGTTCAGACCAACGTTTATTATTATCAAATAAGGCTGTTAATGACTTCATTGTTCAACTTCTATCAGTGAGTTGGCTCGAGTATAACACTCGTATTAGTGTTAGCTGGTTTAACCATTGGGACCGTTGTTGAGCCTTAGTGACGCTGGAATTGGCGCAATTTTGCGAACATAGTGCGCAACTATGTGCTCAAGTTTGGGCAAAATCGCTGCTTTAAGACAAATATCGTGCTGGCTTAATACTTGGTATAAAGCGTGGCTTGAGAACTGACGTAATAGCAGCGTCGATTCTGGCGCATAACTTATGTGCCAAGGCTCAGGGCTGACCCCCGACAAACCTTGCTGAAAGGGTAAGAAAAAGCCAAATTCATGGGCGTGCTGCGCTAACCATTCACTTAATTTGGCGCAAGGACCGCCGGCGTTATATTCGCTCTGCACTAATTGCAGCTGCTTAACATCAAGGGTGGCGGCATCATAAACATCGACATCGCAGCCCCAATGATGACGTGATGCCCCTGGTAACGCTGACCAAAGTAATATGGTATCAACTAGCTCATCATCGGTTAAATCACAGTAGTTAAGCGGCTGTTCATTGGCATCAAGTAACGGCCTTAAGCCGCGCGCCTTATTATTCCAAATGGTTAGCTGGCGCTCAAAACTGCGATAGCCAGAGCAGGGCATTAGGTCTATGCCATCGCTTGCGGCTGAGGTTTTCATGGTGCTAAATGCTTGCGCGCAGGCTTTTGATAATTGCACCCCAAAGCAGGGCGTGAGCCATGAAGGCTCAGTTAATGCTGGCGATAAATCGTTGTTCATTGCCAAATTATTATTAATTGCCAAGCCATAGAGGCGATGATCACTGCGCAGTGCCTCATGGTTTGATGAATTATCGCCGCTCTCAGGCGCTGAGATTATCGACACAGGAGTTTTTCCAGTAATCTTTGATACACAAGGGCTAATTGCTCAAGATCATCGACATTAACGCATTCATTGACCTTATGAATGGTGGCATTGACTGGCCCTAATTCAATAACCTGCGCGCCCGTAGGTGCAATAAAGCGACCATCTGAGGTTCCGCCTGTGGTTAAGGCTTGGGCTTGGCGCTGACACACCTCAGAAATAGCATCAAGGGTTGCGGTTAACAGCGGCCCATCGGCAGTTAAGAAAGGTAAGCCATTGAACACCCAATCAATACTAAAATCGACGCCATGCTTAGTCAGTACTGCTTCAAGCCGTTCAATTAATTGCTCAGCCGTCACTTCGGTGGAATAGCGAAAATTAATCATGACCTCTAATGTGCCAGGAATGACATTGGAGGCACCGGTGCCGCCATTGATGTTAGCGATTTGCATGCTGGTGGGCGGAAAGAACTGATTGCCGTTATCCCAAGTGATCCCAACTAATTCATTGATAGCTGGCGCCATTACATGAATAGGATTGAGTGCTAAATGCGGGTAAGCCACATGACCTTGAATGCCCTTAACCGTGATATTGGCAGTTAAACTGCCACGGCGCCCATTTTTAACTACATCACCAAGATGCGTAGTTGATGAAGGTTCACCGACTAATGCCCAAGTGATTTTTTCATTCCGCGCTTCTAGAGTTTCTATGACTTTCGGGGTGCCATTAATAAACGGGCCTTCTTCGTCACTGGTGATTAAAAAGGCAATCGAGCCTTGATGATCGGGATACTCTTTTATGAAACGCTCGGTCGCGATAATCATGGCGGCTAATGAGCCTTTCATATCGGCGGCGCCGCGCCCATAAAGCATGCCGTCTCGCACGGTTGGAGTAAAAGGTGCGCTATGCCACTGAGCCACTGGGCCGGTCGGTACTACGTCAGTGTGGCCCGCAAAACAAAAGACTGGCGACGTATTGCCACGGCGTGCCCACACATTGGTGGTATCGGCAAAAATCATAGGTTCAATGGCAAAGCCGCACTCACTGAGTCTGTCAGCCATTAATTGCTGACAGCCTTCATCAAGAGGTGTGATAGATGGTCGAGCAATTAATTCTTTCGCTAACGCGAGAACATCTTGTTTCATTGGGCAAACCACTCTTGGTAAGAGGCATCACTAAAACCGACTAACACACCTTGCTTGGTATCTAGCACAGGGCGTTTTATCAAGGTAGGGTTATCAAGCATCAAACGTAACGCTTTGGCTTGGTCGATATCTTGTTTATCTTCAGGGCTTAGGGCGCGAAAGCTAGTGCTACGTTGATTAAACAGGACTTGCCAGCCTAAGGCATCGACCCAGCGACTTAAGGTGTCTTGGGTCAGTGGTTGCTCGCGATAATCGATAAACTCCATGGATTGACCATGAGCTTCCAACCATTTGCGTGCTTTTTTTACTGTGTCACAATTTTTGATGCCGTATAACATAGGGTATTCCTCGATAAGCAAATTAACTTATTGTGACCATTAATAACTGCTGACTCAAGGGTTAAGCTAAGCTGTTAACAAAAAAGGCTATAAATTTAGCGGCTTGTAGTAGGACTCAGTGGGGACTTGGAGGATGTTGCTGGGCTTATTGCTTACGCTTAGCTGATTGGACTAATTATTCGAGCTTAACTGAATGAGAGCGGTTAAGCACCTCTAGCGCTAGGCATTGGCGTGGACACAGGGATTATTGGCTGACAAGCCATACAAGATGTCAGCAAATTATGTGTATCGGCCAATGTAGCCTAATTGCAATTGAAACGGATTAACTAAATACGTGGAATATGATGGTTTTACCTGCTTTGACTTGACCTTCGCTGCACTGGATATAATCAACATCTTCCATATTGGCAACGACTACAGGCGTGAGCAAGCTTTCGACCTTGCCGTCAATTTTTGAAAAATCCACCGATAAAATCGGCGTGCCGACTTCCACTTTAGCGCCTTCTTGCTGCAAGCGCTCAAACCCTTTGCCACCTAATTCAACCGTACCTATGCCAACATGCACAAATAACTCTAAGCCTTGGGTCGATTCAATACTGAAGGCATGATTACTGTCAAATATTTTTCCTATGGTGCCTGATATAGGGGCACACACTAACGAGCCTGTTGGTTGAATAGCTATGCCATCACCGACAATTTTATCGGCAAAGACTCTGTCTGGAACCGATGATAAAGCAACCAAGGTGCCATCCATAGGCGCAACGACAGCTATGGCACCGGCAACAGGGGTATGGCCTGCTAACATTCTACGGAACCGACTGAAAAATCCCATTATTGATCCTTTTTATTATTGTGACAGGTTGCTAAGGCCTGCTTGGTGATTGAAATTATTCAGACAAGCAGTCAAGGCATTCAAACTGGGTAATGATAACGCTGAACTGGCTAAATCTCGACAATCCTCGAGTCGTAAACTTAAGATATTCGACTTTATAGCGCCAAAGCAATCAAGACTGACAGAAAACTCGCTAAATCCCATTCCCATTAACAGCGCCGTGGCTTGAGGGGCGCTGGCAAGCTCACCACAAATTCCGCAATCCACCCCAGCGTGCTGAGCTTGTTGTAAAATGGTGTTCATCAGTGCTAACAGGGCGGGGTTGAGTATTGGGAACTGCGCACTTAACTGTGGGTGACCGCGATCGGCGCCGTGTAAGTATTGATTAAGATCGTTAGTGCCTATGCTAATAAAAGCTAATTTGGGTAAGAGTGCCGGTAACATCATTGCTGCCGCTGGCGTTTCAATAACAAGCCCAAGCCTAAGCTCGCCAAAGGGGTGCTTGAGAGCAGTTAATTGCGCTTTGGCAAGTTCAAGGCAATCAAGTAAATCATCGAGCTCTTCAAATTGCGACAGCATAGGAAACATGACACTTATGGGGCCAAAATGGGCGGCGCGCAGTAACGCCCGCAGTTGCGGCATTAATACCTCTTGATGCCTTAAGGTGTAACGTATGCCGCGCATGCCTAATGCCGGGTTATCTTCATGCCCGAGGGAGATGGCTTTTAAGGGCTTATCGGCGCCAACATCTAAGGTGCGAATAGTGAGCATAGCGCCTTGCAAACTCATGACCGCCTGATAGTAAGCATCAAACTGCACGGTTTCATCAGTAAGCGATAAGGCATTAATAAACATTAATTCAGTGCGTAGCAGGCCTATGCCTTCGCTTTGCAGCTCACGGCTATTATCAATATCTTGCTGATTGCCGACATTGGCGCGTAATTTTATGGCGTGACCATCTAAGGTTTGACATGGAATAAGGCGCTCATGCTCATAACGTGCTTGATTGGCTAGTTGCGCGGCTCGCCACGCAATATTGTCCTGTTGTCGCCAGTCTTCAGGCTCAATAATCAGCTGTTGATGCTGACTATCTATCATGATGTTTTGACCTGAGCTCAGGCCCTCGGCGATAAAATCGCAATTAATTAAGCAAGGAATGCCAGCGCTTCTGGCCAAAATAACTGTGTGGCTGGTTAAGCCGCATTGGCGCAAAACTAACCCCATGATGTTAGTTAAGTCCAACAACATGAAGTCCCCTGGGGATAGGTCTTGGCAACATAAGATGACCGGACTTTCAATGTCAGTAATATCTGTAGTTTGCCCCGATAAATACAGACACAGTCGTTGGCCTAAGGCGCGAATATCATGGCTACGAGAAGCAAGATATGGGTCAGCAATCGCCGCAATTTCAGCCGCGTGGGTCGAATAAACATGGTCAATGGCCGCCACTGCGGTTAGCTGGTATTGCTCAATGGTATCGAGTACGCATTGCTGCATATCTTCATCATCAAGCCATAACAAGGTAGCTTCCAATAATTGCGCTTGAGTCTGTAATTTCACGCTATCAAGCGGTAACTGCGATAGGCGTTTTTCATAGATAGCGATTAAATGAGCGATAGCATCCAGAAAGCGTTGTTGCTGCTGCGGAATATGAGCACGCGAAGCTAATGAACCTAAAGTTTGTTTAGGTAATTGCTGTAAATACACTAATGCCGGCCCAACGGCGACACCACTACAGACACTCATCCCAGTGACACTTCGGCTCATAGGTTCTCCATCATAAAAGCATTAAGGTGGCGATTTATCATTATTGTTATCATTACGCCTGAATGTCGTCTTATGCTTAGACATTAATTACTTGGACATTAGGCTCTTGGGTCATGGCGGACGGTCACGACCATTTATTCGAGAGTATCCAGTAAGGCGATTAAGTGCTCAACGGCGAGCTTTGCGTCAGGGCCATGAGCTTCTATGGTAATGTCACTGCCATGAGACAGCCCAAGGGTTTGCAGTTTAAATAAACTTTTAGCGCTGGCTTGCTTGCCTTGACTGTGCACTAGTATGTCGCCACTAAATTGCTTGGCGGCTTTGACAAATTGCGCCGCAGGTCTGGTATGTAAGCCGTGCGGGATCAAAATACAGGTAGTTTGTTTATACATGGATACATTTTATCTTATGGCTATGTAAGGAACCTTGGCATTATTGTTCATATTCAATGATCTGATAACCTTTCTTTTTCAGTGCTGCGACCGCGACAGCTAATTTGTTTTCTTTTATTAAAATATAATCAGTATCAAAGGTCGATATTGAAAAAATACTGACCTGGGCATCTGCTAACGTGGCTGCAATGCGCGCCAGTATTCCCGTCATAGAAAATCCTAATGGCCCCATGACTTCTAAGCAACACCAACCTTGCTCTTGTTCTAGGCTATCAAGTTCAACATCAGCGGGGACGACAATTGATAATTCTTCTTGGGTTTTACCAATAAAAAAAATGTCTTGGGTTAACACGGCTGCAGGAATAGTGGTGAGTGGGCTGAAGCTATGCACAGTATATTGCTGACAATGAATGGCTAAGGTCATTCTCATGGGCTTCGCTCCTGCAAGCTAATGGTGGTATTTGTCTAATTAACTATGCCGACCTGCGGCAATAAGACATAGACCCGTATTTTTGTTCATGCTTACTATTACAGCAGTCCACACTAGCATGTTTATCTGAATCCTTGGTGACAGCCATAGGTCATCAAGCAATATTATTTACATTATGGCTGATTTAAGCATAAAAATGGTTGAAAGGTGATTGTTTTAGTGAAAACAAATGAGAGTAGCCATTAAGAGGTAATTGTTTGATTGTTAGCGTTTATTATCAATTATTCTCTGGCTGTGGCGTGGGTGTGTTTGGCTGTTATTCGGTACTGATTTGCAATTTTGGCTATTGAGATACAAGCTTAAATTAATTATTAGAACACAAGGAAGTTATTATGCACCCAGTCGAAGCCGCTCCTTCGAGTCGTAAAATTGTCACCTTTGACGATATTCTATTAAAGCTATGCCACAGTATGCAAAGCGTCTTATCAAAAGCCTCCAACAGTGAGATCAGTCATTCTGGAATGGTGCAAGTGATACATCAAACTCGATTACGTCCAGATTTAGGCTGTTTTTCTATTTTTGATGGCGGCTTTTCAGGATTAGTGGTGCTTAATTATACCGCGGATGCTGCGGTGGAGTTATACCGCAAATATATGCTTAATATGGGTATTCCAGAAAGTGAACTCGTGTTTTCTCACACCTCTGATGAAGTCGGTAATGTGTTAGGTGAACTCACTAACCAAATATTGGGTGATTTCATTTTGACTGTCTCGAAAGAATTAAAAACTTCGATTGGTCAAAGCCAGCCCAAAATGTTAACCATCAATAAAGAATTAACAGTCTCAATTGATGCCAATCTAGATAACCCTATCTTTAGGCGCGTATCCTTCAGAACGGCAGATTATCATTCTTTTTATCTTGAATTTGCTATGGATAATACTGAGTTCTTGCAGCTTAAAGATGAAATAGATGAAGAATTTGATCCTGATAAGTTAATGGAAATACACGCCAGCCAAGCCAGTTAATCGCAAATGCCATCAAACAGCCTGACTCAAGTGTTTTGGTGGCATTAAATCGGCTTTTCTATTGCGCATATTAGCCTAAGCACCTATGATCCGACGGCTTTTCATTGCCGGTAACCCTGAATGACCCATACACCATTAAATGCCGTCCAAGCCAATATGGCGACGACCATCCTCAGCAGTGTGCTGCAGGATAATAAACCTTTAGATCGCGCTTATTCGTTAGCCTTTGCTAATCAGCAAATGGCCCCTGCACAGTTGGCCCAAATTACGCGCTGTGTTGGCGAAATTATGCGCCGCTTAAATCTGTTCGCCTTCTTAGTCACAGGTTCAGATGAATTTGAGTTAGCTGAACTTGGCAATGCCAGTACCCAACTTGTGAGTGCGTGGCATTTATTGCATGAACTGCCGCTACCTAAATTCCCTTATTGTCGTCCCCTTGATGAAGATGATTTTGCCCAGCGTTTAGCGCTAGCTAAAGAGGACTTGGTGTTGTGGGATGGCTGTCCTGCTTGGCTTGAAGCCTTCGGCGTACAAAGCCTTGGTGATGCATGGCCAGCAGAGCGCCAAGCATTGGCACAAGGTGCTAAACGTTTTATCCGAGTGAATTTATTAAAATGCACTCGCGCCGAGTTACAGCAGAAATTAGCTGGCGAAGGCATTGAAACTCAATTTGTTGAAACTGTTGATAGCAGCTTAGAAGTGCTTAATGATTCGGCTTTGTTTAAATCACAAGCATTTAAAGACGGTTGGTTTGAGCAGCAAGATGCCGGCTCGCAATTAGTTGCCGATGCACTTGATGTAAAGCCCGGTATGCGAGTGATTGATGCTTGCGCTGGTGCTGGTGGTAAAACCTTGCATTTAGCTGCGCACATGCAGGGTAAAGGCCGTTTGTTGGCCATGGATGTCGAGACTTGGAAACTTGATAATCTCAAAATCCGTGCTCGTCGCGCCGGTGCTCATAATGTTGAAACCCGATTAATCATCGGCAGTAAAACCATTAAGCGATTGAAAGAGTCCGCCGACCGTTTGTTATTAGATGTGCCGTGTTCAGGCCTAGGGGTACTTAAACGTAATCCAGATACCAAATGGCGTGATGCTCAAGACCGCTTACCTGTGTTGATGGAACTGCAAGCCCACATTATTGATAGTTATAGCCGTATGCTTAAGCCTGGTGGCGTGATGGTATACGCAACATGTTCAATTATGCCTTGTGAGAACCAAGAGCAAGTGCAGTTGTTTTTAGCTAATCATCCAGAATTTAGCTTAGTGATGGAAGAAACCATTCTGCCATCAGTGTCAGGTTTTGATGGATTTTATCTGGCTAAACTGACTAAAAACGCATAACGCATTTTCGCCTAATCAATACTTATTTATCCGTTGATTAGGCGATTTATCCTCATTCTAGTTGTATTCGCTGTGCCTGTTTATTTCTCCTTAGTACACTGTCTATGATTTAACTTGCCTCTTGCTGCGCGCGATGAATAACGCGGTTGCGACCATCTTTTTTAGCCTGATATAAGGCGTTGTCACACGCTTTAATCCACGTTTCACAATTCTCATCATTATACAGTGCACCGACACCCATACTGCAGGTAATTTGCTGGTGGAGTTTAAGCAGACACACCTCATGAGCACTGGTTTTTAGTTGCTGGGCGCGGGCGTAGGCTCTAGGTTGGTCGCATTGGCGCATAATAATCAAAAATTCTTCACCACCATAACGATATAAAATTTCATTGTCGTCGAGATTCGCCATCAAATGCTCAGCAAAGGTTCGCAGTACCTTATCCCCAAATAAATGCCCTTGTTGGTCATTTATCTGTTTGAAATGGTCAAGATCCATCATCACTAGACTCGAAGGAACTTGTTTGTTGAGCCAAGCTTGGCGAGCATTTTCTAAATTGGCATACATGGTTTTACGATTGCGGGCACCAGTGAGATCGTCGGTGGTGGCAAATAGATAGAGATTATTTCTTTGGTATTCTAAGACATAAGCCAAAATGGCTAAAAAGGTGAGGGAGGTCATTCCTGAAATTAAAAATCTGATTGAACCCCATTGATTATCACCGGACCAGCTTCCGAGTAAATTAATCAATAAGAATACGAAGGCGATTAAGGTAGCGATTTTCAGATTGAAGATGAAGAAGTATATAGGCAGCAGAGCAAACAAATAGATAGCTGTTTCAGGTATTTGATAACTGCTGTAGGCCTGCATGATGCTGGCACAGATGAGTGATACTTGCTTTTGAGTAATAGTGCCTTGATGGCGATAATCTTTGAAAAATGAATAGCATAGAATGATTAAGCTTGCGCCTAACATCACTACTAAAGCGACATCCATTAAAAACAGCCTAAGCACCAGAAATAGTGAAATTAGAAATATGGCTATTCCTTGAAACCACAAAGAGGCAGTTCTCGGCAAATAGGTCAAGATATCTGGCGCAGGCAAAGACATGTCCTTATGGTCAATACATGTCTTTATTTTAGTGGAAAAGCCAGAATTCTTCTGGCTTTTTGCAATAAGGCTTAGCCAAGACCGTGAGTAGCTGAGCTCATTTGAATAAACTCGATTTTATAGCCATCCGGATCTTCAACAAACGCAATATGGGTATTGCCACCGGCTACTGGTCCTGGTTCGCGGGTTACTTTGCCGCCGGCGGCTTTAATTTGCTCACATCGTAAATAAATGTCGTCATCGCCAATAGCCAGATGGCCAAAACCTGTGCCTAGATCGTATTCACTGGTGCCCCAGTTGTAAGTTAACTCGACAACTGCGGCGCCGCTCGCTTCAGTATCAAAACCAACGAATGCTAGGCTGTATTGATATTGGCTATTTTCCGAAGTACGCAGTAATTTCATCCCTAATACTTGGGTATAAAATTCGATACTACGCTCAAGATTTCCCACGCGGATCATGGTATGCAGTAGTTGAGACATCAATTATTCCTTAGAGTATGTTTTTGGTTGTTATATCAACAGTGTGAAATGTCGCTAAGACTGTCGTTGTTAATGAAATTTAATTAAATTGTGGTTATTTGTTTTGAAGAACTATCATTTATGAGTTATTGTTTTTATTAACGAAAGGGAGGTAGTGTATGTCAACCGAGTTAAAAATGTCGTTAGGGATCACGGTCGTGGTTGCGTTAATCCTCAGTATATTTTTTACTATGTTATTTTTATAAAAATAAACCGCGCCAATCAGCGCGGTTTTTGTTATTCCTCGGGATACACCTTGTCGTTAAACTCACAGAGGTCTTCCACTAAACAACTGCCGCAGCGCGGTTTTCTGGCTATGCAGGTATAGCGCCCATGCAAGATTAGCCAGTGATGCACATCCACCATAAACTCTTTTGGCACCACTTTCAGCAGTTTATGTTCAACTTCATTGACGTTTTTGCCTGGGGCAAAGCGCATGCGGTTACATACTCTAAAAATATGAGTATCCACAGCAATCGTCGGCCATCCAAAAGCGGTATTTAATACCACATTAGCGGTTTTTCTACCTACGCCAGGTAAGGCTTCTAAGGCATCTCTATCTTCCGGGACTTGGCCATTATGTTTATCAATTAACATTTGGCAGGCATTCACTACATTCACTGCCTTGGTATTGAATAAACCAATGGTTTTAATGTAGGTTTTTAGGCCTTCACCCCCTAATGCCACTATCGCCTCTGGAGTATTAGCAATCGGGAACAGTTTATCTGTGGCCTTATTGACGCTGACATCCGTAGCTTGTGCTGACAAGGTTACAGCCACTAACAATTCAAATGGACTGGAGAAGTTGAGCTCAGTTTCAGGCTTTGGGTTGTTATCTCGAAAGCGCGTGAGGATTTCTCGCCGCTTAAGTGCATTCATACTTTGGTCACTCGGGCGCGCGTAATACTGGTGTCTGTAACCACTTGCGCTTGTTTTTGTTCAAGTTTGCTGTCGATGATATTTTTGCCAGCGATTAATAGTCCCATGGCTAAAAACGCCCCAGGTGGCAACATTGCCAGCAAAAATGGGGTTTCCACTTGCCATAAATGTATGGTCAAGTGCTGCGCCCAAGGACCGAGTAATTGCTCAGCTCCTGCAAATAAGGTGCCTTGGCTTAAGATTTCGCGGCAGGCGCCTAACAAGGTTAGAACTAAGGTAAAACCTACACCCATCATTAGTCCATCAAAGGCGGCATGACCAACGTTATTACGTGAAGCAAAAGCTTCAGCGCGGCCAATAATGACGCAGTTAGTCACAATCAAAGGTAAAAATATGCCTAAGGATAAATACAAGCCGTAGGCATAAGCGTTGATCAGTAACTGCACTGTGGTCACTAAGGCCGCAATAATCATCACAAACACAGGTATGCGGATTTCTTTTGGCACCCATTGGCGGATTAACGACACCAGAATATTAGAGCAAACCAACACCACTAAGGTGGCTAACCCTAAGCCAAGAGCGTTAGTGACTGTAGCTGTGACCGCAAGTAATGGGCACAATCCCAATAATTGCACTAAGCCTGGGTTATTTTTCCACAGTCCTTGCCAGGCAATCTCAGATAATTTAGTCATGGCTTACCTCACATTGGCGAACTTGGTTAAAAATAGCGTCTTGATTGGTATCAAAATAATGTATGGTACGGCGTAATGCACCAACGTAAGCCCTAGGCGTAATAGTCGCGCCAGTGAATTGATCAAATTCACCACCATCTTTTTTGACTCGCCATTTAGGATCATCTTCCCCGCTTACCATTTTGCCGATAAATGCATTGAGCCAATTAGATTTTTTAATCTCGATTTTATCGCCAAGCCCTGGGGTTTCTTGATGATTTAAGGTGCGAACGCCAAGCACCTGACCTTTAACATCTACCGCCACTATGATTTTAATTGCGCCGCTATAGCCATCGGGGGCAATAGTTTCCATGGCAATTGCCGTAGGCTTGCCATTTAACGTGGCGATATAAGCCGGCATGGGCTCATTAGTACCAAGGGCGGGTGATGATAATAATGTACAGGCTTGCGACAAGTCATTGTCATGCCAATCGGTAGGTATGATTTGCTCTAATATGCTCAGTAATTGACGTTGCTGTTGCAATAAAATGTCATCTTTAGTGACATAGTCAACCAGACTCACGACTGCCGTACAAACTAAAGCAAACAGGCCTAAGATAGCGGCATTTTTAGCCATGGATTTTTTCACAACTCTGCTCCTAAAGGCTTAATGGCCACTGCGATGTCCATAAGCACGAGGGCGGACATAATAATCAATAAACGGGGCGCACAAGTTGGCCAGTAATACCGCAAAGGCCACGGCATCGGGATAACCACCAAAACTGCGAATAAGGTATACAAGCAAGCCTATCAAGACACCAAAGATAATACGTCCACGTGGGCTACTCGCGGCAGTGACCGGGTCGGTAATGATAAAAAACGCAGCGAGCATAGTCGCGCCAGAGAATAAATGGTACCAAGGCGTGCCGTGAGTATCAGGACCCATAACAAAGCCCATGGCACTGAACAAGGTTAAGCTGGCCAAAAAGGCGACCGGTAAGTGCCATCGAATGACCTTAAGCTTTAACAGCATTAAGCCGCCAGCTAAGTACATAGCATTAACCCAAAACCAACCCACACCAGCGCCATTGGCAAAAATGGATTTTGACATGGACTCAGTGACGGTAAGACCCATAGATAAATCCGTTTTTAAGGCATCAAGAGGGGTTGCCATGCTGATGCCATCAAAACCTAGGCGATAAGCACTGATATCCGTTTGCAAGAAGATAGCTTGTAAACTCGATAAAATATCGGGGATATGAGCGGCAATAGGTGCTGGCGCTACCCAACTGGTCATTTGCACTGGAAATGAAATCAGCAATAACACATACGCGGCCATGGCTGGGTTAAAGACATTGTTACCCAGTCCACCATAGACGTGTTTAACCATTAAGATGGCAAACAAGGTACCAATCACTATTAGCCACCACGGAGCTAAAGGCGGTATGGCGACGGCTAATAAGAAGGCGGTAACCACAGCGCTGTAATCGCTCAGCGCAGTTTTGATACTGCGGCCACGCAGTTTCATCACTAAGGCTTCAGCGGCGATGGCAACAACGACTGCTATGGCTAATTGGATGAGTGTGCCCCAGCCAAAGAAGACGCATTGGGCAATTATGCCCGGGAAGGCGCACATTAACACCCGCTGCATCACAGTTGAGGTGTGCAACTTATTAATGATATGGGGTGAAGTGGCAATTTTAAACGCCATAATTAATCCTTGTTCTCATCGACAGAGTGTTGTTTTTTGGCAAGAGCCTTGGCTTTCGCTTTGGCCACGGCGGCGGCCACTCTGGCTGCTTTATCATCACGTGCATCTACAGGCTTAGCTTCGGTAGCTTCAGTTTTGGCAACTTCAGTGAGTGATGCTTGGTTTTCAACGGTTTGATGCTCAACGAGTTGAATTTCAGCTGCTTGAGTCTCAATAGCTTGATTTTCAATAGACTGAGTATTATTTGCCCCAGTGCCAGTGCCAGTACCAGTCGCATTAGCACCGGCTAACTCAGCAGCCTTAGCCGCTTTCTTGGCTTTAGCGCGCGCCACGGCCGCAGCAACTTTCGCTGCTTTGTCGTTGGCAAGGCTATCTTCAAGGTGCGCGTTAGCTATGGCATTTGATGCCGATGATGCTAATTCTGGCGCTGGCGCCATATTCAGTTGTTCGTTAGAAGAGTCTTGCTCAGCGGCGAATGCGGCTTTCTTAGCTTTAGCGCGGGCAACGGCAGCCGCAATTTTAGCGGCTTTAGTGTCAACTGAGTTATCAGCACTACTTACCGTGTTAGTAACAGCCTCAGAGTTGGCATCAACACCAGCATCAACGGTCTTGTTTGCGGCAAGTTCAGTTGGACTTGTTGCTAGACTCTTTGCTTGGCGCAGCGTGTCGCTCTCATTCGCAGTTGAGTTCGCCATGGCAGCTTTTTTAGCTTTAGCGCGGGCGATTGCGGCCGCGACTTTATCAGCTTTGCTTTCTGCTTGAGTCACAACGTGATTGTCGGCATCATTTTGCAGATTACTTGCAGCAGCTTGAGCCTTATTCTGGTGATTTGATTCCACCAAAACCGCACCATTTACTGAACTGGCAGCTGCTAATGCCGCTTTTTTAGCTTTGGCGCGCGCGATTGCGGCACTGACTTTATCAGCATTGCTAGTACTCGCTGGCTCACTTGTATTTGAGCTTGTGCTGACATTGACTCTTGCATTGGGGCTTGGCACAAGCTTTGTGTCATCGTTTGTAAGCGCGACTATCTTAGCTAAAGGTTCAGCGGCTTGCGCTTTTTGCGCCTGCTTAGCTTTCACTCTTGCCATAGCCTCAGCAATGGCATCTTTCTCATTGCTTGACATAGTCTGCTGACGCTTAGCACTGGCTGCTTTAGCCTTAAGCTCACGGGCTTCTTTTTCTGCCGCTAAGCGCTTGTCTCGGGCCTCAAAGCGCTGTTTAGCGCGCTCCGCTTGCTCTTTTTCATGGGCCACTTTTTTAAGTGCCGATTTAGCAATGCGGAAATATTCCACAAGGGGAATATCACTTGGGCACACGTAACTGCAGCAACCACACTCGATACAATCGCGTAAATTAAAACTGCTGGCTTTGTCATACTCTTCAGCTTTACTGTGCCAATAGAGCTGTTGTGGCAGTAGCATAGCAGGACAGGCTACTGCACATTCGCCGCAGCGAATACAGGCTTGCTCAACCGGGGCCATCATTTCTTGTTGCGCCGGTAATAAAATGCAGTTGGTGCCTTTGAGCACAGGCACTTGGGTGACAGGCAAGGTATAACCCATCATAGGGCCACCTATGATCACCATTTGCTCTGCTTGAGGGCGGAAATTGAGCTGCTGCAATATATCGTGCACGCTCATGCCAATAGGTACCCAATAATTGGCAGGTTCTGATGCTTGTTGTCCCGTGACTGTCACTACGCGCTCAATGAGAGGCTTACCCTCGCTCACGGCTTGATGGATAGCAAAACAGGTACCGACATTGTGAATTAGCATGCCAAGCTGCGCAGGGATAGCGCCTGATGGAATTTCTTTGCCAGTCAGAAGTTGCACTAGCTGCTTTTCACCACCAGATGGGTATAAGGTTGGCACCACTGTCACGCGGGCTAATGGGCTTGGCAGTGTGCTACTCGCTAAGGCTTGCTGCATAGCAGCAATAGCCTCGGGCTTATTATCTTCAATAGCAATAACAATGCGCTGCGGCTTAAGTAACTGCTCAATAATGGCGACACCTTTCATGATGTCGTCGCTGTGATGGCGCATTAACGCATCATCGGCTGTGATATAAGGCTCGCACTCCACGCCATTAATAATCACTAGCTCAATTTTACTGACAGACGCTAATTTTATATGGCTAGGAAAGGCGGCGCCGCCTAGGCCCGCAATGCCTGCTTGCTGAATTTTTGCAAGGATTTCATCTGTGCTAAGTGCAGCAGGATTGGCCGCTTGATAGTTAACGCTAGTATCCAAGCCATCTGAGTCAATCACGCAGGTGAGTACGGGTAAACCTGAGGCATGATTACTTGGGCGCGGCTCAATAGCACTGACTACACCCGATGTAGGGGCGTGTACGGGCAGATAGAGCTGGCCTTGGCCTTGAGTAAGACTTTGGCCTTTACTGACTTTGTCACCCACGCCTACCGTAAGTACAGCGCTGTCATTCACTTGTGGAATAGGAACCAAAAAACGTGATGACAAAGGTAAGTGTTTGAGGAATGTCGCTGGCGCAATATCTTTCATTTGCGGCGGATGAATACCACCATGAATTGGCCAGACAAACCCTTGATCAATTTGATCTAACATAGTCAACACGGCTTATCCTCTTCGATAAATTTGACCGGTATTTGTGATGAAATTTGATTTAGCTTCCAATCCCAATTATTTATGCCCTGAACCACTGGGATCATATCGATACAATCAACTGGGCAAGGCTCTACGCATAAATCGCAACCAGTACAATCTTTGCTAAGCACGGTATGCATTAATTTGCCGCTACCGATAATGGCATCCACAGGGCAGGCTTGAATGCATTTGGTGCAACCAATACATTCAAGTTCGCGGATAAAAGCGACTTTTTTGATGGGTTCTGCGGTGGTAGCACTCATAGGTTCAGGTTCTACGCCCATGAGTTCTGCTAATTTTTCCATGGTAGCACTGCCACCAGGTGGGCAGCGGTTGACTTTCTCACCGTTAGCTATGGCTTCAGCATAAGGGCGACAGCCAGGATAACCACATTGGCCACATTGAGTTTGCGGCAGTATGGCTTCAAGTTCATCAACAATAGGGTTGCCTTCGACTTTAAATTTTTGGGCGGCAAAACCTAAAATCAGACCAAAAAGCATAGCCAGCAGGGTCAATAAGATGACCGCAACAAGAATAGTGGACATATTACTTAACCAATCCAGTGAAGCCCATAAAGGCCAGTGACATTAAACCTGCGGTGATCATGGCAATCGCGCCGCCGCGAAAAGGAGAGGGAACATCGGCCGCGGCGAGTCGTTCACGCATAGCAGAAAACAGGATTAACACTAACGAGAATCCTAATGCAGCGGAAAAACCATATACGGCAGATTGTAAGAAGTTATGCTTTTCATTGATATTGAGTAATGCCACCCCAAGTACTGCGCAATTGGTGGTGATCAAAGGCAAGTAAATTCCCAATGCTCGATATAACGAAGCACTGGTTTTTTGCACTAGCATTTCAGTAAATTGCACGACGACAGCGATCACCAGAATAAAACACATGGTGCGCAAGTAGCCTAATTGAAATGGGTCCAGTAAATAGGTGTTGACCAAATAGCTAAGAATTGACGCCAGTGTCAATACAAAAGTCGTCGCCATTGACATGCCTATGGCAGATTCGAGTTTGCTCGATACCCCCATAAATGGACATAAACCGAGGAATTTAACTAACACGAAGTTATTGACTAGCACAGTACCAATCAACAACAGTAAATATTCGCTCATCGCAATATAAATTTTTAGGCTGGGAATAGCACTATTATCGGTGGTTTGATCCTGATTAACAACCGATAGAATGCAGGGTTAAAGCAATTGAAGATGATAATATCTTCATTTTGTGGCATTTATTCCACCATCCAGCCCACAGTGACTAAGGCGTCTTATCAAGGGCTAAGGGTTTGGCAATATAGTAACCCTGCAGTCCATCCACCAATAATTGCTCGAGTGCTAATTTTTCTTCTTGGACTTCTACGCCAGTAGCAATGATTTTGACATTGAGTCGTTTGGCAATATCGACAATCATTTTGATAAAGAAGCGATTGCTGCTGTCCAAGTGTACTTGATTGCTAAAACTACCATCGAGTTTGACAAAGTCTGGGCGTAATTCTTGAAAGAATTTAAATGAGGTAAATCCCATGCCAAAACGCTCAATAGAGACTCGCGCTCCGGCGCTATGTACGGCTTTGACAAAATGAGCGCTTGAAACCAGATTTTTCTGAATGCCGATTTCATTAACTTCGATAACTAAGCGCGCGGCTATTTCTGGATAACGGTTTAGAGTGTCTTTAAGCCAAGCCACAAAGTCAGGTTGTAACACTGAGTTGCCGCTGATATTAACCCCGTACCAGCCAGTAAGTAATGGGTCTTTTATTAAGCGCTCTATTACCATTTGAACTATGAGTTTGTCCATTTCAAGGTTTTTACCATGACGTTCGGCCATGGCAAACACAGTGGTTGTCGGTAATAACTTGCCATTGCTGTTATAAAAGCGCGCCAATAACTCGCGATACATATCAACATTGTGACGACAAGGCTGAATAGACTGTTGATAAAACTCAATATTGCGGTGATCTAACAAAGACTCTATGGCTTTTTGCCAGCGATTATCACCTTGTTCTTCTAGGTCATCTTGATGCTCAAGGGTATGGAATTGGTTTGGGCCCAATGTTTGCGCAATGCTGATCGCAGAATCAGCCAAGGCCAACAGTGATGCCGGGTTGGATTGCTCGGTAAAAGGCACTATACCCATATAAGCAACGCTATCTGAGCCTAATTGTTGCTGATAATCATCAAATTGATGCTTCAATGAAGTAAATATTCTCGGGGCGTCTTTTATCGAAAGATCCGGGATAAACATAGCAAAATCAGCGCTGCTTATTCGAAAACACTGACTAAAGCTAAATTCTCTTAACGAATGCTTGATGGTTTTACTGATGGTAACTAAGTATTCATCACCGGCCTGACGGCCATATAACTGATTGATAGCACCAAGTTCGGTGGCTTTAACCAGTGCGAGAGTTCCTAGTTGCGACGTGCCAGCGCTCGTCAGTTGCGCTAATGTTTGAGTAAATTGTTGGCGATTACCAAAACCTGTAATCGTGTCTTGCAATGATTCTTGGTTTAATTGTTCGTGTTTGCTAACTAGGTTTTTATGATGAGCTTTGATATCAAGTCTTAATTGCTCTAATGCCTTGGCCAGAGGCTTGCATTCACCACCGAGTTTTGATGCTTGTAGTGGCGGATAATTATCGGCAATGAGTTGCGACATATAAGTTACGCTGTAAGCAATGCTGTTTTTTATTCTCGATTGTAACCATAGCAAGCTAATGACGAGGAACAGGTACATTGCCAGTAGCATCAAGGTTTGCGTCATTATATTGGTTTCAATGACACCATACCAAGAGCGAGTATCCGCACTTAATTGCAAACGGGCATTGGATAATTGAATATCTTGGGTAATTTTTACTGGCAGTAAATGCTGCAACCAATGCTGGCTTTGATGTAATTCGCCGAAGGTATAGTTTTGCTGTGGGTTTAAGTCAGTGATGTATTGAAAAAATTGTAAGGGTTGAATGGCATTAATCGTTGCGAATAATTGCTGGCCATCACCTTGATAGTCTTTATATTGATGAACGAGTTGCACAAACTCAGTTTGATGTTGGCTAGCACTGACAGTTAATTGATTTTTTTGAAGCCAAAACTGAGCCAATATTCCTATAGCAAATGTAATAAATAACAATAATTGATATAGCTTGGTCATGACCCGTCCCTGAGTTCTTCATATATTACCAATATAAGATAACGCATTTATATACATTGGAGAAGAAGTATACGGAATTGGGTTATAGAAGCATGACTTAACTCTGTTCTTGGGCGTATTTATGATCTGAAAATTAAAATAGCAAGATTGAGATGAGGAATAATGAAAATTGTGGGTATATGGCCTATCAAAATATGACAAAAGGCGTATATCTAAGGGATATTAACAATAATCGGGGAGGGGGTAACGCTTTAGCGGTGAAGTGGCTCCCCAGACTGGACTTGAACCAGTGACATACGGATTAACAGTCCGCCGTTCTACCAACTGAACTACTGGGGAATCGATTTACTTCATTGTTCTCATTTAACCACAGAGAAGTGGCTCCCCAGACTGGACTTGAACCAGTGACATACGGATTAACAGTCCGCCGTTCTACCGACTGAACTACTGGGGAATCGTATTACTTCATTGTTCTCATTTAACCACCGAGAAGTGGCTCCCCAGACTGGACTTGAACCAGTGACATACGGATTAACAGTCCGCCGTTCTACCGACTGAACTACTGGGGAATCGCATTACTTCATTGTTCTCATTTAACCACCGAGAAGTGGCTCCCCAGACTGGACTTGAACCAGTGACATACGGATTAACAGTCCGCCGTTCTACCGACTGAACTACTGGGGAATCGTGTTACTTCATTTTCTCATTTAACCACCGAGAAGTGGCTCCCCAGACTGGACTTGAACCAGTGACATACGGATTAACAGTCCGCCGTTCTACCGACTGAACTACTGGGGAATCGTGTTACTTCATTTTCTCATTTAACCACCGAGAAAGTGGCTCCCCAGACTGGACTTGAACCAGTGACATACGGATTAACAGTCCGCCGTTCTACCGACTGAACTACTGGGGAATCATGTTACTTCATTTTCTCATTTAACCACCGAGAAAGTGGCTCCCCAGACTGGACTTGAACCAGTGACATACGGATTAACAGTCCGCCGTTCTACCGACTGAACTACTGGGGAATCGTTTTTCAACAGCTTATTGATTTAGCAACAAGCAACAAAAGTAGGCAAGACATTTATTTATAATAAATGATGGCTCCCCAGACTGGACTTGAACCAGTGACATACGGATTAACAGTCCGCCGTTCTACCGACTGAACTACTGGGGAATCGTTTGCGACTTCTCGTTGAGAACGGAGCGCATAGTAAATCGCTCAGCCACATGAGTCAACTCGCGTTCCTAAAAAAATGCCAAATAGTGAATCAAGTGTTTATCTTACAAACAATCGGGGATGATATTTAGTCATTGCGGGTTAAAAAAGAACGATTTAGCTATGGCTTCACTTTTGAAAATGGCTCGTTTTTTTAGACGTGTGACCATGATTAGCTAAATTTTTCAGGATAATGACTCGACTTTGGCATCATACGCTTAAGATTGGCGGCTAAACATTGATGGTTTTTTTAGCAATGCTTGCTAGTAGCTTGATTTAATTTGTGCACATTGGAGTTTTAAACCTGCTTAATAGTTAGTTTTTAGCCGCACAGGCACTTCGCGTTGGCAAGTTCCTAAGATGATTGCGTAGATCTTATTCACTCAATACATTAGCTAAATACTCACTATGGAGATTGAATGACTGAGCATGGACTAATGGCCGTTATGGGGAGATTCGCTTGTGTTGATTAGCATTTATGAAACTAAGCTATTAGTGGCAGGTCACAGGTTGACATTGATGACCTTAATTAATCATAGCTAACGCTAGATGAAATTTAGCAACAGGCTAAAGGGCAAGTTGCAAAAAACACAGCATAAAATGCTGATATACAGATTTCGTACTAACTATCGGTCTGAATACTGAATTTATCCCTTGCCGCTTTTTGTACTGCCATGTGCTGAAGAGTCGCAATCCCAGGGCATGCTTGCTTTATGTTTCAGCTTGCAATTGCTAGTATGCGTAAGAGGGAATACTCAGTCTGTCTGCGGCGTGCTTAGGCAACTAAGCTAACATCAGTAGTGCTGCGTTTGGCCGATTTCGTCGTTTTATTTAATGTCTACTTAACTCGGCTCTAACTGATTTGATTCGAAGGCTTTGATTCAAGGTGACCGAATTTATCACTGTGCAATATCACGCTACATTCACGGCTCGCAGCCATAGCGAGTAGGCAAGCAGCTATCAATTCAGCCAATAGTTTTATCTTGCAGGCTCAGCAATGTGAGTCAGTCGGTACGAATAGTTACGGCTTAGATTCAAATGTCATAAAATTACAACTTTTGCGATGCCTCACTCTTATTCGCTGGTGCGAGAGCAAACCCTTATGAGTCAAGGTTCCCAATCACTTATCCACTGTTTCTGTGGATAAACTTGTGGGTTACTGAGTATAGTACCCCGCAAAGTCCGATCTAGACTGGGTTGGACTTAAAATGTCCAAATCTAATTGCATTTTTTAAATGTGTTTATAAACAGTGACTTAATCATGGCGCTTTTGGCTGATAGATAGGTTGCCGAATGTCGCAACTTTGTAATAATTGCTCGTCATTTGTTTGTGAATTAAATTGTTATTTTGTTGGGTTTTTTAGCATAAATCACTGCGATAAGTTGAAACTAGTACTAATGTGCCAGTGTAGTTTCAGTAAAAAACCACTAACGGGTAAAAAGAGAGGATACAGTGTCAAAGTTGTTTGAACTGGTTGCGCCTTATCAAGCGGCAGGCGATCAACCTAAAGCGATCGCTCAATTAACAGACGGGCTCGAAAGTGGCTTGGCTCACCAAACTCTATTAGGAGTTACTGGCTCAGGTAAAACTTTTACTATGGCCAATGTCATTGCCAATTTAGGTCGCCCGACTATTATCATGGCGCCCAATAAAACCCTCGCGGCGCAGCTCTATGGGGAAATGAAAGAGTTCTTTCCTAATAATGCCGTCGAATATTTTGTCTCTTATTACGACTATTATCAGCCCGAAGCTTATGTGCCGGCGTCTAATACTTTTATCGAGAAAGATGCCTCGGTCAATGCGCATATTGAGCAAATGCGTCTCTCTGCCACCAAAGCCTTATTAGAGCGGCGTGATGTGGTGCTGATTGCCTCAGTGTCAGCGATTTATGGTCTGGGTGATCCTGAGCTGTATTTAAAAATGCTGTTGCACCTGCGCCAAGGTGACACTATGGGGCAGCGCGATATTTTAAAGCGCCTGACTGATTTGCAATATAAGCGTAATGACATGGCGTTTGATCGTGGCACTTTTCGGGTGCGCGGAGAAGTGATTGATATTTTTCCGGCAGATGCTGAAAATCACGGCGTTCGTGTCGAATTATTTGATGACGAAATTGAGCGCATCAGCGAATTCGATCCTTTGACGGGCCAAGTCAATCGGCGTTTAGCTCGCACCACTATTTATCCCAAAAGTCATTATGTGACGCCAAGAGAAACCATACTGGCGGCGACTGAGCTGATTAAAGTTGAACTTGTCGAACGTAAAAAGCAACTACTCGAAAACCACAAGCTTATTGAAGAACAAAGAATTTCTGAGCGAGTGCAATATGACATCGAGATGATGGTGGAGCTAGGTTATTGCTCTGGCATTGAAAATTATTCACGCTACTTATCTGGGCGTAACCCGGGTGAAAGTCCGCCGACCTTGCTGGACTATCTACCTGCCGATGGCTTGATGATCATTGATGAATCTCATGTCACAGTGCCGCAAATTGGTGCCATGTATAAAGGCGATAGATCGCGCAAAACCACCTTAGTAGAATATGGTTTTAGACTGCCATCGGCACTGGATAACCGGCCGTTAAAGTTTGAAGAGTTTGAGGATTTAATGCCGCAAACGATTTATGTGTCAGCAACGCCCTCTAAGTATGAGCTTGAAAAAAGTGGTACTGATATTGCCGAGCAATTGGTGCGGCCAACGGGATTACTCGATCCCGAGCTTGAAGTTAGGCCAGTCGGTACTCAAGTGGATGATTTGTTATCCGAAGCCCGCAAGCGCATCGCCATTAATGAACGGGTGTTAGTCACTACCTTAACTAAGCGGATGGCCGAAGATTTAACGGATTATTTGGATGAACATGGCATTCGGGTGCGCTATTTACACTCAGATATAGATACAGTGGAGCGCACTGAGATTATTCGCGATTTAAGATTAGGTGTTTTTGATGTATTAATTGGCATCAACCTATTACGCGAAGGCTTAGATATGCCAGAAGTGTCGCTGGTGTGTATTTTAGATGCTGATAAAGAGGGCTTCTTGCGTTCTGAGCGCTCGTTAATTCAAACCATAGGCCGAGCCGCCCGTAACATTAACGGTAAAGTGATTTTATATGCTGATAGGATCACTGACTCTATGGCTAAAGCGATGGGAGAGACTGAGCGGCGCCGCGAAAAACAGCATGCCCATAACATTGCCAATGGCATAGTGCCAACGAGTTTAACCAAGCGCATTACTGATGTGATGGATATGGGCGATGGCAGTGAGGGCGATGATCGCCGCAATCAGACGAGTCAGCGTTATTCAAGAGCTAATCGCCCTGGAGTCAGAGCTTCCGATTTACCGAGTCGCAGCGTTAAAGACATCAGTCAAGAGATTGAGCGGCTAGAGAAACAAATGCATCAACATGCGCGCGAACTTGAGTTTGAGCAAGCGGCGAGTGTTCGCGATCAAGTGCAGTTATTAAGGCAACAACTGCTAAAAGCTTAATGTTTGAATTGTTTGTCGCATAAATTGAATTATTCAGTGTAAGGCGTGAATGTAATTGCTGAGTAACCGCTCCCCAAACCATTTTTGGGGAGCAGTTGCCTAGACTAACAATATCGCTAAAGGGTTAACAGCGGCGCTTTTTAAATGATTATTAAATGACGTTTTATCATAAGACAGTTCTTAAAAGGGCGTTTTTAAAATGCCTTTCTTAAAAGGTAATAGCAGCCCTAAAAACAAGCCTGCAATCGCGCCAATCAAATGGGATTCATCGGCAACTCGGGCGCCAATCAACTGACTCGACAAGGCTTGTGGGCCTAATGTTTGCTCCGCGATGATTTTTGCCGCCAGTGCCATCAGTAAAATCACTCCCCATTTATCTTTTCGCCGCAAGTCTTGCACTACGGCATAAGCAAATAAGCCATGCAAAATGCCACTTAAGCCGACAAACCCTAAGGTAGTGGGGTAAAACCAGAATAAGCCAATGCCTTGAATTAATGACAACAGCAAAAACAAAGTCCATAGGTTTTTTAGGCTTAAACGCCAAGGAAACAGCGTCATAATAATCACTAGCCCAGCGAGATTCATCGCCAAATGCCAAGCGTTGGTATGCAGTATGTTAGCGCTGAATATCTGCCACCAAGCGCCCGCTGCAACGCTAGAGCGCTGATAGCTTAACTGGTTAGGATCGATAACATAAGTCAGCAGCATTAAGCAGGCTAAGGATAAACAAAATCCCCAGTGATTATTTAAGCGCTTATGCTCCATCTTACTTAGGTAAACTGGCTAAGATTTCAGGACTATTGGCTTGGTATTGAGCTAAGCCCTTGCTTCTGAGTAAGCAGGCTGGGCATTCTTTACAACCCGCGCCGATAATGCCGTTATAACAAGTCAGGGTATGATCGCGCACTAATTCTAGCGCGCCCAAACTGTCGGCTAGTGCCCAGGTTTGCGCTTTATCTAACCACATCAGCGGCGTAACTAAGGCTAACTCTCTATCCATGCCTAATACTAAGGCGTTAGCCATAGCTTGAACAAAGTCATTGCGGCAATCTGGATAGCCAGAGAAATCGGTTTCGCATACCCCAGTGATCACAGCCTCGGCGCCCAACTGATAGGCATAAATGCCGGCTAAGGTTAAAAATAAAATATTGCGACCAGGAACAAAAGTATTAGGTAAGCCGTTATCCATGAGCTCATTAGAGACGGCAATGGAATCACGGGTGAGGGCACTGATGGCAAGCTCATTGAGCATAGTCACATCCAGCACTTTATGGCTGGCGACACCTAATTGGGCTGCTAAGGTTTTAGCCACTTCAATTTCTTGACGATGGCGCTGGCCATAATCAAAGGTAATGGCGTGCACTTGTTGGTACTTTTGCTGGGCCTGAATAAGACAAGTTGTTGAATCTTGACCACCACTAAAAACCACCACGGCTGCAGACATAACGAAAACCTTACTATTAAATAAAGACGATATTGTAACTGACTGCGGCAGGATTTAAACCGAAACTTGACGCTAAGCTTGTAGTTACAGCCTAACTTAGTTATAACAGCAGCGCTGTTTAAGCCGGAGAAAAGAAGTGCAGTATCCAGTTAATGAAGTATTTGAAACAATTCAGGGTGAAGGCTTTTATACCGGTGTTCCCGCCATTTTTGTGCGGTTACAAGGTTGCCCTGTGGCTTGTAGTTGGTGTGACACCCGTCATACTTGGGAGCGCCAGCCAACGTTAGAAGTTAAAAGAGATGTGGTTATTGCCGTCGACGGGGTTAAAGGCCATTGGGCTTGGCATGACGCCGCCAGTTTGTTGGCCGCATTTAGTGCTAAGGGCTTTACTGCTAAACATGTAGTGATCACCGGCGGTGAGCCGTGTATTCACGACTTAACTGAGTTAACCCAAACCTTGCATGATGCGGGGTACCACTGTCAAATTGAGACCAGTGGCACTTATACCGTAGCGTGCGCGGTCGACACTTGGGTCACAGTTTCGCCAAAAATCAACATGAAAGGTGGGATGGCGGTTCTGGCGCAAGCGTTAAACCGTGCCAATGAAATTAAACACCCGATAGCACAGCAAAAGCATATCGATCAACTCGATGAAGCGCTTAATGGCATAGATATCAGCGCGAAAGTTATGTGTTTACAACCTATTAGCCAACAGGCTCGGGCTACTGAGCTGGCCATGGCGACTTGTATTGCCCGCAATTGGCGCTTATCGGTGCAGACTCATAAGTATCTGAATATTGATTGAAGCCCGCCAATCGCTTGAGTATTAAATGCCATAGCCGCTTGGCTTGACTGCATGCTTTACTGCTATAGATAAAAAATCCGAGTCGCTTAATTGGCCTCGGATTTTTTGTGGCATTTAATTGGATTGGCGCGGGTTTATTGGCTGTTAAGCCGTGCATTATGGGCAAGTGGTCAGCGACAATTGACCATCTTGGTTAAATTGAACCAGTTTATCTGCATAAGCTTGATAACAACCTATGTTGGCGGCAATCCAATCCTTATCAAAATAAGTATCTAAATAGCGCTCACCCGAATCGCAAAGTAGGGTCACTATACTGCCGTGCTCGCCGCGTTGCTGCATATCACTTGCTAACACTAAGGCACCAAATAAATTGGTACCGGTCGATGGTCCAGTTTTGCGGCCAATCACTTGCTCTAACCAATGAATCGTTGCTATCGCCGCCGCATCGGGGATTTTGAGCATAGCATCCACCACTCCGGCAATAAATGAAGGTTCCACGCGCGGGCGACCTATGCCTTCAATCTTACTGCCGTTCTCGCTGGTGATTTTGGCATTGCCTGTGTTGAAATAGTCAAAGAACACCGAGTGCTCTGGGTCAACCACACATAGCTTACTATCAAGTTGTTGGTAGCGAATATACCGGCCTATGGTTGCTGAAGTGCCGCCAGTTCCTGGGCTCATCACTACCCAAGTCGGAATAGGGTGCGGCTCCATGGTCATTTGACTAAAAATAGAATTGGCGATGTTATTGTTACCGCGCCAGTCGGTCGCACGCTCAGCATAAGTGAACTGATCCATATAATGGCCATTAAGCTTTGCAGCTAGGCGCTCCGATTCGGCATAAATCTGATTACTGTGATCCACAAAATGGCATTGGCCGCCATAGAATTCGATTTGTTGGATTTTTTTCTTAGCGGTACTTTTGGGCATAACGGCAATAAAGGGCAGGCCAAGCAATTTAGCAAAATAGGCTTCTGAGACCGCTGTGCTGCCAGAGGAGGACTCTATGACAGTCGTGCCTTGTTTTATCCAGCCATTACATAAGGCGTATAAAAACAGTGAGCGGGCGAGGCGATGCTTTAAGCTGCCGGTCGGGTGGGTACTTTCATCTTTTAAATAAATATCTATATGGGTTAAACAGGGAATGTCTAACTTAATCAGATGAGTATCTGCGCTGCGTTGGAAATCAGCTTCTATCTTAGCTATGGCTTGTTTGACCCAAGTTTGCGTCATAATCGGACTCTTGACTGAGGGATAGTCGAAGCAAAGATGATAAATAACTTTAGTGGGTAAGTATATGTAAGATAACAATGAGAACAGTGTAAGTAGTTATTGGGGGTATAAAGAAGGTAACGAAAAATGATCTTGAATGTCTTGAATGACAACTAGGAGGTTTAGATGGTGGAGGGAGAAGGATTCGAACCTTCGAAGGCTGAGCCGTCAGATTTACAGTCTGATCCCTTTGGCCACTCGGGAACCCCTCCATATCTAAATTGTTATAACTTGTTGTAGCAACACTTCTTGGCCAGAAGTGTTATTCGTTCAATGAGCAAACGAAAAAATGGTGGAGGGAGAAGGATTCGAACCTTCGAAGGCTGAGCCGTCAGATTTACAGTCTGATCCCTTTGGCCACTCGGGAACCCCTCCACGAGTAAACGCTAGATAATAAGAAAGAATGGTGGAGGGAGAAGGATTCGAACCTTCGAAGGCTGAGCCGTCAGATTTACAGTCTGATCCCTTTGGCCACTCGGGAACCCCTCCCTTTCTTATTGTCTGTTGTTTGCCGCAATTGATGGTGGAGGGAGAAGGATTCGAACCTTCGAAGGCTGAGCCGTCAGATTTACAGTCTGATCCCTTTGGCCACTCGGGAACCCCTCCTCTCAATTGCGGGCTGAATAGTATTCATAAAGTTTAGGCTTGTAAAGTGCTTACATGCAATTAATCCTTAAGTTATGACTCAACTGGTCGATTAAGTATCAACGGCTTGTTTTTGTGGTGTTTTTTTATGCTGATTGATGTCAATGTCATCAACGAGTTAGACCTAGGTAGTCGCTTAAATTTCGCCATCGCCGCGCAGAGGCGGGGGGAATTTGCGTTATTACTGAGTTTACTGTCGGCTGATATTCGCGATATGGCACAATTTGGCCTCAAGAAAGAACAAGGGGAGGCGCAATTACGGCGACAATTTGATGTTAGTGAACCGCAAGCCTTAGTTGTTGATATGACGAGAATGACAGGTTGGGATCATAGTCAAAGTTTTTTTAACGATTCAATGGCAGGATTTAGATTACGCCACAGTTTATTGCCTGAGCCGTTGTTATTTGCTGGTCATTGGCCTGGTGATTTACTCGATGTATTAAATAATTGCAGTCATACGGTTAAACAACGCAGCCTTAATCAAGAAACTGAGTCAACAAACGTACGAGAAGTGCCACATTTATGTGATCAACTGCACGCGCAGCGATTAATGATTAATTCTTCGCTATAAGTTAAGGCTTATGCTTGGAGACTCGCGCTAGCCCTCTTATAATAGCTAAGTCTAAATTTAGCATAGAGAAATGGTATGAAATCTATTCGTGAAGCTCAATTACAATCGGTCAATGATACTTGTACTGATTGCGGTAGTTATATTGATATCGGTGCAGTGATTGATGCTGATGATAATCACTTGGATATGATAGTGACTGAAGAGCGCGCAAAAGTATTAGCCGACAGCGCCAAAGCCCGTTTTGCTGATGTAGAAATTAACATGGCACCACAAGATGATGCCGTGAAATTAAGTTTAACCTTTGGCATCAGCGCTGAAAAAATGATTTTCCAGTTACAACACGGACTATAACCATAATTGTTTGGTCATCTGTAATCATAGTCGCGTGATTAACAATAATGAGTCATAGGTTGCTGCCTTGTTAGCTTCTTCGTGACTCTTTTTTATTGGTATTTTTACGTGCTGCGTATAAATAGGAAATTGCACTCGCAGAGCTATTACTCAATTAATAAATAGCTAATAGTCAATTTAATAATCATAAGTCAGACATACTGACATTTTATGTAGGGATAAGAGTGGACACTCGTCATTTTCAGTTATTACTGGGGTCAGTGGTTAACTCAACAGCTAAGGCGAAAGGTGATTTTTTAGCCGTAGCGGAACTAATTGCTGACACTTTAAGCCAAACCTTGGCGGTAGACTGCCTAACTATTTGGCGATTAGATCAACTGCAATCAGTGCAACAGCCTATTTGTCAGCGTTTTTTAAATCAAACGCTGCCATTTCCATGCGCATCCATTCGACCTAACGACTTAGCGACTATCCCTGCTTATTTAGACTATTTACTGCAACATTGTTTTATTAATGCCAGTACCGCCAATTTTGATGATCGAGTATCTGAGCTCTATGGTCAATTTTTAGCGCCACGCGCGATAACATCGACGCTTGATGTCGCGGTAAGAATTAATGGTCATTTAGAAGGGATCATTTGTCTTGAATCTTTAGTGCCTGGCGCTTGCTGGCAACAGGAAGAAATTAATTTTGTTAGTCAATTAGCCGACCAGTTAGCATTAACGTTAGCAACGCAGCAAAGTTATCAGCAACAAGACTTATTAACTCAATTTCGCAGTGCGTTAGCGCAATCCGATCAAATTACCTTGTTGGTGGATTTAGAAAACCTAACCATCAGTTATGCTAATTGTGTCTATCTCAACTTTCCAGGTTTATCGAATGCAGTGATAGATGGCAAAAGTGTGACTGACACTGAGTCATTTAAACAGCATCCTGCCATCATAAAGCAAGTTATTGAGAATTTACGCCAAGGTAAGCACGCAGAAGGTGAGTTGGCATTAACCTTAGATGCGAAAAAGTGTTATTACTTTGCCTATCATGCGAGTCCGTTTATTACCGAACAAGGTCAGTATGTCGCTTTAATAACCGCTAAAGATAATACCCACGACATATTTATTCGCTCAGAACTTGAGCGCCTTGCATGGCGTTGCAGTTTAACGAATTTATATAATCGCTCACATTTCAACCTTGCGCTTGAGCATTGTCAGCAAGGTTATTTGATTTTAATCGATTTAATCGGTTTTAAACGTTTTAATGATACTTATGGCCATGAACAAGGCGATGATTTATTAATTGAAACCGCGCGGCGATTAACGACTTTTGCCGATAATTACGGCGCAAAACTGATTGCTCGAGTGGGGTCAGATGAATTTGCCATCGTTATTGATGATAATAACGCCATTGATATCGAATCTGTGGCGGCAAGTTTATTAAGCCATTTAAGTCAGGTCATTTATATTGGCTCAGAACAAGTTAACCCAAAGCCGGCGTTGGCTGTGGTTAATTTAGGTGATATGACCCACAGCATGTCTCCCATAGCTTGCGTTGATATTGCCGTGCAACATGCAAAAAATAAAGTGGGTTTAGCTATTCAATTCTTTAGTCAAAGTCTGTTGGAAAACTTTCAGAAGGCAGCGGATATAGAACGCGATTTACGCCTTGCTATTTGCAATCACCAATTTGAGATGTATTACCAGCCATTAATGCATTTACAGCAACAGCGTTATATTGGCGCTGAAGCTTTGCTGCGTTGGCATCATCCGACTAAAGGCACTGTGTCTCCTAATTGCTTTATGGCAATAGCCGAGCAAACAGGGCTCATTATTGAAATTGGTGCTTGGGTATTGGCCTCGGCATGTAAGCAATTATATCTATGGCAGCAACAGGGCCTAGATTTATGCATGCACGTTAACGTGTCAGCTCGGCAGTTTTTCAGTGGCAATTTATTTGAGCAAGTGTGGCATTTAATAACTCGTTATCAATTACAGCCACAACGTTTGATTTTAGAAATCACTGAAACCGAGTTAATGGAAGACATTAAGTTCGCCACTAAATTATGCGAAGAGTTGACTGATATCGGCGTAGGTCTTGCTATTGATGATTTCGGTACTGGTTATTGCTCGATGCGCTACCTTAAGCAGTTCCCCATTAGTAAGTTGAAAATCGATCAGTCTTTTATTGCTGATATTACTAGCAGTCACGAAAGCCGTGAGATAGTCAGTGCCATTATCGCCATGGCAAAGGCATTGAATATTTCATTGACGGCAGAAGGGGTGGAAACCTTAGCGCAAGAAAAATTCCTTATGGATAACGCATGCCATCATGCGCAGGGATATTTATACAGCCCTGCGCTGCGACAAAAAGACTTTATGCAGTTTATTGTTCAGCACCAACAGGCTTATGCAGTAAATGCCTAGTTGTTGGCGTTGTAAAACCCAGCAAGGTTGATAGTTAACGCCAGCAGCATTGTTTACTTTTTTTACCACTTAAGCAGACACAAGGATCGTTTCGTTTCGGGAAACGTGTCGCTAAGTGATCGCCATCGGTATAAAACCAGCGTTGATTGACGAGTTCAAAGCGCGAGCGTTCATGAATGGCATCTATTTCCCCATCACTGCGATACCAGGCACTAAAAGTCACAGTGGCGCGTGTCGCTTGCTGCTCTTCTTGTTCAATCTCAAGGCTTAACCACTCTACAGGATCTTGGGCTAAACGCTCTAAAGTGAGATTACCAAGGAAATCTTTATGGGTGGTCGCTAATAAATAGGGATATTGCTGGCGGGCAAAAGCACAAAAACGTGAGCGCATTAGTTCAACTGCGGACTCGGCATAGCGAGTTTGCATATGCAGTGGTTGACAGCAAGCGCTATAAGGTTTGCTGCTACCACAATTACAACGGGAAATATCTGACATTATCTTGGCTAAACTAGGGCTGAAATTGGCGGCCATGATACCAGTTTTGCTGTTGTGTTGTCTGGTAATACAAACTGGAATCGGCGCGTAAACTTGCTTCGGTTTGTATTAACCATTGTTGTTGCTGCAAAATAAATTGCAAAACAAACTTACCCGCAAAATGGGTTGGAGCATCACCGGTTTCTGGTGCCGGAATATAGCTCACCAAATAATAGCCATTATCAGTAATGCTGCCCGTTTGGTATTGGCGCATGAGTACGCGAAAATCAATTTCTACCTTGGCATTTTTTTGGGTGACTTTATTAAAAAAATCTTGGTAATGTGCGCTGATAGCCTGTTGGCCTATCATGATAGACGTACTGCTATTTTCTGGAATGAATACAGCATCTTGCGTATACATAGTAGCGACAGCCTTAGAATCTAAACGCTCAAAGGCTTGGGTTAGGATCTGATAATGCTGATTAAGCTTATCATCTAAGTCAATAGTGCTGGCATTTACTGGTGACGCTCCCTGCTCGGTTTGTGCATAAGTTGGCAAAAAAAACAGCGCACCAATTGAGAAACAAGTTAAATACAACAACGACTTAGAAAGATATTTCATGGATAAACTGGTAAATGGCAATCATGCGTTCACTATAAACAAGCTGAGCAATACTTGATAGCGTTAGAGTATTACAAAATGTGTAATACCTCTGGTTTTGCGCTATTTAAGCGTGAATAGATAGTATTTCCGTATCATGTAGGTGCTATTTGGGCAGATGATGGCATCTCCTGCGCTTAACTGCGGGCGAATATACAAATAGTAAAGACTTGTCTTCAACATTCGCTGCGATATTTGCAAGATAATTATGCCGCAATAATTGCAAAATGAGCGCAGCACAATAAACGGCAAATGCATTCACTATGAGTGTTTGAAACGGATAACATTATCAGCTTAATTTGTAGGCACACCTAAATAACGATAAAAGCGCTGTGGAAGCACCTTAACTGCTATCTAATGTTTGACAACTTGTTAACCAATGTTTAATTTAAACGCGTGTTTAAATTTGGGGAGCAAAATGATGGTCAGTCGAACCGATACCAAAACCAGAATATTAGATGCGGCTGAAAAATTGTTCGCAGAACGTGGCTTTTCTGAAACATCGCTTCGGCTTATCACCAGTAAGGCTGAAGTTAATTTAGCGTCAGTTAATTATCATTTTGGTTCCAAAAAAGAATTAATTCGCGCTGTGCTGGCGCGCTACTTAGATGTTTTTATGCCCAAAGCGTCTGCGCAAATTGCCTTATGCCAGCAGCAACATGACAACGCTAGCTTACGGCAAATATTTACCTCGTTAGTTCGGCCATTATTAGATCTTAATAAATTACGGGAAGAAGGCACCACTATCTTCTTGCAGTTGTTAGGCCGCGGTTATATTGAAAGTCAGGGACATCTTCGTTGGTTTATTACCACTCACTATGCGGAACACTTGCAAAGTATTGTGGCTGCCATCTCTAAAAGTGCGCCGCATATTCCGCCTGAAGAAATGTTTTGGCGCTTACATTTCACTTTAGGTACGATTGTGTTCACTATGGCGTCAGCCGATGCCCTGCGTGAAATTGCTGCCGCTGATTTTGATGAGAAGATAGATATCGAAGGCGTATTGCTTCGGGTCATTCCGTATATGGCTGCCGGTGTTGCTGTCACCACTTAAGATGAGATGGTTGTTTGGATGTCTTTGCCGGTGACTGGGTTTATTGACTCCTGCAGTTAAATGAGGCGAGCAAATTGAGCAACCAAACATGACCTCATCACCACTTAACATACTGCAGATAATAAAAAACCCGCCGATTGGCGGGTTTTATTAAGCCTTAAGGGCTCTAATTACTTTAAGCTACAATCAGCACTTTACAAGTGTTGGTGCCGCCGACAGTTTCCATGGCATCACCTTTAGTCAGTAATACCATATCGCCAGACACTAAATAACCTGCAGCCGTTAATTGCTCAAGGGCAACGCGATGCACTTGGCCATCAGTGGTAGTTGTTGAGTCAAAGTACACAGGTTGCACGCCGCGGTACAGTGCCATTTTTGCTAAGGTGGTGTCATGACGAGACAGACCGAAAATTGGCAGTGATGAGCTAATGCGTGACATCAGTAATGGCGTAGCACCTGATTCGGTTAAGGCTATGATAGCTTTAACACCTTCCAGATGGTTGGCTGCATACATGGTTGATAACGCGATGGTTTCTTCCATAGAAGTGAAACGAGAATCTAAGCGGTGCTTAGATGATTTTACGCTTGGGTGCGACTCAGCGCCAACACATACGCTGGCCATGGCCTTAACGGTTTCTTCTGGGAAGTCACCAGCCGCAGTTTCAGCCGACAGCATTACTGCATCGGTACCATCGAGTACGGCGTTTGCTACGTCCATCACTTCAGCGCGAGTTGGCATTGGGCTGGTAATCATCGACTCCATCATCTGAGTCGCAGTGATCACAACCTTGTTCAATTGACGTGAACGACTGATGAGTTTCTTCTGCACAGCAACAAGCGCAGCATCACCAATTTCAACACCCAAATCACCGCGAGCAACCATGACAACATCAGAGGCTAAAATCACATCATCCATAGCTTCATCAGTGGCAACGGCTTCGGCGCGTTCAACTTTAGCTACGATTAAGGCATTGCTACCGGCTTCTTGCGCTAAGCGGCGAGCATAATCTAAATCAGCGCCGCTGCGTGGGAACGACACAGCTAAATAGTCAACCTTGATGGCTGCCGCTGTTTTAATGTCAGCGATATCTTTTTCAGTTAAAGCAGCGGCAGACAGTCCGCCGCCTTTCTTGTTGATGCCTTTATTGTTTGATAATGGGCCTGCAACAACTACGCGGGTTAATACTTTACGACCAACGACTTGCTCAACTTCTAACTGCACGCGGCCGTCATCCAGCATGAGGATGTCACCAATCTTGACATCATCAGGCAGGGCTTTGTAATCGATACCGACTTGGTTTTCGTCGCCTTCACCTTTGCCAAGCTCGGCATCTAAGACAAATTGGTGGCCAAGTGGCAAATGAACTTTTTTGTTGTCTTTGAAGGTAGAAACGCGAATTTTTGGGCCTTGTAAATCGCCAAGAATGGCTACGTGAACGCCTAAATCACGAGCGATAGCACGAACTTGTTCAGCACGTAATAGGTGATCTTCTGCTGAGCCATGGGAAAAGTTCATACGTACGACATTGGCGCCAGCAGCAATAATGCGGCGTAAGTTGTCATCACGATCGGTGGCTGGGCCTAGGGTGGTTACTATCTTGGTTCTGCGGAACATATGTCACTCCGGTGGTTTCTTAAATTAATAAAAACTTCTGAATCAATAGTATCAGACTCAAATCCAAAATGTAGTAAAATTACATCAGTTATATGACGGCCGTCAGGCTTGAAATTGTGACGCAGCGCTAATTTTAGTTAGGTAATAGTGTTTTGATGTCAAATTTTAGCTTGGACCATAAAAAACCGCGAAGTCACGGCGCGGTTTTGTTGTTAATCATTACAGCATTGAATGTTGCTTAAAGATGTTGATCAATATGAATACGAGATTCTTTTAACGCTTCTTTGACACGCTTTAAACTGTCGCGAAAACGTGGGCCGCGGCGTAAGGTAAACCCAGTGGCTAACACATCAATCACCACTAATTGCGCTAACCTCGATGCCATAGGTAAATACATGTCAGTATCTTCTGGCACTTCTAGGGTGACTGGCAGAGTGCATTCATTGGCAAGCGGTGAATTACGGGTGGTAATGGCAATGACAGCGGCGCCATTTTCACGGGCAAGTTTTGCCATATCGACGAGCGAGCGAGTGCGGCCGGTGTGGGAGATTAATACCACCACATCGCCTTCGGCACTATTAATACAGCTCATGCGCTGCATTAATACATCATCAAAGCACATGACTGGCACATTAAAGCGGAAAAATTTATTTTGAGCATCGTGAGCCACTGAGGCTGATGCGCCTAAACCAAAAAATGAGATTTTTTTCGCTTGGGTTAAGATATCAACAGCTTTATTAATGGCGGCGATATCTAGGCTTTGGCGAGCGGTATCTAAAGAGGCCATCGAAGATTCGAAAATTTTAGTGGTATAAGACTCAGGTGAGTCATCTTCTTCGACATGGCGGCTGACATAAGGCGTGCCATTGGCCAAGCTTTGCGCGAGATGTAATTTAAAATCAGGGAAACCTTTGGTATCTAAACGGCGACAAAAACGGTTAACCGTAGGTTCGCTGACATCAGCCATCTTAGCGAGCGTGGCTATGCTTGAATGAATAGCGGTTTGTGGTGATGCCAGGATAACTTCTGCGACTTTACGTTCTGATTTGCTAAAATGACTGAGGTTTTTTTGAACCTTTTCTAGTGTATTCATGGGCCAGTATCCGCTTGAATTTCATTTATGTAATTTTATTTTTTCATGACGGTCAAAATTGGCAGGATTATTTTGTTTTACTTTCAGAACAGCAAGTTTGCCAAATAGTTGTAGTCGTCAATAGGGCTTGCTGACTCAGTGAGTTAGCAAGGAAAAGCATATCAGATAAGTATGGTAACTGACCAGTTGCGCTATGCCTGATTATTGAAAAAATCTTGGTGCAAATACTAAATTCTGTTGTTATATTACAACAAAACAGTGGGTTTCCTCACAGTTTGATTTGGGAACTCGGTGACTTAAGGAGAGTTTGTTGCAATGAGCATATCAAAATCCACCAAAGCTTGTGACTTCGTGTTATTTGGTACCAAAGGTGATTTAGCTCGACGTAAGCTGTTACCGTCTTTATATCAGCTAGATAAAGCTAAGCTGCTAAATGCCAATACCAGAGTTATTGGTGTTGCTAAAGATGATCTCAGGGACGAAGATTTTATTGAGTTAGTCAAAACGGCTTTAACAACGTTTGTTAAAGAGCCTTTATGTGAAGCTACCTTGGCGCGCTTTATTAAGCGTTGTCATTATATCGGCACTAATTTTACTGAGTCAGAAGGGTATAAAGCCTTTCATGACCTGCTGCATCCTGACCATGTGATGGTCAACTATTTCGCGACCCCCCCTTCAATTTTTGGCGATATCTGCCGAGCCCTTAACGAACAAAACTTGATTAAGCCTGATACCCGTGTGGTGTTGGAAAAACCGATTGGCTCGGATTTAGCATCATCAAAAGTAATTAACGATCAAGTTTCTGCCTACTTTAATGAAAATCAGGTGTACCGGATTGACCATTACTTAGGTAAAGAAACTGTACAAAACTTGATAGCACTGCGTTTTGCCAACTCGTTATTCGCCTCTAAGTGGGATAACCGTACGATTGATCATGTCCAGATCACTGTGGCAGAAGAAGTGGGGATTGAAGGTCGCTGGGGCTATTTTGATAAAGCCGGCCAGATGCGCGACATGATCCAAAACCATTTACTGCAAGTCTTGACCTTAGTAGCCATGGATCCGCCAGTGAATCTTGATGCCGATTCGATTCGTGACGAAAAAGTGAAGGTATTAAAGTCATTGCGACCTATTAATACCGACAATGTCTATGAGAACACAGTACGCGGTCAATATACCGCTGGTTTCTTAAAGGGCAGTCCAGTGCCAGGCTATCTTGAAGAAGATGATGCCAATGTTCATTCCAACACTGAAACCTTCGTCGCGCTGCGAGTCGATATCGACAACTGGCGTTGGGCTGGCGTTCCTTTTTATCTGCGCAGCGGCAAACGTATGCCGTTCAAAAGCTCAGAAATTGTGGTGTATTTTAAAAACCCACCACACAACCTATATCGCGCCAGCTGCCGTAATCTGCCACCGAATAAATTAACCATTCGTCTGCAACCTCATGAAGGGGTTGAAATTCAAATGATGAACAAGGTGCCAGGTCTTGAGCAAACCACTCGCCTGCAAACCACTAAGCTCGATTTAAGCTTCACCGATACTTTCAAAAATGAACGTATTGCTGATGCCTATGAGCGGTTATTGCTCGAAGCCATGTTAGGTAATCAAGCATTATTCGTGCGCCGCGATGAAGTGGAACAAGCATGGAAGTGGGTTGATGGCATTATTCAGTCGTGGGAGTTGAGTAATGAAAAACCAAAATCTTACCCTGCTGGTACTTGGGGACCTGTTGCTTCGGTCGCGTTAATTACCAAAGATGGTCGTTCTTGGGACGAGTGAGGTCAATCATGATAGCTGAAACCGTATTTAAGTCGTTTGATTCAACCGTTGAATTAGAGACTCAGTTAGCTAAGCGCATCGCTAATCAATTGCAAGATGCGGTTGATATTCGCGGCCGCGCCAGCCTCGTGGTATCGGGCGGTTCAACACCATTAAAGTTGTTTGAGCGTTTAAGCGAGCAAGCCATTGATTGGAGTGATGTCTATATCACGCTAGCGGATGAGCGATGGGTTGAGCTGTATGATAAAGATTCAAATGAAGCCTTAGTACGTGCCAATTTACTGCAAGGTTTGGCATCAAATGCCAAATTCTGCGGTCTAAAAAACATGTACACCAGCCCGGAAGAGGGCGCTGCCATGACGAGTGAGTCATTAGCGCATTTTCCGCGGCCATTTGATGTGGTGATTTTAGGCATGGGCAATGATGGCCATACCTGCTCTTGGTTCCCGTGCGCCAAAGAGGCTGAACTTAGCCAAGCGCTTGAATCAAGCGCCATGTGCTGCGCTGTTAATCCAGTGAGCGCGCCGCATCCACGAATTACTTTGACTCGCGCCGCTGTACTAAATAGCCGTCAGATTTATTTGCATTTAGTGGGCGACAGTAAACTTTCAGTGTATCGCCAAGCGCTTAGCAGTGACGATATACACGCCATGCCAATTCGCGCTGTTTTGGCACAACACAAGACTCCAGTAGATGTGTACTGGAGTGCTTAAGGAGGCAAGAATGCACTCAGTAGTATCCGCGGTAACCGATAGAATTATCGCCCGTAGCCAGCAAACTCGCGCTACCTATTTACAAGCGTTAGAAGAAGCCAAGGCTCGCGGTGTACACCGCTCGAGCTTAAGTTGTGGCAACTTAGCCCATGGTTTTGCGGCCTGTAGCCCAGCTGAAAAGCATAGTTTGCAGCAATTTACTAAGGCTAACATTGGCATTATCACGTCATATAATGACATGTTGTCTGCCCATCAACCGTATGCTGATTATCCGCAGTTATTGAAAGATGCCTGTCAGGAAGTCGGTAGTGTGGCGCAAGTTGCCGGCGGCGTTCCGGCCATGTGTGATGGCGTGACTCAAGGTCAGCCTGGCATGGAGCTGAGCTTACTCAGCCGTGAAGTGATTGCGATGGCAACTGCCGTTGGTTTGTCGCACAACATGTTTGATGGTGCTTTGCTGCTGGGTATTTGTGACAAGATAGTTCCAGGTTTATTGATTGGCGCCTTAAGTTTCGGCCATTTACCGACCTTATTTGTGCCAGCAGGCCCAATGCGCTCAGGTGTTCCGAATAAAGAAAAAGCGCGTATTCGTCAGTTATTTGCCGAAGGCAAGGTCGGACGTGATGCTTTACTTGATGTTGAATCAAAGAGTTATCACAGTGCTGGTACTTGTACCTTCTATGGCACCGCGAACTCTAACCAGTTAATGCTCGAAGTCATGGGCTTACAGTTACCTGGTTCATCATTTGTAAATCCTGATGATCCACTGCGTATGGCGTTAAATAAAGCGGCAGCACGTCAAGTATGTCGTTTAAGCGAAATGGGCACTCAATACACGCCAATTGGTCATATTGTCAGTGAAAAATCCATTGTTAACGGCATTGTGGCATTACTGGCAACTGGCGGTTCCACCAACTTAACCATGCACATGGTAGCTGCTGCTCGCGCTGCTGGCATTATCATCAATTGGGATGATTTCTCGGAATTATCAGATGCCGTGCCTTTACTGGCGCGAGTGTATCCAAATGGTCAGGCGGATATTAACCATTTCCATGCTGCAGGCGGTATGGCGCTATTAATCCGTCAATTACTGGATGCTGGCTTATTGCATGCCGATGTTAAAACTGTGGCAGGTGATGGCCTTGAGCTTTACACCATGGAGCCTAAGTTAATTGACGGTGAGCTCACTTGGGTAGATGGTCCGACGTCATCATTAGATACCGATGTGATCGCAAGCGTTGATAAAGCCTTCCAAAGTAATGGCGGTTTAACCTTAATCAAGGGCAACCTTGGCCGCGCTGTGATTAAAGTATCAGCAGTGGCGCCTGAGCACAGAGTTGTTGAAGCTCCAGCCGTAGTGATTGATGATCAAAATCAATTAGAAGCCTTGTTTAAGGCTGGCGAATTGAATCGTGATTGCGTGGTTGTTGTTAAAGGTCAAGGGCCAAAAGCCAATGGCATGCCAGAGCTGCATAAGCTGACGCCGATTTTAGGCAGTCTGCAAGATCAAGGCTTTAAAGTGGCACTATTAACAGATGGCCGTATGTCTGGCGCATCAGGCAAAGTTCCTGCCGCCATTCACTTAACGCCTGAAGCCCTTGATGGCGGCATGATCAGCAAAATTCAAGCTGGTGATTTAGTGCGTATTAATGCCAATACCGGTGAATTATCACTGCTGGTTAATGCAGAAGAGTTAGCGGCCAGAGAATGTCAGTTACCGACTCTGCGTCATTACAGTTTTGGTATGGGACGCGAATTATTTGGCGCGCTGCGCAGTAATCTGTCTAGCCCAGAAACCGGTGCTCGTTGCACTCAAGCCATAGATGAAAAGTATTAATTCCAGAGGACACAAAGCAATGCCGAGCAACAATTGGACTTTACAACCACAAGATGTCTTTTCTCGCAGCCCGATAGTGCCTGTGATGGTAATTAATAAAATCGAACATGCTGTGCCATTAGCCAAAGCTTTAGTAGCGGGCGGGATCAGCGTGTTAGAAGTGACGTTACGTACACCGTGCGCGCTAGAAGCCATTCGTAAAATTGCTGAAGAAGTGCCAGAAGCCTTAGTGGGCGCGGGTACCATCTTAACTGAGCTGCAATTGCAGCAAGCGGTTGACGCAGGTTCGCAGTTTGTTATCACTCCAGGCGCTACTCCTGCGTTACTGAAAGCGGCTATGGCTGGAACTGTGCCATTAATTCCTGGTGTTGCCAGTATTTCTGAAGTGATGGCGGGTATGGACTTAGGTTATACCCACTTTAAGTTTTTCCCAGCGGAAGCCTCAGGTGGCGTTAATGCCCTTAAAGCTTTTGCCGGTCCATTAGCTGATATTCGTTTTTGCCCAACGGGCGGCATTACGCCTAACAGCTATCGCGATTATCTGGCATTAGCCAATGTTGATTGCATCGGTGGCAGCTGGATTGCACCAACAGATGCAATGGATGCCGGTGATTGGCAGCGTATTACTGATTTATGTAAGAGCGCATTAGCGGGTCTGTAAATCAAGACGCTTGCAGGGCTAGCTCCTAGCTTGGTCATTGCAAGCTAATGGCTAAGTCATAGATGCACTAATAATCCGAGTTCTCTAGTAGAACTCGGATTTTTTATCGGTTTTTTTAGGTGTGGAATAAGGTTTTAACAAGGGTTAACTCATCAAGCTTGCTTGTTAGCTGCTGGAGCTTACTCATCGATTAGCAAAGTATCATCAAGCAACAAGGCTATGTCATTGCTGCATAGTTAGCGATAGTGTGTTTAAGGTTGTCTGAAAGGTGGCTCGGTTGCATGGCAAAGTGTTAACTTGAGGTGAACAGGCTTAATGCTAACGGGTTAATAAGCGAGATGATTGATAAGCTTGAGCAAACATTAGCTTTGAGTTGAGGCAAGGGGCGAGATAGAGAGGTTGTTCTGGTTTAATTGCGGTTGAGTTAAGGATAGAGCCTGTATGCACCAATAATGCCAGCGTTTACAGCGTTGGATTTACATCTATAAAAACCGCGTGCGACAGCTATAAAAAATGCCAATCAGCTTAACTGATTGGCATCATAGCCTTAAAAGGCTTTATGGATTTAATGAACTAGGGCTAATTACTTAGCGTTCATCAATGCCACAGTATTGTCTAACATGCGGTTGCTGAAACCCCATTCGTTATCATACCAAGACATTACTTTAACTAACCGACCACTGACGCGAGTCTGAGTGGCATCAAAGTTAGAAGAGTAAGCATTGTGGTTGAAGTCGATAGATACCAGTGGCTCTTTGTTGATAGCTAAGGCTTCAGACAATGGGAACTGCTTAGAAGCACGTTCAACGATGGCATTTACTTCTTCAATCGTCGTGTCGCGAGCAGCGATGAACGACAAGTCAACCAAAGATACGTTAACAGTCGGTACGCGTACCGCTAAACCGTCAAACTTACCTTGCAGTTCTGGAACCACTAAACCTACGGCAGCAGCTGCACCAGTTTTAGTTGGGATCATAGACATTGCAGCGGCGCGAGCACGACGTAAATCAGTGTGGTACACATCTGATAAACGCTGATCGTTAGTGTAAGCATGAATAGTGGTCATTAAACCAGATTCGATACCTAACTCATCATTTAACGGCTTAACAAAAGGTGCTAAACAGTTAGTGGTGCAAGATGCGTTTGAGATCACTGTCATATCAGCGGTCAACACATCTTGGTTAACACCGTAAACTACAGTAGCGTCAACGTTTTTGCCTGGAGCTGAAATGATAACTTTCTTGGCGCCAGCGTTCAGGTGTGGTTGTACAGCTTCTTTAGAAGTAAAGATACCGGTACATTCGTACACTACATCAACGTTTAATTCTGCCCATGGCAGTTTGGCTGGATCGCGCTCTTGGAAAGTCAGGATTTTATCCTGATTAACATAAATCGCTTCTGCATCGTGTTCAACTTTAGCGTTGAAACGACCATGCACAGAATCGTACTTAGTTAAGTGAGCATTAATAGCAGCATCGCCAAGATCATTGATAGCAACGATTTGAATTGGGTAGTTTTTTTCGCTTTCGTATAAAGCGCGTAAAATATTACGACCGATACGGCCATAGCCGTTAATTGCAACGCGGATAGTCATCTCATATCCCTCTGGTGATTAGAAAATACTTCTGGTTGTAAACTTACCAAATTAGTGGCGATGGTCAAGCTAAATCCACCTATTTGTGGCCTAATTGGCATTAATGAGGTAATTTTTTTACAAAATGATGACTAGCCCTCATATTTGGCAATCAATTTAGTGCTTTTATCGACGCCAGTTCGTGCGCTAGATCACACTGCGTTTTTTCTATTCTTGGGCTCATCCGAGCTTTTGTCGTGGTTATTACGGTTTTGACATAGCGTCTTTCAGCGCCGCCGCATATAACTTAGGCTCGATTACCTATTATTTATTACTGACTATTTATTAGTTACAACTAGGTCTTGTTAGTACTTTGCGTTAATCATATTCCCAGATATAGGCCGTTACAGCATTGGCATAAGCGCCCAAGTTAAGGCGAGGGGAGGCGCGAGGGTTTTGTTAAGAATAACTGTGCCTGGACACTTAAGTGAAATGCTATCTGCAGCCTTATAAGCATGATTCAATGAGTGTTGTGATAGTCAGTCTCACAGTTTTTATCGTGTCTTGCTGATGATGGCTCTGTGGTGCTTATGCTGTATTAATACTGCTAATGCAGCATTAGTGGCGTTTAAAACACCATTAGCAGCGTTCTGGCGTGATTATTGCCGTAAAAATAGCAATTTTTTTGAGGATTATTCTTACAGAACCTGCTTGAGCTTTGGGGTGTTTTCGACGCACTCACCCATCACTCGGGTTAGATTGTTGTAAACATTACAACATATAGGTGCAAACCCGCATGTAATGCGTATTTTCACTAATAAAATTACATATTTAGCCATAATATCTTGCTGGATTGCCACTCCTGAATTCATTACACTATCGGCGACCAAGGATAGGCTGTAACAGTCACGCAACCTGTTTCTGTACCCTTAGCCACCGCATTACGCGCATTAAATAACGCTTGGTTTCTTCTCTGCTACTTTAGCTATTCATCTAAGCATTATAAAAAGTGAGATTAAAGGATCTGTCAATGAGCGCTGATAAACATCTACAAAGCTGGCAAGAACGATTTGAATTAGCCGAGGCCATGCAGCCTCTGTTAGGTAAGCTTTACCGTAATCAAGGCGTTGAAGTGGTTGTCTATGGACGACCATTACTCAGTGCGTCAACCATAGAGATTATTAAGGCTCACCGTTTAGTTCGTCGCCATGTGGGCGATAAATTACGCTTACGCGAAAGTTTTCCTTTTTTAGAAGCCTTAAGCAAGTTAGACGTTAAACACTGCAAGGTTGATATCGGTAAATTAGCGGTTAAATATTGGCGTAATCATCAAGATATCGATGAAATTGAAGCGTATATGGCCCATGAGCTCAAAGAAGTGATCCACCACACGGGTGATACCGCACCAAGAGATGTGGTGCTGTATGGTTTTGGTCGTATCGGCCGCTTATTAGCGCGTCTGTTAATTGAACGCAGTGGTAAGAGTAACCGTTTACGCCTGCGTGCCATTGTATTGCGCGGCGGCCGTAAAGGCGATTTAGAGAAACGCGCGAGCTTATTGCGCCGTGATTCAGTCCATGGTCCATTTAACGGATCTGTTGAAGTCGATACTGATAACAATGCCTTAATTGCCAATGGTACTTATATCCAAGTGATTTATGCCGATGGCCCAAGTGAAGTGGATTACACCAAATACGGCATTGAGCGCGCACTCGTGGTTGATAACACGGGCATTTGGAAAGATGAAGCCGGGTTAGGGCAGCACTTAGCCTGTCCTGGTGTAGAAAAAGCCTTGTTAACTGCGCCAGCCAAAGGTGACATTAAGAACATAGTCTTTGGCGTCAATGAAGATGATATTCTGCCTAATGATCTAATAGTGTCAGCTGCGAGTTGCACAACGAATGCTATAACGCCGGTACTCAAAGCAATTCATGATGAGTTTGGGATTGAGAATGGCCATGTGGAAACTATCCACTCTTATACCAATGATCAAAACCTGATTGATAACTACCACAGTGCCGATCGCCGTGGTCGCAGCGCGCCATTAAACATGGTGATTACAGAAACGGGCGCTGCCAAGGCAGTGGCTAAAGCATTGCCTGCCTTAAAAGGGCGTTTAACCGGTAATGCTATCCGCGTACCTACGCCTAACGTGTCGTTGGCGATATTAAGTTTAAACCTTAATCGTGAAGTCTCTAAAGACAGCGTCAATGACTATATACGTCATGTGTCTTTGCACTCAGGCTTACAAAATCAAATCGATTACACTGAATCGACGGAAATCGTATCTAGCGACTTAGTGGGCTCACGCTACGCTGGTGTGTTTGATTCGCAGGCCACGATAGCTGAAGATAAGCGCGTGACTTTATATGTATGGTATGACAATGAATTTGGTTATAGCTGCCAAGTAGTAGGCGTAATGCAGAAGATGTTAGGTCTGCAATACCCATCATTACCCTTAGGTGATGATTAATTAGGTAGTAAAGGGTTAACCAACAATGCTTAACGCGAAACCAATAACGTTTTAGGGTCTTAGTTTTGCCATTAGCCGCATAGAAAAAGGCGCTCTGAGCGCCTTTTTTGTTTGCTTTGACAGCAGTTTGCTGGATAATTCGGCATTCAGTTCGGGATTGCAATTTTATTGGGTATTTACGATTGACTGGTGAGTCGATTCAGGTAGAATGCGTCTCGTAGTCAAGGGGAAGCTCCTGATTAACAAGTGAATGCGGCATTAGCTCAGTTGGTAGAGCGATACCTTGCCAAGGTATAGGTCATCGGTTCGAACCCGATATGCCGCTCCAATCTTTGATTGGGTCACAATTTGGCGCGATGGCAGAATGGCTATGCTGCGGATTGCAAATCCGTCGATCTCGGTTCGACTCCGGGTCGCGCCTCCACTCATTTGAAACCTAATGCTTAGGCGTTAAGTTAAAAATGCCCGAGTGGTGGAATCGGTAGACACAAGGGATTTAAAATCCCTCGCTGAATAAGCGTGCCAGTTCAAGTCTGGCCTCGGGTACCATCTTTAGATGACAAAAAAGCCTCAACTATGTTGGGGCTTTTTTGTATCTGTAAATTACTGTGTAAATGATAAAAAAAAGCGGCCGTAGCCGCTTATATGAATAGAATCGTTTAATGATTACGGGTTATAGCCTTCATCAATGTCTTGAGGCTTAGCCTCAGCGGCTTGGCGAGCTAAAATGTCGCAGCGTTCGTTTTCAACGTGACCCGCATGGCCTTTAACCCACTGCCAGTCGACGTCATGAATTTGTCTTGCGGCATCAAGGCGCAGCCATAGGTCGACATTTTTAACCGGCGCCTTGTTCGCAGTTTTCCAGCCTTTAGCTTTCCAACCGTGGATCCACTGAGTGATCCCTTGGCGCATATATTGGCTATCGCTGGTGAGCACAATTTTGCAAGGTTCTTTTAAGGCTTCTAACGCCACAATCGGCGCTAATAGCTCCATACGATTATTGGTAGTTAATTGATAGCCATGTGCCAGCTCTTTGGTGTGCTGGTTGAACTTAATGACAATCCCATAACCACCGGGACCTGGATTACCTAGGCACGAACCATCAGTAAAAATATGAACAAGTTTTCGTTGAGGCATCTGCTTGCTATGATAAGAAATCTTGAGTCGATTATAACCCCATCCCTTGATAGAGGCTGCAAGTTATTATGAATATTATCTCCAGTGCAAGTCGTCAGATTATTCTGGATACCGAAACCACAGGTATGAACCAAGGCAGTGGTCCTATCTATAAAGGTCACAGGGTAATTGAGATTGGTGGCGTGGAAATGATCAACCGTAAGCTAACGGGGCGTCATTACCATCAATATATTAATCCACAGCAACTAATTGATATTGAAGCGATTGGTGTTCACGGCATTACCGATGCGTTTGTGGCGGATAAACCTAAATTTGCCGAAATTGCGGCAGATTTTCTAGCTTTTGTGGATGGTGCGGAAATCGTCGCTCATAACGCGTCGTTCGATATTAGCTTCCTCGATCATGAATTATCCATGCTGCACCCGCAAGGGCCAAAAATCGCCAGCATGTGCGGCGTGCTCGATTCACTGGTTATTGCCAAGTTTTTACACCCGGGGCAGAAAAATAATCTAGATGCCTTATGTAAGCGTTATCATATAGATAACAGTCGTCGTGATTTACACGGCGCCTTACTCGATGCTGAAATTCTGGCAGATGTTTATCTTGCCATGACAGGCGGCCAAACTAAGCTGGAATTATCTACCGAAGAGCCTGGCCAAGAGCGCGGTGATGTGATGCGTCTTAGTAAAACGCGCAATGCACTTAAAGTTATCTGCGCCGCTGCCGATGAACTAGCTATACATGAGTCCCGTCTTGACCTAGTGGCCAAATCAGGGAAATGCCTCTGGAGAGGGTAATTTGCAAAAATCACAGGGATGCTTGTTACTGGGGCTAATGTTCTTTGTAGCCCTAACAGCCAATGTAACCAAGGCGCAGGAGACGAGCAGCGCAGATAAGGATAACTCTGCGCCACTCAGTATTATTGAGCCAACAGCCACCGCAGGCCTGAATAATCGATTTCGCATCGATTATATGGTTGAAAACATTACTCTACTCATCAAACGTCGCTATCAATCTGTGCCAGTGATCCTGCTCTTACCCGATGGTACTAAGTGGTATTCCGACCGTCATCCCGATACTGTGCACTGGGTTGATGGTATTGCCAGCGACATTATCGTCATTAAAAACCCTATGCCCGGCCCTTGGCAGGTATTAGGCCATGTCAATCAAGGTTCAAGCATTGAAAAACTGTCTGAATTGTCAGTAGAAGTTGACCCGTTACCTGAACCCATTTTTCAAGGTGAACGCGTTAAGGTTACCGCGCGCTTACTCTCAGGCGAGAAACTAATGACTATGCCCGGCATGGATTACTTGATTAATTGGCAAGCTAAGTTATTGAGTAATCAGCAAGCAGGCGATGAGAATTTTGCCGTTGGTACTTACAAGGCGGGTGGCTATCTTGATAATGGCGAAATGCTCGATGAGCGCCCAGATGATGGCCTATTTACTGGCGATCTCAATTTAAATCAACCTTGGGGTCATTATACCTTTCAGGTAATGGCCAGAAATCGCATCCTTGAGCGCGAATTTAATATACCGCTTAACCTGTTGCCGCAGCCTGTAAAGGTCACCATTGTTGAGCCGAGCGATACCGTAAATGGACAATGGCGAGTTAATATCTTTATTAATGAAGAACATGTACGCGCGCCTGAAACTCATGTGGAACTTACCGTTGTTGGACCATCTGAGCAATGGCCATTACCCCTAACCGTGCTGGTGCCTGGTAATAATCTGATGGATATTCCTAAAATGCCAGGCCCTGGGGGATATCGCATTGAAGGCAGTATTGCATCCACTACTGTTGGTGGGCGCGAAATTGTGCTCACCATGAATGAGCAATTTTTTTCCATAGCCGATCCTGTGCCAGAAGGACCAAGTTTGGCAGACATTGCTAAAGAAGAGGCAAAAATAGCCGATGCTCAAACTTTGGCGGCGCGCAGTAATGCACAGTTTTGGATTATTACTATTAATGTCATTTTATTAGTGCTTGGCATTATTGGTCTAATCGTCTGGCGAAAGCGGCAAACCATGGCAAAAGCACTGGCATCAGCGGAACTCAATATGTTGAATCAGCCAGCGACCAATGCTAAAAGCAGTACAGGCGCCAAAGACATCAAGCTTGCTGGTAAAACCGCCTAGTCATGAGTTGTAGCCTGAGTGGTTAAAATTTAGCTAAACAGTTAATTGTTATCAAAAAAAATATTGACCTACGCTAAAGTTATTAATAATATCAAGGGCATTGGAGCGGTAGTTCAGTTGGTTAGAATACCGGCCTGTCACGCCGGGGGTCGCGGGTTCGAGTCCCGTCCGCTCCGCCAACATTTAAGAAGCCCAAGCTATTAATTAGCTTGGGCTTTTTGCTTTTCTGCTTTTGCATGTCTGCGACCACTGTTCGTGACCGTGACCATTTCGTGACCAAAACCCCTGTTTGACCGGGTGTCATAATGCCGGATCGCATTTATTGATTATAGACGGCGTAAAACTTCTAGACCTTCTTTTTACCCCCCTAAAAACGGCGTGATTATTAACCTCCCACGCTCCCGACGGCGAAGTTCATTGTGCCTTAATGTGACGTTTGAAGCGCAATACAGTAGAAAAATCCAGCGTTGTGACAGCTGTGGATGCTGATTATTTGGACAATGCGATTGGTGTGAAACATGAATATACCGCGCACTAATTGAATTGAATAGCAAGTGAAGTGGTCAAGTTTTATTGGCCACTAACTTAGAATCTAATGCATATCTTTGCTCAGATTCATTTGGTGTTAGACCTGCATTGTAATGATGTGGCCTAACGTTGTTGTAATATCTAATGATGTAATCATTGATGTGATGCTTTGCTTCAATAAAGCTGCGGTGTTCTGGTCTAAAGCCATAGGACAACGAATGAAAATCATTTTCCCATATCGGCTCCATTGCCATGAGCATGGCACGTTGAACTATTCTATCCCTAAGCGTTGGTATACCTAAAGGACGTAGCTTTCCATTGGCCTTGGGAATATAGATCCGTCTAGCAGGCATCGGTTGATAGTTACCTGACAGCAGATCATCTCTGATCTCATCAAGATAACCAGCCAAATAAGCCTGTATATGAATCTTTGTTATTCCATCAACACCAGGCGTTTTAGCACCTTTTGAAGAAAGCGTTACTTCAGCCGCTTGGCGAAGCCAATGCGGGTGACTGATAAGGCGCAGCAGTCGATTAACGCGACGCGTTTTATCGGTTGCTGTCCATGTTGCTAATTTACGTTGCTGTTCGCTGATTATCAAAGGTCTTCACTTCATTAAGGTCAGGTAATTTGCTGACGCAAATCAATTAAACTGTGTCCCTTCGCCATGTAATGGGCTTTCCCCATCTCAGACTACTACGAACACTCCGCCAGCTTGTTTGTCATCAGGGTCATGCTCCCTTAGCATTCAAAACAAACCTTCCCCGGTTTATCTACCTGAACTCAAACATATTGGGGTGGATGCCGATCGCAGTCTTTGACCTTATCGTACTGTAAGGTGATGATGCTTAAACGCAGAATTGTGATTTAACGTTTATCCATTAATAAGTACATATTTATTACTCATTAATTCGGCAATAGTGCCCATACGTTTAGCACTATTGCAGCACCATATTGCCTGTTAATTCGTGTAGGCAATGGCGACGTTTCAGCCCATAGATGCGGGTTAACCGGTTCATGTTCTTCATCCGTCCAATACTTAGTCTAGAGGAGCATCTTGGCTTAACGAATTCGCCTCACTCCCCGTTGTCAGCGAGTTACATCACCTTATCAGCATACGATAAGTCACTGCCGCTCAGACTCAACTATCTGCACAACCAGATAGTGCCATAAACAATGTAGCTCCTGCCGTAGTGTTCATGTATTTCAGATAGACTCGTGGTTCGTTAAAGCATTCCATGCTAGTGCTGAACTCCGGGCATACCGTAGGTTACATCGCCACACCAAACCGTATTTGGCTCAACAACATCAAATTGTCTATTGAGTAAATTGGGGATGTCTGTGTATTCATTTCCTGATTTTTTATAGCGATGCTGTGGCTGCTGGCAACTCACCAGTCCTAACTTTTTCATCAAGCGGCCTGCTCGATAGCGACTTAATTGCACATCTTGCGTTGTCGCTATGGTTGCAATAGTTCTGGCTCCTGCAGAGCCTTCACTTTGCTCGTGTATATCCTTAACCTTTGTTTCCAAGAGAACTTGTGCTGTGTTCATTGTTCTATCGCGCTTAAGCCAGTAACGATAACTGCTACGGTGAACTCCAAATACATCACATGAAACTGAGATAGGATAACGCCCTGCTTGATGGATTTTCTCGATTATCGAGAACTGTTCAGCGAGTCCGACATCAAGAGAGCGGTAGCCTTTTTTAATATGTCTTTTTCCATTTCAATGCGCGCGATTTTTTTCTTTAGCTCACGAATTTCAATCTGCTCAGATGTCATTGGCGAGGCATTGGGAGCTATGCCTCGACGCTCAAGTTTTAACTGTGACACCCACTTACTGACAGTTGATTTGCCAACGCCCATGGCTTTTGCTGCTTCCTCTTGTGTATAACCTTGATCAAGCACAAGCTGTGCGGTTTCAAGCTTAATTGCAGCAGTATATGTTGCTCGTGTTTTATTCGTCATTTTGCCACCCAATGTATACGCCCTAAGCATAATATTTGTTTCTTAATGGATGGCCAAATTAACTATGCCACTTCAGTTCGCCCAATCAGTAACAAATGAACGGTGGTATAAACGTCTTCGATAGCATTGACCCTCACTGCCACTGTTTGATGTTTTCAGGATTAAATAGGATGATTGCTAAGCGGTGAAATAGTATTCTTAGGCTATGTGAGGAATAACGATTAAGGCCACGTTGGATTAATTGTTCTTCCTTGGCATGACGAAGATACAAGTAGCCGAGTCCCTCTGGAAATGGTTCTTGTCTTTTTAACGCTAAGCGATCAATAACGAGTTCCTTATGCATATTCCAATGAGTAAGTCTTTTATCTTTGGGGTATTGAAGCAATAATTGCCAGCGGCGCCACGGAAATAGTTGACTGACTACTTGCATAAAACGTTTAAAACTATTGGTGTCTGTAAATCGAATACCAGCTCTAGAACTATTGCTGTTTAATAAGCAGTATTTGATTGCCCAAGTGAGCTCACTTTTCTTTGCCTTATCATCTTTCATTGTTTGGCAGCCGATTAAAGCATTGGCCACATCCTTACGTTCTTGAACACTTATTGGTTCTGCCGGCAACAATTGATGGCAACGACTCTTGGGAAACAACCTAGATTTTCCCTTACTAGTTTTTAGTTGTTGTAATGCTTTAGCTGAATTGTGCGTAACCGTCCAGCGAACCACACCTCGCATCGTTAATCTGATTATTTGAAAATATCTGCTCATTGATAAATTTGGAGCAGGTGATGACAACTCACAAAACAAGTCAGCAGTGGCGACAGTTACTTTTACAACGCAATACTTTTAGTGGCACTAATATCGAATTTTGCCAGCAACATAATGTCTCGATTACCACCTATTATAAACAGCGCGCTTTACTGGGTAAGCAACAGTACCAGCCAAGCGTGTCAGAGCAAACATCTCACGCTACTCAATCACGCTTTATACAACTAAATAACCGCTTGTTAAATTCTCAGTTTCCTCATCATCCTAATCATTTAATTGGGTGTGATATTCCAAACGATGCGCGACGTCGAGCGGAAAGCGTTGCTAAGATATTAATGGGTTTATTTAAGACTGGAAGCAAACAATGAAGATGTGATGGCATAAATTGACGGGGTATTACCATCCTTAGTTTACCCCAGCCAACGATAGCTAATCTGTTTAATGTATTTGGATACTTTGCAGACGATCTTACATATTTACGTATGAATCTATATGCCTAGCCATTATCAGCCATATCAAATTCAAGCTGCATTAAATACATATCTTCGCCATCAGTCACTTGGGTGTTAAAGCTGCCGCAGTGCGGGCAAATGATGGCGCGCTCAGAGGGGAGCGAGTCGGTGTTGCAATCGCGGCAATGCAAGGCTAAGGGCTGAATGTGCATTTCAAGCTCGGCCTGTTGGCACAAGCTATCTAGCTTAAAAGTATCAAAGGCGGTTTGCAGTAAGCTAGGTTCAATGCCACTAAGGACGCCAACTTTAATGCTCACCCGAGTAACTGCAGGCGCCTGATGCTGCCTAGCTAAATTGTCGCACTGCTCTAGCAGTGCGGTCACTATTGAGTATTCGTGCATTAACAAATCCTTGGTAATAATTCGCCTTGGGGAACATCAAGATAGCGGCTTGATCCCCATGGAGTATTTAATACCACTTTACCGCTATGCTCAGTTTGTCCGTAGCCAATGATAGCGGCCTGCTGGCATTGCGGCTGTTGGCGCAAAATTGCCAGCGCAGTTTCGGCCTGCGCTTGCGGTAAGGCCAGCACAAAGGTACCTTCATTGGCTAAATCGAGCGCTTCAAAGCCAAACAATTCACACATGCCTTGCACTTCATCGGTAATCGGAATATCCGCTTCGGTGACTTGAATGCCAATATTTGATGCCTGCGCCCACTCATTAAGTACTGCGCTTATGCCGCCGCGAGTAGCATCGCGCATGGCATGAATATCAAGGCCCGCTGCTAGGAGAGCGCTAACTGCTGGCCATAACGTAGCGCAATCAGAGGT